>JAAEOP010001113.1 GCA_024223125.1 Chloroflexota bacterium
ATACCCCTCCCATTTGACAAAAAATGAGGGATATCATTCACAATATGACAGTGGATTAATAGGATTGAACAGATTTTTATCCGATAAATCCTCAAATTTGTTATCATATCTGAGATCAAAACTAGAATTAGCTGGCGATTTTATCATTATTTCTGACTGTTATGCCTCGTATCCTGTCAAATCAGGGGGGTATATGTTAGTGAATGTGCCTTTGCCGTTTATGGCGTTGCCGCCATTGCTATCCCAGGCTTGCCCGGCTCGTATGGCAGCCAGTACTATGATGATGTTTTGGATACCGGCCGCCGTTGTGCCAACTCCTTCACCGCCGACACCCTGGTCCATACCGAAGATGGCCTCGTCCCGATTGAAGAGGTCAAACTGGGCGACATGGTCTACGCCCTCGATCCCGATACCGGCGAATACGGCTACTTCGAGGTGGTCTACCTGACCAACCACCCCGTCGCTGAACTCCTGTACCTAACCATCGACGGCGAAATAATGGAGGTCACGCCGGATCATCCCATCTACATCGAGGGCCAAGGTTGGGTCGAAGCCGGAGCGTTGACCGTCGGGGATCGTCTGCGCCGGATTGATGGGGGTTGGGCTGCGGTGCTGGCGATCGAGCGGGTGGTTCTCGATGCGCCGGAGGTGGTGTATAATTTCACCGTCAAGGGTGTGCATACTTACTTCGTACTCGAAGCGGGGGTGTTGGTTCATAATTGTTACAATTCCAGCCTTGATTACTCAGGATTCCCACGAAATACTGTTAGTTCTGGAACTGAAGCACATTTAAGACATTATGGTAGTGCGTTCCAAAATACGTTAGGGCCAGTTGATAATTGGAACAGTTTCCAACGTGTCACAAAAGGTGTATACACTGGGGAGTTTGCGGGTAGCTCTCACACAGCCTGGAAAGCATATAAGCGGACAAATAGATCTGACGACATAATTGTTTTTGGTAGGCGGGATGATGTGAGACCTTGGGACAATATTAGTGGCTATGAAACCCTAAATTTTCCAGGATGGAATCTGAGAGTGAATGATGCTTGGATGCAGGGGGGAATTGATCGTGGGGCAAAATTCTCGCTTGTTTCTCCAATTAGACTAGAAACTTTGTGGGATGGTCTAAATTTGAGGCCGACTGTACTTGCAAGAGAACTTGAGCAACTTCGATTAGCTGGTTATCGCTATTCACGGTCTGGAAATAGTATTGGAGCTGACATCTTCTTTTTGCCGCCTTAATTAAATTTCATAATTTAACAGGAGAAAATATGACAAGGCAACAACTTGCTAAAAGAGTAATTGATCGAGTTAACCAAGATTTTGAGCCTAAGGATTGTGATCAAGTCATAAGCTTACTAGCGAAATATGATGATTTGGAAATTGAACGGGTTCAATTAGCTATTCTTGGTCTGGCTAAGGGAGATAAAAACTTTGTACAAAGAGCCATATATCGTGCGATTGAAGACTACAGAGACATACTTCAAGCATTTGATCACGGCCCAAATGTTTAATCGGGCCTAAAGTGTGGCCCCCTCGATCCCAAACTTGGGTTTGGGGTCGGTATTGGGGGAGAAACTCCAGTTTCGGGGTGGGCTGTGGTGTTTTTTAAATTGGGCCTAAAATGTACCCTGCTCGATGCCAAACTTGGGTTTGGGGGTCGGTATTGGGTAGAAACTCCGGTTTCGGGGCAAGCTATGGTGTTCGGTGGCAAATCGGCTTTGGGCAAATATAGTTTACTTGGCACGTCCGTCTCCAAATTGGGGACGGGGGCAAGCAACGCGCCGTCCGTCGTGGCCTCGCTGCGGTGGGTGGCTTTTTTTGTGGGGGCCGGCTGTTCGCTCCTGTTTTTTGCTAATAAAAAAGGGAACTGATTGGTCAGTTCCCTTTTGGGTTCAGGTGGGCCTTAGTCACTCGGCTGAGGGTCATCGGGCGGGGCGGGTAACAGGGCAGTCAAGGCC
>JAAEOP010001114.1 GCA_024223125.1 Chloroflexota bacterium
AGTTCAGTGGCAATCGAGTGGTTAAAGTAGGAGGAGGCCACGCCGGTCAGCGATAAGGCCCAAACCAGGCCGATGATCAGTAAGAGCCAGCCCATCATCATAATCATGGGAAACATTTTGGCCGAGACCGGTTTGGGGGGGGTGCCGGGGTTCAGGTTAATCGGCCATTGGGCCATCACATCTTTTCCCAGGTTACGCAACGTGGTGGCAATCAGGCCCAGGGCCATGGTGATTGCCCCCAACATAATACCCAACCCCAGGAATTTGAAGGCCGGCACCCAGATTGGGACGGTGTGCCGGGTAACATTGGCCAGGGCCAGGGTCGAGCCGGCGCCGGCTGCTTCTCGGGTAGCTTTGTCTACTGAGAAGAAAGTAGCTTGGGCACTCGATCCCGAAAATAGGGCCACCAGAAAGGCGATCAAGACAATCATCAAGCCCAGCCAGGCAAACATCTGGTACATTTTCATCATTCTAAGCATCATTTTTTCCATCATCGTCATTACTCCTATGAAACCCTGTTCCGGGGGTTTCATACCGGGCGTATGGCGTGGAGAAGGAAATGGAGGGACACCCCCCATACCCCCCGCGCCATAGGCGACTCCTTTATAAAGTCAAACCTAAAATTAGCGAGCCGGGGCCGGAATTGCCCCGGTATTGGAGGCCGGCACGCGGGCCGGTTTCGGTAATTTTTCGACAACCTGGGGAATGGCCGACTGTTGGTAGCGCAGGGCGAAGATAATTGCGCCCAGGCCGTTGACAATGCCCAGGAACAAAGAGGCCACCCCCAGAAATTTGAAGGCTTCCAGCCAGGTTTCGGCGGCATGGATGCCGGCGATTTGGGCCAGCAAGGGAGAGCCGGTCGGCGCTGCATCGAGGGTGGTTATCGGGTTGCTAAAAACGGACGAGGCCGTGCCTGCCACCCCCATCGACACAATAAAACCGATGATTATGATCAACATCCCCACCATCATAAACATACGCATCAGGTAGACTGATATCGGTTTGGGCGGAATTGACACCCGGGCATTATCCGGCACGCTGGCCATTACTTTTTTGCCCAGAGCTTGTAATTTCAGAGCAATTACCCCCAAGGCCATGGTGATACCCCCCCAAATCATAGCCACCCCCAAGAACTTGAAGTAGGGCAGCCAGACCACTGTGCTCTCAATACCGGCCCTGACCTGGGCCAGTTCGAGGCTGGCATCACGGGTGGCCTTATCTACGGCGTAGTAGCCGGCTGCATTCGAGGCGTTCACTGCGCCAATGATCAAGGCAATCATCACAATCATAAATCCCATACCGATGAACATTGGAAATCGTTTCATCATTGCTTGCAACATTTTTTCCATCATTAATCTCCTTTTCTTATAGTTTACGTAAAAAATTCTTTTATTTGTGGCCCATCAAAGGGATGGCCTTGGTCAAAAGCTCAATTCGACGGTCCAAGATACCCGGGATAGCCGCAAATTCCAGGGCAATGCCGACCATAAGCGAGGCCACCCCCATAAAAAACAGCGGGTCTATCAGCTTGGGCCACCAGGCCAGTGTGCTGAGCTGGCCAAGTAAGGCCGAGCCTATTGCCGCAGCGTCGCGGGTAGCTTTAGCGTTGCCTCCCCAGTAGGATGCGCCTGTTGGGGCCAAAACAATGACCAGGACCAGGATCGCAACGCCAATCAAGACCCACCCCAGCAGGGTGAATAGGGGAAAGACCTTAAGTCCGATCGTTTCCCGTTCCAACTTAGAAAGTTTTGGTGCTGCCATAAAATTAACCTCCTGTGCATGATAAAACTACTTTGTAAATGGTTTGATTTTTTGAATTGCTCTTCAGCAACCGTTAATAATAATCTAACACATTTTTTGATAAGAATCGGAAACGGTTTGGTGACGGAACGGTGACGGTTAAATTGCGATTCCGTAGTATATTCTGTTGTAAATGGGTGAAGGAATAAATTAGTGCGGCGCGGTCAGCCGATAACCCACACCACGCACGTTCAAGAGGTAACGTGGGGCAGTTGGGTCAGGTTCAATTTTGTGACGTACGGCAGATACGTGTCGTTTAATTAGCTCTTTAGCTTCCCAAAGCGAGGGCTCATAGCCCAAACTCAGTTGGGCCAGAGTCACGTAATCGACGACGTCATTGGGATGAGACGCCAACGCCACCAACAGCTTGAACTCTGTGGGAGAGAGGTGTACAGGGTTGCCATTTCGTCGCATCTCATGCGTGTGAAGGTCAATATGTAAATCGCCAACGCCCAATGAGTGCATATCAGGCGTGGATGTTGAATTATGAGCAGGTTCTTCAGCCACTATGTCGTCAAACCGGGTGAGACTGGTCCGCAATGATTCGACCAGATGAGCCTGTTCCCGGTGACGGCGAGATGAAGCGATGGCCTCTATCACCGTTTGGCGAATGATCTTGGGCTGGGCCGGTTTGAGCAGATAATCGTGAGCCCCTGCCTTTATCGCCGCCATCGCTGATTCTAAACCGCCGTGCCCGGTCAGGATAATAACGGCCAAATGCGGCCGGCGCTCACGAATGGTTTGCAGCAGCTCAATGCCAGATATACCCGGCATTCTAATGTCCACTAAGGCCACGTCATAAGTAGCTGAGGCCAACGTAACCAGAGCCTCTTCGCCACTGCCTACATCTGTGACGCCATGTCCATCTTTGATCAAAACATCGCGGAGCCCCCCGCGAATGTTTACTTCATCATCAACAATAAGTACTCGCCCTGAAATTGTGTTCATATCATCACGTTTCAACTTGCTCATTAAGCGGTAGGTTAACGGTAAAGGTTGATCCAAGATTTGGCCGGCTACTGGCCTCCAAGCTGCCTCCGTGTTGAGATACAATCTCGTGGCTAACTGCCAATCCAAGGCCACTGCCTTTGCTTTTTGTCGAATAAAAGGGCTCGAAAAGATGGTCCATGACCTCAGCCGTCATCCCTACGCCGGAATCGGTAAAGGTTACGCCGAGTGTGCCGTTTAACTGTTGGGTCTTCACCTGCAATCGCCCCCCACCAGGCATCGCTTCAACCGCATTCAGAACAATATTGAGAAATACTTGCTTAATTTGATTGCCTGCTACCCACACCGATTCTAAATCAGGTCCATCTGTACGCTCTACGGTTACATCGTGTTGCTGTAACTGTTTACTGGTTAGAGCAAATACATCATCCAGCAGCGCGGATATCTTGTAGTGTGCCCGCCTGCCTAAGGTAGGACGCTGAAAATCCAGCAATCTTTGAACAATTCCGGCAATCCGGTCGAGTTCTTCCTGCACAATCGCCAGCCGCTTGTTAGCCGGTTGGGTCAACTCCTCGTCGGCAATCAACTGCAGGTGCAGAGCAATTGCTTGCAGCGGGTTATTCACCTCGTGGGCCACCGAGGCCGCCAGACGACCTACCACAGCCATCTTTTCAGCCCGAATAATCTGGGCCTGGGTCTCGCGCAACGTTCTTACCCATTTTCTTGGGAAGGGTTGGTTACCCTGCAAGTTGACATAAAAACAAGCAAGTTTTGTTTTATGTCAACTTATAGAGGTGATTATTGTCACCTATCCAATAAATAAGGCAACTTGTCCGTCCAAAAGGATGTGCCTAACCCGGCTGGCTATCAACCTGACGGTTTTTTTCTCGCCGACCCAAGCTCAAGACGCACTGAGCCGGAGAGGGTTTCTAACTGCTCACTTTATACAACCTGAC
>JAAEOP010001115.1 GCA_024223125.1 Chloroflexota bacterium
CGTAGAGTTTAGTTTGCCCAACGTGGATGATAAGATTGCCCCGCTTGTCAATGGTCAAGCTGTCGGCATTGGGAAACGCTAGTTGGATTTGGGTCGGGTCAGCACCGGGGTCGACGATGTAGGTACTCTTTAAGGCCCCGGTCTGTCCTTCGTACACCAGGTCGATGCCGGCCCACAGATCACGATAGGTGATTTGGCCGAAGGTGGGGATTTTGGTTTGCCATTGGTCCGGATCATTGCCTATGAAGTAGTTAACAACGCCGGGTAGCCGGTCGGCCACCGTTATCTTCGGCTGAGGGTTGGAGGCTACAAAGCGCAACTGTATTTCGTTAGGCGTGGATTGGGATGTATCACTGCGCCGCGCCTCTTCAGCCGAAGCATTCCTTCTGCCCGGGTGATGAGGTCGAAACGGATCATTATTTGAGGAAGACTCGCTGCCGAATCCACGCATCGTGACTCCCTCAGCCCCAAACCAAAGAGTTTGACCCCCAGCCTGGGAATGATACTGTACTGACTCAGCTACCTGCCCCCGGTTGGGGACAAACGAGAGTGGAAGCCGGCCGTAGGTTTCGAGGGTGTGCGCTTTGGTCTGCAGTTCTGTGTCCGGTCCGTTATCGACTATAGATGGCTTATCATTGGTCAATGCGGTGGTATCATTCTGCTTGGCGCGACCAAGGCCCCTTGAATCGAGAACGCTAACAGTTTTCTGCTCTGCCTCCAATTTATATCTATTCGGTGATGCAGCCTGTGCGGCTCGGGGTTGGTTGGCTAACAAACTCGATAGCAACAAGTTGGTAATGATAACCAGGTTGAAAAACAGTTTTTGTATATTCATTTTTACACTTTCTTTGGACATGGAAGCACGCGTGTGACAAAACCTACAGCGTTAGAATTTGAACCAACATTTCGAAATGAGCTGTACTCTGCTCGATACGCCCTTCGCTACGCTCTGGGCTACTTCGATGGCAAAACAAGAGTGACAATCAACTCATCAAATTTGGGTTCAAGCCGGGTTCCTTACTTTTCTCCCTATGCTTATGATGAATCAAACCTGATCTGAAACCTACCGCCAAATAAACTCATAAAGCCAGCCTTACTTAGGCGCAAATTGCGCCAAGCTTCCAGAAACAAAGCGGCAATATTTTTCAAGGAACCCACCCCCTTGGGAAAGGCTTGTCGAAACAAACTGCCCTTTTCAACCAATTGAAACAGAATATGGGCGATTTGGAGCAACAGATAGAATATCTTACCGGCTGTTTCGTCCTCACTATAGACGTGTTCAGCTTCGTAGCCCCCATTC
>JAAEOP010001116.1 GCA_024223125.1 Chloroflexota bacterium
AGACAATATTGCACTCAAGTTCTTTCTTAACGATCTTTATTACACTCAGACAGTTTCCTCGTTTAAAACGGAACATATTTATGGCAACTACTATAAAACTAATGATCCCATATTGTTAATAATCATCGCATTTCACTGCTTAAATTATTAAAGCCATAGAGCAAAAGGGAGTCTATGAACTTCCCTTCCCACCATTTTTCCGGGGTTCCCTGGTTTGAAGATACATAAGGGCGGTGGCGGCCAGGCATACGCTGCAGATGATAAACACGGTTTGAAAAGCGGCAGACCCCAGCGTAGCCACCGGGAAAAAATGCTGCATGATGGCGCCGAGACCTTGCAAAAATACCGCGGCACCGGCCATGGTGAAAAAGTTAATCCCTGTCATGGCCGCACCGGCCTTATCCAGCGGCACCCGTTCCTTAATATGGGAGTACATCACCATGCCTGCACTGCTGAATATGCCACACAGAAAAAACAGGGTATACAGCACCGCTTGGCTAACCGTTGCAGGTAAGAAAGCCATGGCCAGCAGGATGCTGGAGAATCCCGCCAGACCTCCCAGGACCACTCCTTTGCGTGTTTTAAGGATCCGATCGGATAGAATACCGTTGATGGGCCCGCCGAAGATCAGCCCGATATTCATCAGAAAAATCATATTCCCGGTGGTGATGGCGGACAATCCCATGACATTCATCAGAAACGGACCGGCCCACAGCGCCTGAAATGCGGCAAAGATACCATACCGGCAAAAGGTCCCCAAAGAAATGATCCAATAGTCTTTCGTATGAAATAAATCTCCAATCCAGGCCAGAGTATCCCGCAAGGATGGCGGTAGATTTTCGCCATTGGATTGGATGGAGATTCTGGGGCCGTCGGTGACGATGGCATAGAAAATGATCACCAGTAAAAGGTTTGCAGCAGAGAACAGCGTAAAGGTAATCCGCCATCCAAAGGCCTGTACGAGCAGTACCAATGGTGTTGCAGCAATCAGATTGCCGGCCGTTCCGATGGAAACCACCAACGCCGTGAGAGTTGCAAATCGAATTGGGCTGAACCACAGGGTGAGCAGTTTTAAAGTCCCCATTAAATTGCAGGCCATACCGATACCCAAAAGCAGGCGGCCGGTCATTAATCCCTGAAACGAACCCGCCCAGGCAAAGACCAGGGCGCCCAAAGCGGCGATGATGGATAAAAAGGTCATGGTGCGACGTGCCCCAAACCGATCCAGGTAGATCCCGATGGGAATCTGCGCCAGGGCAAAGGCATAGAAGAACCCTGCCGATATCAGACTTAACTCACTGGTGTTAATCCCGGTATCCGCAGTCAGCTGAGGGGTAATGACGGCAATGGAGGCCCGGTAAAACTGAGACATCAGAAACAGCAAGGATGCCATGACAAAGATCATCCATCTTCTGATCGATTGTTTTTCTTCCATATCCTAATTCATTCGATGATATATTTTTTATAGATTTCTTTCACCGCTCGCTTTGCTAAAGACGCTAATGAAAAGTATCTTTTCTTTTGCGGACCTGCGGTGAAAATAAAATACTATATGTAATCCTCTGAAATCTGTCAATTGTTTAGAATTACAGACAATTAATATAAAATAGGATACATTAACGCCTATAAAAATGACTTTTTTCCATTTAA
>JAAEOP010001117.1 GCA_024223125.1 Chloroflexota bacterium
ATTACAACCTGCCAGGGTCGGTAGCAGAACTACTGGCCGATAATGACGTAGCTCTTTACGACCTGTGGAATGATCAGGAAGAGATGGATAATCTGGCTAATCCAGATAATCCCAACTACGACGAAACCTTATTGGCGACGATGAATGATAAGCTAAACGCATTGATTGTGGCTGAAATCGGCAAAGATAAAGCATTATTTGAACTGCCATAAATCAGAATACTTTGAGGAAGCATACAAATGACACAACAAAAAAAGCCAAATATCGTCTATATCCTTATTGACAACTTCGGATGGGGCGACATCAGCATTCAAGGGGGGGCTACCCCTACACCCCGAATTGATACGTTAGCCCAAGAAGGCTTGCGTATGACAAACTTCAACGTAGAAAGCCAATGTACGCCCACCCGCTCTGCACTTCTGACTGGGCGACTGCCCATCCGTTCTGGCACAAATCGGGTCACTTATGGCCTGCCTTACGGGCTGGCTCCTTGGGAATACACCTTAACGGAGTTGCTGTCGGACTCTGGATATAGGACAGCCCTGTTCGGTAAATGGCATCTGGGCGATGTCGAGGGACGTTTGCCCACCGATCAAGGTTTCGACCAATGGTTTGGAGTTAAGAACACCACAGATGAAGCAGGCTACTCATCAACGCCGCAATTTGATCCCGACGTATTTCCCCAGCCCTACAGTTGGGAAGGAGTCAAGGGACAGCCTTCTACGAAAGTGGAGCCGTTGAATCTGGAAACCCGTAAAACCATTGACCGAGAGATTGTGGAGCGATCTGAAGCTTATATTGCCGAACAGGTAACTACTGACGATCCCTTCTTCCTTTATGTTTCATTCACTCAAATTCACCCGCCTCTTGGTCATCATCCAGATTTTGACAATGTTACCCGCAAAGGAATTTATGGGGACATTTTGATGGAACTCGACTATAACGTAGGACGTGTTCTCGATGCCTTAGAAGAAAGCGGGGTCAGTAATGACACCATCGTGATTTTGGCTGGAGATAACGGGGCTGTTACAGAAGGCATTGGTGGCGGATCAAACGGCCCCTTCCGAGGTGGCTTTACTGGTTATGAAGCTGGATTACGTACCGTTGGCATGATTCGCTGGCCTGAAAAAATTGATGAGGGGCGTGTTTCTGATGAAATTATCGCCACGCTGGATTGGTTTCCCACGCTGGCAAATCTGATTGGGGAGCAAGAAAAAATTCCGACAGATCGGCCGATAGACGGGATAGATCAATCCGCTTTCCTGCTTGGTGATCAGGAAAAATCCAATCGCGAACATATTTTGTACTATGTCGGGAATGATCTATTTGCTGTCAAATGGCGCAGTTTCAAGATTCATCTGAAAACCGCTGAAAGTCTGTGGGATCCAATTCATGAGTACATGTTCCCGCCAGTTTATGATGTTGCTAATGATCCTGGTGAACAAAATAATCTGATGAAATTCAGCCTGTTCAGCCACTCTTGGGTGTATGGGCCGATGGCAAAACTATTGGGTGAAAAAGGAGCTTCAATGAAAGTGTATCCCAACATCGCGCCGGGACAAGACTTTGACGGTTACAAAAGGTAATTATATCTGTCATTCCTCCGAAGGCAGGAATCCATATTTGTGCTACATGAGTGGATTACCGCCTTCGCGGTAATGACATACTAATTTTAGAGAGAACTATAATGATCGGGAACATATTAAGGCGAGGCGCAACGCATGAAATTCAGCAATGGCGGAGTTGCACCTGCACAGTAGCTTGATATGATTTGAACCAGAATGTGTTGATAATAATAGATTGATTATGGAAGCATAACATGAGACGAAGAGGTCTAGGTCCAGGAGCAATGGCAGGCAGAAGAATGGCTGTGCGTATGACAATGCGTCGTCGCCGTAGACGACGCAGATGTCGCGTTATTTTGGTCGGTGGTTTAATCGCCATCGGTGCCCATAAACTTAGCAAAA
>JAAEOP010001118.1 GCA_024223125.1 Chloroflexota bacterium
AAAATAGCAAAACTGTTTATGCCAGAGCCCTACCAAAAATGTCACGCACGCACAAAGGCAAATCCATGATGTCAATTAAAGATAAGGACGGCATTGCCCATTTGGTTGTGCTCGAAACGTAATGGGGCGATAGAGCCTGATCAAATACCGTTTTTCTGCGATCTATTTTGTGAGGCTAATGCCTTTGACTACGCGCAATCAAAATCGACTCCATCGAGGTTGGTAAACGGGCCGATTTGCTGATTGTTAATGTGCCAGATTGTCGACACCGTTAGTCGGGGCATCGTTCGTGAAGCAATTCAAACCCTAATTTATTATGAGGGGCTAATTAGACGCGAGCACGGACGAGGGACGTTTGTCAATCCATCCCTTCCAGAATCTACTCCGTTGAAGAATATCCCCCGGAAGAAATGAGGCGCGGGCTGCTGATTTTTATGCCGACATCCGGCGGCGGCGCACGGTTCGTGATTTTTCTAATCGGCCGGTGCCGGCTGAGATGGTTAAAAATTGTCTACTGG
>JAAEOP010001119.1 GCA_024223125.1 Chloroflexota bacterium
CCCCACAACATCAGGGCCAAAGCGGCAAATAAAGTCCAGGTGTTTATCCCAAACAAACCAGGGTTGACGATCAGCCAATCCAAAATCCACCACACGCCCCCTCCGGAGCCGGTTAACCAATCCTGGGTCGAATAGCCATAGACCGACATCCCGATCAGGGCCGAATCCAGCCGCCACAGCATGGTAGCCACCGCGTTGAGTAACATGTAGATGGCCTGGTCAACAGCCCGGGTAATTCCGATAAAATCCAGACCTTCAAACATAAAATGTCACCTCTTTCGTAAATTGGGGGCAGAGTTCAAATTGTCCCAAACCTGTTGCAGAACCGATAGTGATGCGTGATGCGTAATGCGTGAGATTTCGATCACGCATCACTCGTCACGCCGTCCGGGATGTCTGTTTTTTTGGAATTGCCTCATAGGGTCTACCAATTCATCATTGTGACGCAAAGCAAAGTGGAGATGCGCTCCGGTCACGCAGCCGGTTTCACCCACCGCGCCAATAA
>JAAEOP010001120.1 GCA_024223125.1 Chloroflexota bacterium
ATAATAAGTAGACATAAAAGTTGATTTTTACTCCCGTTGTCCGTCGTTTGGAACATTTTCTGTCCTTCCAGAACACAGATTGGTGGAATGTAACAGATTAGGTAAAAAAAATTCGCTAAATTCCACGAATCTGTGTTCTAAGACGGTGAAAAGGATGATATTTTATGTGAAAAGCCCTAGGGATGAAAGGCTACTATCTTTTGCCTTAGCTGCGTGAAAAACCGGCTTCTCCTTAGATTATTGCCTATTAAAAAAAATTTGACTCGAAAACTTTGGGGGGACACCCCCCTCAAAGTGCCCAAAGAATCAAATGATCAAAGCCTCTCATTGTCCGCCGCGTACCGGCCACACATAGAAGCTACTACTCTTCTTGGCGTGGCCCGCAAAGCCATTGTTCATATACACGATCCAGGCGTTTTCATGCTTACTGGCGTTGGTACTGCTAGACCAGTAGTAGTCAACCATGCCGACCCACTGGACATTAGTAAAAGGGTCTTCCTTTTTCCACTGTCCCGTGCCGGCGGTGTTGGGTAGGGCTGGCTCGGAAACGCCAAGATGTATCAGGCTTTCTAGCTCAAAGCGGTTGGGCAGTCGCCAATCACCAGCACTGGAGCCATCGGTCAAGCCGCACTCTCCGTCGGCTAAATTGTTGCTCCAGGTCAGGGCGTCCGTCCAGCTCATTTTGTCACCCATACAATTGGCGTTTGTCAGCCAGATCAATCCGGTTAGGGTGTCGGTTACTATGCCGGTGGTACCCGTGATAAAGCGCGGCTCGGGCCAGGCTACGCCCTTTTCCAAGGCACCGTCGTCGCTAATTGTATAGGTTACGGTTATGCCCGTTTTGGGTACTGCGGCGTTGTACAACGTACCATCCACCCCAAACAAGGTTACGCCACTTTTGATGTTCCCCGATATTAAATCGGTATCGCTTATCACATAACCGCTACCATTGTGGTAGCCCGCTGCTATGGCTACGTTGGTTG
>JAAEOP010001121.1 GCA_024223125.1 Chloroflexota bacterium
ACAGAAAGCCAATCTCAGTAGATAAAATTCTTGCCACGAATTTCACCAATTCACGAAATTTAGACGACTTGTACATTTAGAAATCTCGGATTTCTGTACTCAACTTGAAAACTTGTCGTTTCTTAACGGTTAGAATTGGGGCAGCACATCGGCAAAGGTGGTTAGGTAATCGTCCAGAATTGCTTTGGCACGGCCGATGTCGTCAATCATCGGGTCCAGAAGAAGCGTTTGCAAAGCTAAGGAACGGTCGCCAGTTACGGCCGTGTCTACCACCATCTCCACCAACGCCGCCTCCCGCCGCAGCAGTTCTGCTACCGGTTCCGGCATCTCCCCAATTTGTGTACCCTGCACCCCCATTCCATTAACAACGGCCGGTATCTCCACAATTGTCTCCTCTGGCAAATTGGAAATGGCGCCGTTATTGGGAATGTTAACCGTTTCATCGTAATAATTTTCATCTCCAACAATGGCGGCAATTAGTTCCACAGCCCCTTCACTGTGGGCGTCTTTCATACTATCAACTGGCGTCTGTCCGGAGGATATCTGCTGCATCATATTGTGTAAAAAGTCCCGTGCCGCTTCATTGCCATCCCAATCGTACAATGGAATTTTGTATGTTTCCCACGGCCGTGCGGCCGCATCATGCAGCCAGGGCAAATACTCCACCAAATGTGTATCTCCGGGAATGGGGCAAAACCCAAAAAGGCAGAACAGTTCCATGGAAAATGGTTCCATCGTTGGCGGCGCATTGACCGCTGCTTGCCGCAGCGCCGGGTATAAATCCTCACCAGTCTCCTTGTCTCGAATATCCATTAACCAGATAAAATGATTGAGTCCGGCCGATTTGATGTTAAAGTGACGACGGCCGATCTCCGCCATTTGGTGAATGGTTCCCACATTGCCGGGGTCAGAGTGCAAGTTCACTCCATCGGGTACAGAAATGCCAATTTGCTTCCGCAGCAAGATGGCTGCCATGCCATACCCTACATTGATCTGGTGACATTTGCCGACAGTTTTGATACGGCCGTATTTCGTCACCGCCCTTGTTATTCGTGGTAGAGGGTTGCTAAAGTTGATTAGCCAGGCATCGGGGCATAATTCCTCCATATCGCGTACAATCTCCATGAAGGGTGGAATTTGGCGGCAAGCGTGCATGAGACCGCCCGGCCCGCCATTTTCACCATACGGCTGGCGCAAACCGTATTTTATTGGAATCTCCCAATCTAGCCGCCACAAAGTTTCCCGCGGCGGTACTTCAATGGAAACGATAACAAAATTCATCCCCGCCAAAATTTCACGCCGGTCGGTTGCCGCACGAATAGTCATATTGGCTCCCCAGGCATCGTTCATATGTTCAGCCACACGGGTGACGGTGGTCAATGATTGTTCGTTCAAATCTACCAGAGCCAGCTCACTTCCTCGTAAACGCGGGTCGCGGACAATGGTAGCTAAAGTGGTGGGGCCAAAACTGGCGCTGCCGGCGCCGATGATGGCTATTTTTGTAGCGGGCATAAGTTCCTCCAAATGATAATTTCAATAAGTGCCATATAATAACGGCAGATTTCAAAAATGAAAATTGTAACCTGAACGTCCCTACCCTTCCCTGACGGCCAGGAAGACACCGAATTACACAATTTGTTAGGTGATATTCCCAATACGCCATTGTCAGAGGGTGTAGACAAAACGATCAATCATTTTAAGGCCGCAATAGCCGCTGGCCATTTGTAAATAAGGGAAAGAAAATGATGGAAGTTTATTCTGAAAAAAGCGTATTTATCACCGGGGCTGGAGCGGGTATTGGGTTTGGCTTGTGTGCTGCTTTTGCTAAGGGTGGTGCGACGGTAGCCTTAAACGATGTAGATGAAAAACTGGCTCAAGAAGCGGCCGTCAAAATTAACACGGCCGTCTCCCACCCCCGCGTCACTCCTTATTCTTTTGATGTGGCTGATGTGTTGGCCGTACAAAAAGCCATCCATGATTTTGCCGAGCGGCATGGCTGTCTGGATATTGTTATTGCCAACGCTGGAATTACGCAGTACGGTCGTTTTCTTGACTACACTCCCCAAGACTTTGACCTTGTGACCGGAGTTAATTTGCGGGGAACATTTTTTACAGCGCAGGCGGCCGCTAAAAAGATGATAGAGTTGGGGACGGTTGACGGCCGTATCCTGCTCACCTCATCCGTGACCGGAGTACGCGCCTTCAAAAGTCTGGGAACGTATGGCATGACCAAAGCGGGCATCATCCATATGGCGCGGGTATTGGCGCTGGAACTGGGTGAATATGGCATCACTGTTAATGCCATTTGCCCAGGGGCGATTGTGACTGAACGCACGGTAAGCGATGATCCTGATTATGCAGAAAAATGGGGAGGGGTGACGCCAAACGGCCGTGCCGGACAGGTACAAGACATTGTAGATACCGCCCTATTTCTGGCTTCTCCATCGGCCGGCCACATCACCGGCCAAACTATTCAGGTAGATGGCGGCTGGTCGCTCCGCAGCCCTATCCCAGAAGACCATCCTGATTAGAGTAGAGATTATCGCTGCCGGGCCAGGTCTCGCTGGGCGTCTACCAATCCCAAGACTTGCTCCGGATTGCCGACCCCTTTAAAGATAAAAAGATGGCTCTGGCTGGCGGTCTGGCAGGAAACATCGCCGAACTTGAACAATGTTGGCAATATACCCTGGCGAATGATATTGATGTCTTGTACGTTGACCAGATCGGCTGTGGAAAGGGTGTGGTGGAATGGGCTGCGCTGCGTGGAATCAACGATGCGTTGGTTGGTAATTAGCCAGAGATCATTTCGGTAGCGGTAGAAGTCCAGGGCAACGGCCGTCACTATCCCCAAGACCACAATGATAATCAGGCCTGTCCACAGCCAACTTAAAAACGTTACCCGGCTGGCTACCCAACCAAACAGCGCCAGCAGCAATAAAGCTACAACCATAGCCACAACAATGTCTAGAACCACCCGGATAGGATGCCGCCGGATCAACGCGATAACCTCTTCATCTTTCTGTAAGGTAATGGGATATTTTTCAGCCATGTTTGCTTCTCCTATTTATACTCTGACTCTTTGAGTTTTCATGGAGTTTTACATTTTTCGGCGAATGAATTCGCTGCTACGGTTGCAAAACCGACCTTCGTCGGTTGGTTCCAGTCGGCGAAGGTCGACTTCGCAGACGTAGTAACGGTTTTCAACCGCCAACAATCTATTACCACTGTGCCAATTCCGCATCACTTGCCGAACGATACTGCATTAAGAAGCCGATGAGGAGTAATATGACCCACAGCAGCAGCCAGAGTAGGGAACTACTTATGACCTCGCGGCCGACAAATAGGTTAGAGCGGAATTGTTCCACCGTGACGACGCCTAACAACATGGCAAAGCCGGTAATGAACATGGTGGCCCCATACACGGCCGTAATGCCCATCACCAACAATGCCTGTAAATTGGCCCGCCGAATTAATAAAGCAAATAGAATGGCTCCGGCTACAGATAGTAACAACACCAGCAGCGTGTTGCTTAGACCAACGGCCGTGACCACCACCGAAGTCAGCCAAAAACCAAACAAGGCTCCCAATATAACAATGCCGACTGTAAACAAAAAATAAGATAGCCCTGCCAAAACAAGCCCCGTAATAAGCCCCACAATCCAGCCGACGATGACCATTGTGGACGTGTAATCAAACACGGCCGCAATAATCCCTTCCCCGACCCAAAAACCAACGATAAAACCAAATATAGGCAGCAGCAATCGAAAAAACCGAAAACCACCAAAACAAAATACTGCCCCAATTAAGAGAATTACAAGTGCTACTAATATTGAAACCAAACCCATCTTACCCTCCATATATAACTTGTCTGATGTTAAGCCACGCTATACTATCTTGAAGCAGACAAAGTACCAAATAAATTGAGGCTAATATGACAGATAAACAGAAACTTCGCAGTCAGGAATGGTTTGGCAACCGGGACGTGTTGGGTTTTACCCACCGTAGTTGGATTAAGAATCAGGGGCATCCTGATCATATGTTTGACGGCCGTCCCGTTATTGGCATTTGTAACACCTGGAGTGATTTGACTCCTTGCAATGCTCATTTTCGCATTTTGGCCGAAATGGTGAAGCGGGGTGTCTATGAAGCAGGGGGTTATCCTTTGGAATTCCCGGTTATGTCTTTGGGGGAAGTGTTGATGCGGCCGACTACTATGCTTTACCGTAACTTGGCCAGTATGGACGTGGAAGAGACGATCCGTGCCAACCCGTTAGATGGTGTCGTTCTGCTGACCGGCTGTGATAAAACGACCCCTTCCACCGTCATGGGAGCGTGCAGCGTAGACATCCCCACCATCGTTTTGCCCGGCGGCCCGATGTTGAATGGCAAATATCACGGCCGTGACATTGGCTCCGGCACCGACGTCTGGCGTTTCACCGACGATCTGCGTACAGGCAAAATTGGTATGGCTGAATACATGGAAGCCGAATCTTGTATGTCTCGCTCCGACGGTCACTGTATGACGATGGGCACAGCTTCCACAATGGCTTGTATGGTGGAAGCGTTGGGGTTGACGCTACCCGGCGCGGCCGCCATCCCTGCCGCCGATTCCCGCCGCCGTCGTCTGGCTCACCTGACGGGCAACCGTATTGTGCAAATGGTGAAGGAAGATTGTCGGCCGTCACACATCCTTACCCGCAACGCTTTTGAAAACGCCATGATGGTTAACGCCGCTGTAGGCGGTTCGTCAAATTTTGTCGTTCATCTGCTGGCAATTGCCGGTCGGGTGGGCATTGACTTGACGCTGGACGACTTTGATCGGCTGGGTAGCCATCTGCCTTTGCTGGTCAATCTGATGCCATCGGGCCAATTTTTGATGGAGGATTTTTATTATGCGGGTGGCCTGCCTGTTGTCATTCAAGAGATGCGGTCGCATTTACATATGGATGCTTTAACAGTGACTGGGAAATCCCTGGCTGAAAATACAAGCGGCGCTCCTTGTTATAATCGGGAGGTTATCGTTCCCCTGGAAGAACCCATCAAAGAAAATGCCGGGCTGGCCGTATTGCGCGGTAATTTGTGTACCGATGGGGCCATTATCAAACCGTCGGCCGCTACGCCAGAACTCATGGTGCATCGCGGCCGCGCAGTGGTGTTTGCAGATGTGGATGATTACCACGCTCGCATTGATGACCCCGATTTAGATGTAGACAAGGATTGTGTATTGGTACTAAAACAGGTTGGCCCCAAAGGATATCCGGGAATGCCGGAGGTGGGCAATTTTGGCATACCGGCCAAGCTATTGAAGCAGGGAGTAGAGGATATGGTGCGGATTTCAGACGGCCGTATGTCTGGTACAGCTTATGGCACAGCTATACTCCACGTTGCTCCTGAATCGGCCGTTGGCGGCACATTGGCTCTGGTGCAAAACGGCGACATGATTGAGCTAGATGTACCCAACCGTCGCCTGCACTTGGATGTGTCTGCCGCCGAATTAGCCCGCCGCCGCGAAGTGTGGCAACCCCGCCCACCACATACTGAACGCGGTTACGTCAGTCTCTTTTTAGAACATGTGCAGCAAGCCAACTTAGGGGTAGATTTTGATTTTCTGGTGGGTAAGTCGGGCGCGGCCGTGTCCAAAGGCAATCATTGAGGAAAAATGATTGGGATTGCTGATTACAAATCTATCTCATTAAGGGAAATCAGCCCTTGTTTGAGAGCGGCAATGACAGCCTGGGTGCGTTGGTTCATGTGGAGTTTGGTTAGAATATTACCCACATGGGTTTTGACTGTTTCTTCGCTGACGAATAATTCGGCCGCAATCTCCTTGTTCGTTTTGCCATGTGCCAGTAAGCGCAGAACAGTCATCTCTCGTTCAGTCAATTCGGCGGACACGGCCGTCGGCCGAATCACTTCTTGCAACACAGAACCGGCAATTGTAGGGTCGAGCATGGCCTGACCTTTAGCGGCCGCACGCACGGCCGTTAACAAAAATTCCGGGTCAGCATCCTTCTGTACATAACCAATAGCTCCGGCGCGGAGGGCGGCAATAACCCGCGCCTCATCCGTATGGGCTGTCAACACAACCACCTTCGTTTGCGGGCAGAGTTGTCGCACCTGTTCCGTTGCCGCAATGCCATCCATACCGCCGGGCAGCAGAAAATCCATCACCACCACATCCGGCAGCCAGCTTTCAATTTGCGCCAGACACCCTTCACCGCTGCTGGCTTCACCCACCACAGCCATATCGGCAAATGATTCCAGATATGACCGCAAGCCGCGCCGCACCACCTTATGATCATCAACCAACACCACCCGAATTTTATTCATGTTTCTTTCTCATGCTGCTAATCTTTAAGACCAGCAGTACAATGCCAAGCATGACCGTTCCCAGGATAACCCAGGCGGCTAAAGAAGCCCAATGCAGTTGGTATAACGCTTGAATCTGCTGTGTCAGACCACGCGAGACGGTTTCACCGTTTTCCGGGTCTAGGAGAGGGATGGGGTAGATGACCAGCAACATCTGACCCAACGCGGAGGACATAAAAGCAAAGTGGGGCAGGATAAAACCCAAAACGGATATGACAAATGCCTGGAGTGTTATGGCCAGATAATGGGCTGACGGCCGTGTGCCTCCCAACTGAAATTCACGTCGCTGCATTATTAACGTGATACCGCCCGCCAACAACAACGCCACCACGCCCAACACCCAGTTTTCGCGCCAGGCCAACACAAAAGAAAGAGCAATGCCAATGGGTAAACTAAGCCGACTTACCAGATCCCAGGAGTGATCTGCCGCCTGTTTTCGCGGGAACGATTCCACCAGCAAGGTTGACTGATGGGCGAGCAAAAGAGCCAGCCCTAAATTGGCCAGCAATCCCACGATGAAGAGGATGTTTTCAGTGAGATTTGGCGCTATGACCAACAAGAGCAAAGGTATTGTTGCCGCCAGCAGCACACAGAAATACGTACCGATGAGCAAACTATAGCGGCTGGCCGGGGACAAAGATGTGTTTGGCCGCCGCATGAAAATGGTTAGCCCGGTCAAGGAGAAGATGTAGACGAGCATGGTCGTAAACGGCGGCCAGAAACCAGACCCCCAGGCAGGCAGTAAAAGAGCATACCCCTCGGCGGCAATCTCAATAGAGGTGGTCACAATTTGCGGGCCTAACAAGGTATAAATAGCTTCCGTTAAGAACAGACTGGTAGCGCTGCTCAGAACCAGGGCTACTAAGACAGCATGAATGATCACCTTGTTGATCGCCCCCGGTTCCGGCCAATGTCGGGGAGCCAGTAGCCCGCCTAAAGCGCCCAGCAGCGCCCCGGCCAGAACTGCCGGCCAGAAGCCGCCATACACCCACCAGATGATGCCATTGACTGCGTTGGTCAGCAGGTACAAAAAGTGTGCTTCAGAGTTAGCAGTCGCATAACCATGTTGCAGCAATGTCTGGCTGCCGATGACGCCGGCTGCCGCTCCACCAACGGCCGCAAAAAAGATCACGGCCGTAATCGTCCCCGTTACCCCGCCAGCCAACATGTTGACAGAGCGGCCGTTTTGCTGCAACTGTTTTGCGCCCAGGCAGCCAATAATGGCCGTCAGCAGAACGGCCGCCAACAAACACAACCCGCCAATGAAATTGTTACCCGACGGCCAATCAGCCACATACCGGCCCGGCAGCAGCCCATACAAGGGGTAATAACAAACCACAGCCAGAACCAGACCGCCCAAAAATCCGGTCAGTCCCAGTTTACTCAATAAATAATCAGGCTTTTCCACGACAAATTCCTTTTGGAGAATAAATTCTTCCAGAGGGATGGCGATATGTAGGTTGGTACCTTCCCCTGGCGTAGATTTGACTGAGAGGTTGCCGTCTAAAGCGGCCGCACGCTGGCGAATATTTTGCAGACCCATACCGTTGGTCACAGCCGTTATCTCAAACCCCTGTCCATTATCTTTAATTTCCAGAACCAGCGCGTCGGAAACGGCGCTATCCGCCGACCTTTCTGTGTCCAGCTGCAGGATAACTTGTTGGGCGCGAGCATGGCGGGCAATATTGCTAAACGCCTCCTGCGTCATCCTAAAAATCGCTTCTTGTGAGCCGACGGGAAAACGTTCTTCTTCTGGCAGTTGGCCGATGTTTACCTGAACGGCCGCACCCGTGCGGTACTCTAACGCCAGGGCCTGCTCTTGCAGCGCGTCTACAAGCCCTACTTGTTCTAATGGGGCGGGCGACAACTGTTGCAGCAACGCATTCATTTCCACCAGGGCGGCTTTACTGCTGGCCCGGACATCGGCCAACGCTGTTTGCGTGCCGACCTCATCTTGCTGCCAACGCGCCTGGGCGGCGGCTGCGCTGATTTGAATGCTGAATAATTGTTGCTTGATAGAGTCGTGGAGATCGCGAGCCAGCCGGTTTCGTTCGGACTGGGCAGCCGTTTCACTGGCCTGGTGTAATTGGCGTTCACGGTATTCGGTTAACGGCCGTTCTCGTTCTGCCAGTACACTAATCTGTGAGAAAATACCGGCCAACGTCCCTTGTTTGCGAATATTAAAGGGAGGTAACGGCCAAAGATTCACCAGATGCAGCATGACTTCATCCAACAGACGGAGTGAACGCACCAGGTTTAGATTTAGCAAAACGCCAACCAATCCCACGCCAGACAGCGCAATAAGCAAGCGTCCTACTAATTCCATTTGCCATAAAATTGACCACAGCAAGATGCCCACACCGGCCGCAATGAGATGAGTCAGAAAAAGTTGAGCGGCTAACCCAACTGACATCTGGTTTGAATCAAGCGGTGGCATCTGGCTTCCCGGCATTGTCAGTTTATTTTTGTTCATGTATCCTCCAATGGTTAATTACCATACAGCTTACCTGGAAATACACATGCCTGTCATCACGAAAGGGAGGGAATAGTTTTCCCCCAAATGGGTGATATATGATTGAACAACAAACCGACTCCTTCCGCCCACCATTACGATGGCGAGATGGCTTGCAAACTCGATTGATCATTAGTTTTTTCATTTTTTTAACAGCGTTGGTAGGAGCGGTTGTCATTGTCATTCAAATTGTGGGGCGTAATTTACTCATCGCAGACAACTACCGCTTAATTGAGAATAATGGTAACAAAATCGTGTCTGATTTAGGCATGATGTTGGCGATGACGGAATCTTTAACGGCCGCCTTGGCCAACATGGGAGAATCACACAAGCCAGATGCAGAAGAATTTTATGAAGTCATCCCCGAAATGATGAACATTGAATCACAAACATCATTGATTGCGGGTGGGGGGTTGTGGCCGGAACCGTATACCTTTGATCCCAATTTAGAGCGCAGTAGTTTCTTTTGGGGGCGCAATGAAGCCGGGTTTTTGGAATATTACAATGATTACAATGATCCCCATGGCCCCGGCTATCATAACGAAGAATGGTATGTGCCGGCGCGGTATGTGGCCGGGGGTTCCTGTTTTTGGTCGCAATCTTACATGGATCCTTACTCCTTTCAACCGATGGTGACTTGCACAGTGCCTATGTATAATGAAGCCGATCAATTCACCGGATCGACCACTGTGGATTTACGGCTGGAAGGTGTGCGGGCATTTTTTGCCAAGGCGTCTGAAGTGACAGGCGGTTATGTCTTTGCTGTGGACCGCAACAATAAATTTATTTCTTATCCTAATGAACAGCTAACAAAAATTGAGTTTGAGGATGAAGATGGCAATTTGACACAAGAATTTATTCATGCCAATGATTTGGCCGAGAAGGAATTGAAATTCACCCCGATTGCAATGGCGTTGGAATCTATTAACCGTGAAATTGAGCAGTTGAGCCAACAGGATACAAATTATGATCCTATGTTAGCAGAAACGATTGCCCATGATAGTTACCAAATAAATGCCCAAGAAGCCCGGTTGGTCGCGGCTATTTTGAGCGATCCTTTAGCCGAACGCACCAAAGATTCTAATTTGTTGTCTCAATTTGTGGTGGATGATGATGTTTTATTGGCTGAACGGGTAACGGTTTCTATTTTTCATATGCCAGATGCGTATTGGAAAATTGTGTTGGTGACGCCTGTAAGCAAGGCCACTGCAACGGCCGTGTCCATTTCCAGAACAGTCTTGTTGTCACTCCTCGTTGTTGTCGTCATCCTATCCTTCATGGCCTTTATTTTGTTACGCCACTATCTTGTAAAACCGGTGCAAAATATGGCTCGGCCGCTGCAAAATTTATCTGGCAAACCGGCTGATTTGTCCTTACGCTTAGATGACTCAGCCCGGAATGAATTGGGTGATTTAGCTTACTGGTTTAATCGGCGAACCCAAGATTTGCAATTGGCAAATGAGCATGTACGGCAAGAAAGCAAGGAACGGGCCAGAACCAATGCCACCTTGCAAGCGCTGCTTAACGCCATTCCCGATGACATTTTCCAGTTAAATCGGAAGGGCGGCTTCACAGAATATATCCCTTCAAAGGAGTTCATCCCTAAAATTTTTCCCAAATCGTTTTTAGGAAAGCAATTTGAGGAGGTGATGCCGACCGATTTGGCCGCCCTATTCCAATCTCAAACGAGCGGTTTATTTGCAGACGGCCGTATGCGTGTTTTTGAATATTCTCATACAACGGAGAAGGGGAAAGTTCATTTTGAAGCCCGAATTAATAAAATTGATGATGCCGCTGCTTTATTGATTGTCCGCGACATTACCAAACGGAAAGAAGTGCAAATTTCGTTAGTGACCTATGCCAATGAGTTAGAACGGAGCAACCGAGAATACCAGGATTTTGCGTATGTCGCTTCCCATGATTTGCAAGAGCCTCTGCGTAAAATTCAAGCGTTTGGAGACAGATTAACAACCCGTTACGCACAACATTTGGATGAACGCGGTTTGATGTATTTGGATAGAATGCAAAATGCGGCCGAACGTATGCAAACGCTCATTGTAGATTTGTTAACTTTTTCTCGTGTAACAACCCAGGCCGAACCTTTTACAAATGTTGATCTCAATGAAGTTCTGGCCCATGTCTTGGTTGACCTGGACACGAAGATTGAAGAAATATCCGCTCAAATTGAATTGTCTGAATTAGCGCAGATTGAGGCTGACGGAACCCAAATGCGCCAACTATTCCAAAATTTGATTAGTAATGCGCTCAAGTTTAGCCAAGAGGATGTATCGCCTGTTATTCAAATAAACGGCCGTCTGCTGCCCGGTTCCAATTTATATGAAATTCGGGTCAAGGATAACGGCATTGGCTTTGAGCCACAATATCAAGAACGCATTTTTCAGGTGTTTCAACGGTTACACGGCCGTTTTGATTATGAAGGCACTGGTGTTGGCCTGGCCATCTGTAAACGTATCATTGAAAGACATCTAGGTGTGATTGCGGCCGAAAGTTCTCTTAATGAGGGTGCAACTTTTATAATACAATTGCCACTTAAACAACCCTGATCGAGAATTCCGCATACACATCCTTGACCGTGTTTCCCACGCCGCCATAGGTAAAACGGCGAGAAATTGTTACAAGATTGTGATACGGCCGTATTCCATTCCACCCCAATAACCTTTATAATAACCATATGAATAGCGACAAAACCTTATCAAAGTTGTCTATGTTCACGCCTGCTTCCCCGCCCCAACCGTGGCGACAGTTTGGCCTGAACAGCCTCATTTTGCTTGTCTGGTTATGGTTATACCAGCCTGTTTTTGCCTATTTCAACATCATCTTCCGCCGTGAAGATTTCCGCACCAACCAGGTTGTTCTCTTCGGCGTTTTACTCATGATCGCTTTGCAATTGCACAAGGAAAAAACTCGCCCCCAATTTGCGGCCGTTCCCCATCTCAACTGGCTGGCGTTGAGTCTCGTATTTGGCAGTTCAGCCCTTTATCTGCTGGCAGAACGTTACCTGAATGTGAACATGCTTTCCGCCAGTTTATTTGTGCTAGGCAGCTATGGGCTGTTGGGACTTTGGCTGTCGCCGATGCGCTGGCGACAGGGTTTACCGGCCATGCTGCTGCTCATCGGGGTACTGCCATTTGGCGAACATTTACAGACGTTTGTGGGCTACCCTATGCGTATCTTCACGGCCGAAATTGTTCGTAACGGTTTGGCGACTGCTGGCGTCACAGCCGTGGGCGTAGATACCATTCTCGTCTTTGAAAATAGTGTCTCCCAGGTAGATTTGCCTTGCAGCGGCGTTAAAAGTTTGTGGACGGGAATGTTGTTTCTCATTGCGGCAACATGGGTGGAACAGCGGCCGTTGACCCCCCGCTGGCTACTCGTCGTCATCATATTTATCCCCCTCCTGTTCATCGCCAACCTCACCCGCGTTGCTATCCTCGTTATCGCCGGACAGGTGATGGGCTGGCAGCTTCTGGCCGAAATGCTGCATATACCGTTGGGGGTGTTGGGCTTTATTGTTGCCTGTGCGACTGTTCTACTTTTACTCTGCTGGTTGACCCCAGGGATTAAAGAGCAGAATATGAGAACCAAAAATCCGCATTCCCCATTTCCCATTCCCCATTCCCCAAAATGGCTGCCTGCTTTCCTCATCATCACCCTCCTCATCATGATCCAACTTTACACACCCCGTCCCCAAACTGGGCTGACAAGCGTACCGCCAACCTGGAACTTCCCCCAAAAATTACAGGCGGAACTGTTGCCTCTGAAACCAGACGAAAATGAATGGCTGACCAAAGATGGGGCTGAAGCGGCCGATCGGCTACGCTTTCAATGGGGAGATGTCAGCGGTACGATGATCCTCATCACGAGCAAAACGTGGCGGGCACACCATCGTCCAGAACGCTGCTTTGAGGTGTACGGTCTCTCGCTGGACGATTCGCGTACCCATCTTGTAAACACCCACTTCCCGGTACGCCAGGTGGCGTTGGGAGACGGCGACCAGCGCAGCCTGTATTCAGCCACGTACTGGTTCCAATCCCCCGCCCAGGCCACCGACGATTACGCCAGCCGTATCTGGGCCGACGTGTCATGGGAGCGGGAACGTTGGGTGCTTGTTTCTATCCTGTTTGACGGGACTGTGAATCCCAACGAACCGGAAATCGAAGGGTTGTATGTGGCCCTTCATGATGCCGTTAATGGGTATTTGACTCCGTAGTGCAAACTGTTAGTTTGCGTGAACAAACTAACAGTTTGCTCTACATTTATAAAGGAGATGTGTCTCATGAAAAAACAAATACTGAACTTGCGAAATTGGCAATATTTCCTCTTTTGGTCCTGGAACATTATTTTTATGGCCTTTACGCTGATTGGCTTTGCGCCGACTGTGCTGCCAGAAATGATCACCTCTGTGCGTGCCGGCGTCATTCCGGGACAATATCTACTCTTTGGCCTGATTCTGGCTTTGATACCTTTAAGCGCCATCATTTTGGGGGCTACGCTGCTGCGTAAAGAACCGGGCAAATTATTCCAGCTAGGCTATGGCGTGGAAGGGCCGCTCATGCTTTTGCTGGCCGTACGCTTTTTTGTCATTCGCGATAGTACGCCAGTGGTGACACTGTTGTTTGGCATCGGGGCGCTGGGAATGGGGACGCTGCTGTGGAGTTTGCTAGACGGCCGTATCAATCAACGCGGCCCCTTCCTAACCCATCTACGGGTAATTGGTCTGACTTTGCTGCTAATCATCGGCATCTTTGCCAGCATTTGGATTGCCTTTTACGCTGTGCCCATAGCCGCCCTTATCCTGCAATTGGTGGGGGAAATTTTGGGCGACCTGGGCCAATTTATCCGTGAAATAGTAGACGTACTGCGAGACGGTTTCCGCCAGGCCATCATCTGGGTTCCCTTCATGATTTTGGGGCTAATCCAACTGGCCTATACCGCCACCTTGTTTGTCATTATGCCCATTGCCGTGCCGCTTATTTACGGCCGTGCCTGGCTGCAAAGTTTACGCGCCCTCAGCCGTCGTTACAGTGAACCAAGAGCGGTGGCTTTGAGTACGGCCGTAATCGCCCTGCTCATCTTCGGCATCATCCAAACCAATCAACAACCCCAGCACAAAGCATTTGCCCTGCTAGAAGAGCCGCCCGCCACACCAGAAGAAGCGGATGCGCTGCTGTCCCAACAAGACCTCATTCGGGCCGGATTGTTGAACGCTTATCTGGCCCAACACCGTTACATCAGCGCCCAGGGTGAAGTGAACCACATCAGCGATCTCTATGAAGAAGCCTTTAAAATATCGCCCACTCAGGGAGCGCAGGTACAAGGTTGGTACGAACGGCTCCTCAGTCCATTGCTGTACCATCCCGTCCATGAATACGAATCGCTTAACCGCTGGGATAACCGTACTTTGCGGGAAGAACCGGCCAAAGCGGCCGCATTGTACGAACAGTTCTTTGACGAACCGATTACCGAAGGGGAAAAAGAAACCGTCGTCCGCGCTGTACGTTCTACCTGGATGCCCGACCAGGCCCGTGCCGGTTGGCAGGCGGTGGATGACCGGGAAATCTATCTGGCGCAGCAAGAAGTGACTGTGCTTGAAAATGGGGATTGGGCCGATGTGGAACTGTATGAGGTGTATGAAAATCAGACCACCCAACGGCAAGAAGTTGTGTACTATTTTACGCTGCCGGAAACGGCCGTACTTACCGGCCTCTGGTTGGGTAACAGCCCCAATCGGGAGACTCGTTTTGATTTCCGTGTGGCTCCGCGAGGGGCAGCCCAGGCCGTCTACCGCCAGGAAGTACAACGGCGGGTAGACCCGGCCTTGTTGGAACAAATCGGCCCTAGCCAATACCGTTTGCGGGCTTTCCCTGTGCCCCCCATGAGCCGGGATTGGGAGGATGAGCTAGACCACACCGTCTTAGCTCCCGGCCAACCGCTGCACATGTGGCTTACCTACCAGGTCATGAGCGAGGATAACAGTTGGCCGCTGCCCTATCTGGCCGAGCAGTTTAATGTGTATTGGGATCGGAACACATCCCGCTTGCTCAATGGACAACCGATGGATGTCCATCCACGAGTCTGGCTGCCGGAAACGGCCCCCACAATAGCATCTTCCCCGCCAACCGGCCACCGGGTTGATTTTCCTGATGGCACGGCCGTTATTGCCCAGCCGGTCAACGCTGAAAATTTACCCCAACCCAACGGTGATTTAGCGTTGGCCGTTGTTCTGGATCGCTCGCGCAGCATGGCCGTTTATGATGAAACGGTGCAAGAAGCGCTGGCTCAGGTGGGGGAGTGGGGTACGGCCGTAGATGTCTATCTCACCGCCTCTGAATTTCGGGGCGAAGAAGCGCAGATCATTCCCCTGGCACAGTTGGACAGCGAAAACATCCTCTATTACGGCGGTCAAAATGCAGGTGACCTGTTGCTGCAATTTAGTGATTTGTATGCCGGACAGGAATATGACGCTATTCTGGTGTTAACGGATGGGACGGGATTTGGGGTGAGTTATGACGGCCGTGAAGCCACAACCCCCAACGTCCCCCTCTGGATGATTCACATGGATGGCACTTTTCCTTTGGGTTATGATGACGCTACTTTGGAAGCGATTCAAGCCAGTGGTGGGGGCAGCGCGGCGGCCGTAAATGAAGCCCTCACCCGGCTGGCCTTCACCACCCAAAACCAGGTTGAAAGTGTGACCAGTGACGTAGCCGACGGTTATATCTGGACCCGAATGCCAACCGAAACGGCCGATACCCTATCCGTCGCTCTGGAAAAACACGAACCGGCCGATGACTTTGCCGCCTTTGCCGGCCGTCGCCAAATTCTGGCCGAAATGCAAACTCGGCAAGGCGACCTGAGTGACCTGGAAACATTGGACGCTTTGCACGCCATCGCCATTGAACATGGCATTGTGACGCCGTACTCCTCCATGATTGTCCTGGTGGAAACGCGGCAAGAGAAGATGCTGGACGAACTAGAAAATGACGCCGACCGTTTTGAGCGCGAATTCGAAGAAGTGGGGGAGACAGACCAGCAGTTAACTGTCACCGGCGTCCCCGAACCGGAAGAGTGGTTGCTAATCGGACTGGCGAATCTCATGCTCATCGCTTTCATTTATAAAACCTGTCAATCACAAATTAACAAGAGCGTTAAGTATCTGTCCCAAAATTTATTTTGGCGACAGTTGTAGAACAAACTGTTAGTTTGTTCGGCACAAACTAACAGTTTGCGCTACATTAGTATGATTATGGGTTCTCCATTTTTAACGGCCGACAACATTAATCACACCTTTGATAACCTGCCAGTTCTGGCCAATGTCTCGCTGGAAATTGAGGCCGGCGCGTTTGTAGCATTGGTGGGGCCATCCGGGGTAGGGAAGTCTACTTTGTTGCGAATCTTGGCCGGGTTGCTGCGGCCGTCCAGCGGCCGCATCGTTACCGCAAATGAAGGCGAGGAGCCAATCGGTCTCGTCTTTCAGCGTGACAATCTGATGCCCTGGCGCACTGCCTACCAAAATGTGTGCCTCCCCCTGGAACTGCAAGGTATTAGCGGGGCAAAGGCAGAGCAGCGTGTTCATGAACTGCTGCAATTGGTGGGCTTGGCCGGATTTGAACAAAACTACCCGGCCCAGCTTTCTGGCGGCATGGCGCAGCGGGTAGCTCTGGCGCGGGCGCTGGTGCATCATCCCTCGTTCTTGTTGTTGGATGAACCGTTTGGTTCGTTGGATGCCCTGACGAGAGAGCGGATGGGGTTGGAACTGCTGCGTATCTGGCAAGCGATGCCGGTAACAGTTTTTATGGTGACACACAGCATTAATGAGGCTGCTTTTTTGGCAGATGAGGTCTTGGTGATGGACGGCCGTCCGGCTACGATTACCCATCACATTCCCATTAACCTGCTCCGCCCACGTTTGTTAGAGATGCAAGGGTCAGCGTCGTTTCATGGCTGTGTTACGGCCGTGCGTACCGCCATTGCCCAAAATGCAAAAGAGATTGATGATACCTTGTCACCAATCTCCAATTCCTCTGGTAGTGTTAAACTGAGTTGAGCCATGCCAAATGCAGACATTTTTTTGGAATCGACATGAATCTTATGAGCGTTTGTCGGCGGGAGCCATTTTCACAAGTTTAGGGTCAAAACGAGCCATTACTTCTACCAGGTCACGCTGGGCAGCCATGACTTCGTGAATATCTTTGTAGACCATGGGCGCCTCATCCAGCCCGGCCGAAATAAGGGTAACGTCCTGTTCGCGCAAGAATTTTTTAACCTGATGCCAGGTGAATGATTTCTTGGCTTTTGTGCGGCTCATGCGACGGCCGGCTCCATGCGCGGCCGACAATAACGCTGCCTCATTCCCTTTGCCACGCACCACAAATCCAGGCGCTCCCATTGAACCGGGAATAATGCCCAAAACGTCAACATCGGCCGGCGTTGCTCCTTTACGATGTACCACAACCGTCTGCCCATCATGCTCTTCTTCCCAGGCGAAATTATGGTGATTTTCAATATCCAGCAGCGCTTTGGTTCTCAGATTTTGGGCAATGTGTTTGTGGATGAGGGCGTGGTTGGCGGCCGCGTACTGTCCCATTAACTGCATGGCGGCCCAATATTCACGGCCGGGATCGCTGTCTAAATCTAGCCAGGCTAGATGACGTAGTTGTTTGGGCAATTCAGGGTGTAAATCCATAGCTAACCGGCTGTAATGATTACACACCGACGCACCCACCCCCCGGCTGCCACTGTGGCTGAGTAGGGCCAAATACTGCCCCGTGTCCAAACCTAGCGTCTCATCCATGATTTCTAAAACGCCGAATTCGACAAAGTGGTTGCCGCTGCCGCTGGTTCCAAGCTGCTTCCACGCTTTATCACGAAAGCGTCGGGTCACGGGGCTGACGCTCCAATCTTCTTGCAAAACGGGATGGTCGCGCCGTTGTCGTTGGGGAAAAGCAGCCCCCATGCCAAAACGAGTTTCGGCGTTGATGGCGTTGATGAGCCGTTTCTGTTCGCCGCGAATGACATTGGGGTGCATCTCTAAAACGGTGAGTTTCATGCGGCAGGCGATGTCTACACCCACGGCGTAAGGAATGACAGCGTTGTGTGTGGCCAGGACGCCGCCGATGGGGAGACCATACCCCATGTGGGCGTCGGGCATTAAAGCGCCGCGGGCGGCAATGGGTATTTGCACGGCGTTGTCCATCTGATCGAGGGCGTTTTTGTCCAGGTCTTTACCCCAGATTTGGTAGGGGGCAGCTTCTTGGCGGGGGGTAAAGACAGGTGTGGCGGCCTGGTGAGCCAGGATGGCATTGGCTAGGCTGCCGAAGAGATCGTCTTGAGTGTAATCGTGGGGATTTTCGACAACGGCCGTAATCAACCCCGGTATGTCTCGTTGCGGTATACTCATTTGTCTGGCATCGCGCACGGCCGTGCCGGCTATCTTCATCGCTTCTCCGGGGGGGACGCCTAGACGGGCTAGTTTGCGTGCTTTCATAATCGTGCCTTTCCGTATTCCGTGTTCGGTATTCTGTATTCGGTCGTCGGTCAGTCATCGTCGGCCGTCGGTCACCAAATTATTCGATGTAACGACGGCCGTCATGCCCTTCTTCTGCCCAAACACAGGGGTTTTCTATATGGCTGCATTGGTATCCGGCCGAGCATTTACGCATGATGACCCGGTATGTTTCACCATTGCCATCTTGCAGCCCGGTTGGATACACTCGCTTCTCAATCAATTCCACTTCTTCACCCAGAAAACCACAATTTTTATTACCCAGTTTTACCCATTGTACATTTGTCATCGTTTACTTCCTTTGACTACAACTATTAGTATCCGTTCAGACCCTAAGGGTTTTTCGCAGGAGTAAAACCCTTAGGGTCTTGGTAGCCCCCTAAATGAGTACAACTATTATATGCTATCTGAGTCCTATGCAAACAGTATAAGTTGGAAGCAAGCTCTCTAAAAGTGATAAATTGCATATGGGTTAAGAATAAACGTCATCGGGGAGGGTAGCCTCTTTACTTGACCTGACGTATAGTTGAAATTATGCGATTAACAGATTTAGGTTTAACTTTTTACCGTAAAACGATTAAACGTGTTCACTCCGCGCACATGGCAACCCATTGGGTGATGACGCATGGTGCGATTCCTGTTTTAGAGAGTGTAACCAAATTCCGCACGATGCCGGATGATCCTTTCTGGTTTCGGCTGGAACTGCTAACCAGCCAACATGAGACGGAAACAAAAGCGTTGTTGGATCAGTTGGCCCAACCAGGCATGACGATGTTGGATATTGGGGCACACGTCGGCTACTACAGCTGCCGGTATGCGAATGTGTTGAGAAAGAACGGCCGTATCCTGGCTTTTGAACCACACCCACGCACCTATGCCACCCTCAGCCAAAATGTACGAAGTTTTGCCAACGTGACTCCGATGCAGGTGGCGCTGGCGGAAACGGAAGGGACGGCCGTGCTGCACGATTATCTCATTATGTCGGCCAGCGGTTCCTTGCATTATGATGAATCTATGGTCGCTTTGCAGCAAGCGCAGATGCGGGCCAGCGATGTAGCTCCCCGGTTGGGAGAGACGTTTCAGCCGCAAACATTCAATGTGCCTACGGCCGCTGGGGATACCATTTTGGCAAAACAGGGCATTGAACGAGTAGATTTGATCAAGATGGATATTGAGGGGGCTGAACTGAATGCCTTGCGCGGTTTGCGACAGACGATTGCTAACTCTCCTACGCTTGCTTTGGTTATGGAATACAACCCTAATGCGTTAAAAGCGTTTGGGCATGATCCGGCCGAGGCGCTGCATGAGGTGTTGGGTATGGGTTTTGTTCAGGTTCAAATTGTGCAGGGGGACGGCCGTCTGACAGACATTACCCATGCCCAGAAAGCAATACAACAGTTGACAACCCAATTGATGGAGCATATGGGGGTTGTGAACCTGTTATTTAGTTGTTGTTAAGGGAACACTCGTTTTTAACTTGGCAAGATTGGTTCACTCTCGAAAGAGTGAACCAATCTGGAAACTCAAAAGTTATTTACGGGCAAGCCCTAAGGAATGGATTATCCTAAATGGGCCAATTAATTCCTGACGGACTTTTTCATGAGATTCATTAGGCAGCACGTTTGCCAAAGCTTGCTGGGCTTGTGGAGAGCCGATCTGGTGTAAAGCCCAGGCAGCATGGCCGCGAATGAGCGGTTCGGGATCGGTGAGGAGCGGGATGAGGAGGGGGACGGCCGTTTCGCTGCCCCAATTCCCCACCGCCACACACACATTACGGATGAACCGTACTCGCTTGATGCGTTTGATGGGGCTGTGGGCAAAGCGGTTGTTAAAGCCAGCTTCATCTAAAGTGAGTAATTCTAGCAATGGGGGAGCGATTGTATTAAGAGATTGGAGATTGGTGCAACTTTGATGAAGTGGCTTGGGAGAGTGGTCGTCAGAGTCTCTAATCTCCAATCTCGAATCTCTGTTTCCGTGTGGGTAAAAAGCCGATTCTGATGTGGGTTGTGTAAAGCGATTGAACGGACACACTTCCTGGCAGATGTCACAGCCATAAATCCAGTTGCCGATGCGCGGCCGTAACTCCACCGGAATCCACTCCTTCAACTCAATTGTTAAATAGGAGATACAGCGGCGAGCATCCAACACATAAGGTTGCGAGAAAGCATTGGTGGGGCAGGCGTCCAAACAGCAGCGGCAAGTTCCACATGAGATTGGGGATTGGAGATTGGAGATTGGTTGAATTTCCAATCTCCAATCTCCAATCTCCAAAGTCGTTAAGATTTCACCTAAAAAGAAGAATGACCCTTGCCGAGGATGGATGAGCATTGTGTTTTTGCCGCTGAAGCCCAATCCGGCCGTTTCGGCATGATCTCGTTCCAGGATGGCGCCGGTGTCTACGTAGACGCGGCTTTGTACGTTTGGAGATGTGGTAGTTAGCCAGTCAGCCAATTGTTGCAGACGAGGGGTCATAATGTCGTGGTAATCCAGGTTCCAGGCGTAGTTGGAAAGTCGGCCGCGGCTGGGGTCTTGAGTGACGGCCGTCGGCAAACGCTGCGTAAAATAATCCAGACCGACACAAATGATGGTTTTTACCCCCGGCAAAATCACATTCAAATCCTGGCGGCGGCTGAGGCGGTCAGGGCGGGCCATGTATCCCATACGGCCGTGCATCTTCTCATCTACCCAACGCAAATAAGCATCCAGGCGTCGGGCAGGTTGGGCGGGAATAAAGCCAATTTGATTAAAGCCCAATTCCCTGGCTTTATGGCTGAGTTGGGCATCCAATGTTTGTGACATAACGCTAATCCTAATTCGCCAGCCTACAATCGTCAATCAACTTGTTAATGGTATAATCGCCTTAACTTGCAACTACAAACATGGAGGATGTAATTGATGAGTGATGTAAATATTTCTACGGAATCATTGAAGCGGGTAAATTTGGTGACAGCGGCTGGGCGCATAGATAGTGAAACGGCTCCGGAACTGGACAAGGCTCTGAAAGAGAGTTACCAACACGGCCGTCACAACATTGTCATAGAACTTTCTGGTGTCAGTTATATGAGCAGCGCCGGATTGCGGGCGTTGGTGGCTGCTAACCGGGAATGTAAGAAAAAGGGAGGAGATGTGCGGCTGGCTGCGCCTTCAGACCGGGTGGCTGAAGTATTGTCGTTAGCCGGTCTAGTAGCCGGTCAAGATTCCTTTTTTCAATTGTTTGATGATAGTACGTCGGCCGTAGGCAGTTTTTAGTATTCAGTATTCAGTGCGCAGTGAACGCAACTGAATACTGAAAACTGATTACTGAACACTGCTCCCTTCGCGGTGAACCCAGACCAAACTCTAACGGTAGCAGGACGATACGAGCAAATTCAACGAATTTGCCAGTTCGTGGCGGCTGGGGCAGCGCAGGCAGGACTGGGGGAAACGACCGTCTTCCATATTGAACTGGCCTGCGATGAAGCGTGTACCAATATTATTGAACATGCTTACGGCGGTGAGAACAAAGGGGAACTTGTTGTCCGCTGGCAAGTTGAGGGGCGGCAGTTCATCATTACCATTCAAGATCACGGCCGTCCATTTGACCCCACGGCCGTGCCTCCGCCATCCACCTTAGACGCTTCCCAACATAGCGCTCCAGAGGATATACGTGTCGGCGGTTTAGGCGTTCATTTTATGCGCCAGTTAATGGATGAGGTACATTTTCAGTTTGATGAGAATGAGAACAGGCTTACACTTGTCAAGAAGATTTCATCATAGATGACAGTAGCAGATTAGAGTCATGAACAGATTTTTTGCTTTGAAAAGATGCCAATCTGTTCCTGACTGAAATCTGTTGTAGTCACCCTAAAAATATGACAATCCAGCAAGAATCATTATCGTCTGATCTATGGCTGTTGCAGGTAGACGGCCGTTTAGACCAACGCCAGAACGGAGACCTGGAACAGCATCTTCTGCAACTGCTAGATGCCGACCACTCTTCTTTGATTGTAGATATGACCGCTGTTACTTACATCAATAGCGGCGGATTGCGCTGCCTGGTCACTGCCTGGCGCCGGGCCAAACAGCAAGGTGGCAACCTGGTTTTATGTGGTCTCAATCCCCGTCTGCAAGAGATATTCGGGATGGTGGGGTTTGACAAGGTGTTTCAAATAGCGCCCTCTCTGGAAATGGCCCAGGCTGAGTTTCAGTTATCATGATGTATTTGGTCACCATACTCCTGCAAGCGATCAATAACTTGTCAGCGTCGCTTATTCCATTTACTGTTTTTCTGGCGGCGATGCTGGTAGCTGTCTATGTTGCCGGACGACGTTACCGGTCGCGGCAGTTATTGCTGGCGCGGGTAGCCGAACTGGAATCGTTGAGCGCTGCCGGGCGAGCCATTGTGGAAGCAGAGTTAGACCTGGACGGTCTCTGTGCCCATATTGCCAGGGAATCGGCTTTGGTGGTTGACAATCGTACCTTTCAAATTGGTCTGTTTGCTCAGGCGTTTTATGAGATTCGTTATTGGATGGTAGACGGCCGTGAACAACCCACCCCCCAATCTTTTGATCTCAGCGCCAAAGGGGGTATCGTTAACTGGGTGCGTCACTCTCGCCAACCCTTATTAGTACGAGATTTTGAGCGTGAAAGTGACTCCTTACCCGCCCGTCCTCGTTACATTAGCGATTCTCCGCCCCGTTCAGCTATCTTCATCCCCCTTGTTAGCGGCGAGGAAGTGATAGGCATTATTGCCGCCCAAAGCGCCCGCCCTCACCGTTTTGATGAAGAAGATTTGCGCCGTCTGATGATTCTGGCTAACCAGGCTGCGGCTGCCATTGCCCATGCCCGCCTCTTTGCTCAGGTGCAAAAACGGGCTGCCCAACTAGAACTGGTCGGTGAAATTGGGCGGGAAATCAGCCGTGTGCAAAGTCATCAGGAATTATTTGAACGGGTGGTGGAACTGACGGCCGAAACCTTTGGCTTTCACCTAGTTATGATTTTTGGTCGGGCAGAAAAGGGCGATCAGGTTGTTTTGCAGGCCGGTTATTCACTCCAAATTGAAACTCGACAATTGGTTATTGCTCCAAATGAAGGATTGGTAGGTACAGCTGCCGTCAGCCGCCAAACCATCATCAGCAATGACATCCGTCAGGATGCCCGTTACCAATTTCAGAATGACGAACTAGAAAACAGCACCCGCTCAGAAATGGCCGTGCCTTTATTGGTAGATGATGTGCTGCTGGGGGTGTTGGATGTACAAAGTCAGGTTCCTGGCTTTTTTACCTCTATAGAAAAAACAGCATTAGAAGCGTTAGCGGCCGAGATCGGAATTGCCCTGAACAAATTACAGCAGCTTGCCCGCCAACGTGAGCAGGCGTGGTTGACAACCGCCCAACTGCAAGTGGCGGAAGCGATTGGCAGCAGTGAAAATAGGGAAGAGATGTTAGCGGCCGTTACTCGTCTAACACCCATATTGGCCGGAGCTACATTTTGCGCCGTACTGCTGTGGAACGGTGAACATGAGCAGTATATGGGATATGCTTTGTTTGGTGGAGATTTGGCGGCCGTTCACCAGTTCAGTCAGATAAAACTAACTGTTGGTGATTGGCCGGCGCTGGATGCCGTGCATGTCGGCCAAGAAATGTTGACCACGCAGCGGATCCCCGATTGGCTGCGGCAGGTGGCTAACGATTTGGAAACGCCCCTGACTCAAGTTACCCTGGCCCCACTGCAAACCAATCCCGATTTATGGGGCGTTATGTTGCTGACCATCGAGGAGTTAGAAAGAGCAGCGGACAATGTGCGGCGTGAAGAACTGCTGCAAAACATCACTCGGCAAACGGCGGCCGCTTTAGAAACATATGCTTTACGGGCCGCCCAGCAAGAAGAAGCGTGGGTGAATACGGCGTTGTTTCAGGTGGCGGCGGCCGTCAACAGCCTGACCGATCTCAACGAAATATTGGCCACTATCATTCGCCTGGTTCCCTTGCTGGTGGGGGTTGAGTCGGCTCTGATATTAATCTGGGATGACGCTCAACAGCAATTTCAAGCTGGCCCCAGCCACGGTATTGGTGAGATGGGACGTGGTCTGCTGGAAACATTAGCTTTGGAACGGGACGAAGTTGCCGCCCTGTCTCCTGGTCTGATCCAGCAAACCGATGTGACCACGGGTACTTTTTATGATGTCCATTTACCAGATTGGTTAGAAAAAGTGTTCAGCGCCACGCGGGCGGGCGCCTTACCGCTGGCAGCTCGTGGAAATCTAGTGGGGGTAATGGTGGTGGGTGTTGCGGAAACACTTTCTTTTCGGCAGATAAATATTTTGACCGGTGTAGCTCATCAGGCAGCGACGGCCGTTGTCAATAATCATCTCTACCAGGAAGCGGCCGAGCGAGACCGTTTAGAGCAAGAACTCAATGTCGCTCGTGACATCCAAACCAGTCTCCTACCGGCCGAACCACCTCAAATTCCTGGTTTGGATGTAGCTGGTTATTGGAAAGAGGCTCGTCAAGTTGGGGGAGATTTTTATGATTTCATGGAGTTGCCCGGTGGTAGGTGGGGGATTCTGATTGCTGATGTAGCCGATAAAGGAGTTCCGGCAGCAATCTTCATGGCCCTCAGCCGCACTATTTTGCGTACCATTGCCCTTAACCGTATCAACCCGGCCGAAACGCTCACGCGAGCTAATGAAATTATTTTGAACGACACCCAATCCGACCTGTTTGTGACTGTTTTTTATGTGGTCTGGGAGCCGGAAAGCAAAACTTTGCTGTTTGCCAATGGGGGGCATAATTTGCCAATTTTGCTGCGGGCCGATGGTTCCAGCCAACAATTAAAGGCCGAGGGTATCGCTTTGGGGGTTTTGCCGGAAGTGACCATTGAATGTGGTTCGGTTCCCTTCAATCCCGGCGATATGCTGGTTTTGTATACGGATGGGATTACCGAGGCAATGAATGAAGATTATGATGAATTTGGACTCGGCCATTTGCAGGTAGCGGTGGAGGCTGCTCGAAACAAAACGGCCGCTGAATTGGTAACGGCCGTGCGCTCCAGCATAGATGCCCACGTCGGCGACACCCCCCAATTTGACGACATCACCCTTGTGATCATGAAACGCGGAGCTTCTACTTTACCGGCGAACAAGACGACCTTGTAAACATTGGGCTTTTTTCTCATTGGATGGCAAGGTTTTGGTGTTTGCCCAACGTATTACCCAGCCAAATCGGGGCGAGGCAGTTGGATGGCAAGGTTTTGGTGAAATGCCAGAGTATTGCCCAACCAAATCGGGGCGAGGCGGTTGGATGGCAAGGTTTTGGTGTTTGCCCAACGTATTACCCAACCGCCTCGCCCCTACCAACGTTTATCGGTTTGGCGAAACTGCGATAGGTTTTCCAACCAACTGGGGATAATCATGAAACGAAAACATAACTACACGCCAAACATGTAAAAACAGACGAATCGGTGATTATGCCCAATCATGGCCACGGCATTTTGCATGTTGTCTCTGGCCCAGATACCCCATTGCCAGAATTGGATTATCCGCATGGCCCCCAGCCCGGTTCCACTGGCGCCATTGTGGGCAATTACAAAATGTTGGTGACAAAACGAGTGAAGGCGGTGTTGAAAATGACAGGTACAGATATGAAGATGTGGCAGCGCGGTTATTGGGAACGCATTATCCATAATGAACGGGAATTGAATGCCACCCGGCAGTACATTCAAAACAACCCCATCCGTTGGGCGGAAGACAGGGATAATTTGTAACCATTCACTCCCCCAAGGCGCCCGGCACTTATAAACGGGTGTGCTACTCCAGTAGACTTGGTAATGAAGTGCCGGGCGCCTGAATGGTTACGATAATTTAGACCGGCTATTATCAAAAATGCGGTATGTCGATACGAAAACATAATATGCACCCATCGTAGGGGCGAGGCAACCGGCCATAACCTTTGCCAAACAAAATACCTCATCTCCGGTTGCCTCGCCCCCCGTCATCCGATTTCGATGGACGGCCAACTGCACCAGGGCGAGGCAGTACGATAGAATGGGGAGGAGCATTTATTAATCTGGCCTGCGTGGGCAGGCATTATGATTTAGGAGGTATGTGATGATGAATAGACGAATTGGTTTATTGATAGGGTTGGCCGTGGTTTTCTTGGCCGGGGTGGGCATGGGAGTCATAGCCCAAGATAACGTCCCCCAGGCATCTGTACAAACAGCAGCGACAACAAACGGGGTAGGCACAACCTTCACCTACCAGGGCGTCCTCACCGACAGCGGCGACCCGGCCGACGGCGTCTACGATCTGCAATTCAAATTGTATGATGCCGCCAACGGCGGGCAGCAGGTAGGCGGCGCCGTCACGCTAGATGATGCCACCGTTACCGATGGCCTGTTTGTTGCCGAACTTGATTCTATAATCTACAAATGGAACGGGGCCTCTTTTGTGGAAATGCAGACCATTCTTACGAATGGCGCGCTTGATTGGGAGTTTTTCACCGTCGGCAGCGAGGCGTATCTGGCCGTGGCCAATTATTATGACGGTACAACCTACAACATTGATTCTACAATCTACCGTTGGAATGGGACATCTTTTGTGCAATTTCAAACTGTCCCTACAAACAGCGCATGGGATTGGAAGTTTTTCACCATCGGCAGCGACCATTATCTGACCATGGCCAATCACTCTGATGGTACAACCTGGAACATTGATTCCAAAATCTCTAGTTCTAGCGGATTCTGTGTCTGAGAGGAAAACTGAGGCATTATTGGGGGTGTGAACCAAAAAGAAACACCAACAACACCTCAGAAACGCAATTATAGCACGGCGAAAGTTGAACATCGCCAAGAATCTCGCCGAATC
>JAAEOP010001122.1 GCA_024223125.1 Chloroflexota bacterium
ACTACTTCTTGCGGCTGTACGGCAAGTACATCGCGCCGGTGGCGGAGACTTACGCCTACTGCCTGCTGCGCAACCATTTTCATTTTGCGGTGCGGATTAAGGCTCCCCAGGAACACGGTTCCTTTGAGGAACCGTGTTCCTATGACCCAAGTAAACAATTCGCTACTTTCTTCGGCACTTACACCAAAGCCATCAATAAAGCCTACAAGCGTACAGGGACACTGTTCGAGGGGCGCTTCAAACGAAAACCCGTCGAGAATGACCAGTACCTCACCCACCTGATTACCTACATCCATTGGAATCCCGCAAAGCACGGTTTTGTAGACGACTACGGGGATTGGCCTTATTCATCATATCAAGCGCTCATCAGCTCAAAACCTACCCAACTCAGCAGGGAAAATGTCCTCGGACAGTTTGAAGGGCTGGAGAACTTCCAACAATTTCACCGCGATGGGTACGATCTCGAAACCATCGCGGCGTTGGTCGAAGACGATTTCGGCCCATAGGAAGCCGTACGCAACGAACCTATATGGTGACAAATGTCCCTTCAGATCGGCTAAAATGGCGCAGAGGAGACAAAATGAACGCAAAA
>JAAEOP010001123.1 GCA_024223125.1 Chloroflexota bacterium
CCCAACATGTCCCTGGCAATGCCAAGCGGCATTGGCCCCAGGGCAGAGCCGGCAATAAGGATGGTGGTGGTCACGCCGGTAATGCTTCCCAAATACTTTCGACCAAAATATTTGGCCCAGCTAACGCTGTTTACGATGTGGTTTAAGCCGCCTATTGCGCCTAAAATAATTCCATACAGAAAGGCCAATTCAATGCCTTGCAGAAACTGGGCCATTATTAGGGCCATGACTTGTAAAAACAGCGCTGTAGCCAGCATCAACCGTAGAGGTATTCGATTGGCCAGCGCCCCACTTCCCAAGTTGACAATAGCAGTGGTGACCGCAACCGGCACAAAGACGGATGCCGCAATGGTTGAGGTTAAACCGTTATCGTTGAAAATGCTCACCATATGAAAGTACAGACCGGTTGAAAGCATTGAAATAGAGGCGATGCCCACCACAAAAACCCAAAATATAGGGGTTCGTGTTGCCTCTGATAAGGTCCAGTCTTCTTCGGCCAATAC
>JAAEOP010001124.1 GCA_024223125.1 Chloroflexota bacterium
AGTGTGCGGACAAAATCTGCCAGCGGACGGTCAAGCTGGTTGCCTGCGAAAAACTCGCGGTGCAGTTCGTCGGGGGCGATGCCGAGGGGTTGGGCGGCTGCGCGGAAAAACGCTTCTGTGGTGACTTCTCCGACTGCGGCCCGGCTATCATCGGGATGTTCGAAAACAGCTTCGATAACTTGCCCGTAAGTCAGCCCCAGCCGGGCGGCCAGGCGTTCGCGCGGGGTGCGGTCTACTTCGCACACGAGTACGGAGCCGAGGTCAAAAATGATGGCTTGTATGGTCATGGGGTGTTCTCGTAGGCTGATGGGGGGTGTCTAGCCCCCGTCAGCTTGATTGGGATTGGGTAGATTTTGGCCATTTTATTTTACTTCGGGCGCCAAGCTGGTCGACTATCTGAGCCAAAATTGCTTGTCACATTTAACAATCCAGAGCCATCTGCATTCATAATGTATATTTCATTCCTTACATCGCGCAAGGTTACGAAGGCGATTTTCAAGCTGTCAGGCGACCAAGCCGGTTGCCCATCGTATATCAGCAAATTTGTCAGGTTTGTTTGTCCCGTTCCATTAGCATTCATAACATAAATATCAACGTCTCCATCGTTACGGATAGATACGAATGCAATTTTAGTTCCATCGGGTGACCAAGTTGGGGAACTATCCCCATCATCATTGTTAGTAAGGTTGGTTAGCTCCGAGCCATCTGCGTTCATTGTGTAAATGTCCCAGTCACCATCACGGTCTGATACAAAAGCTATCTTACGACCATCGGATGACCACGTAGGAGAAAAATCCTTTGCTTCGTGGTTTGTCAAGTTCTTTTTCTCTGACCCGTCATCATTCATCACAAATATCTCACCATTTTCGTGGTCTTTATGAGACAAAAACATTATTTTCGAGTCAGCAGGAGACCACGAAGGAGAATTTTCATTGTCCTCACTGTTGGTCAGATTGGTTAACTTTGTGCCATCAGCATCCATAACATAGATTTCGCCTGCCCCTCCACCACGGCCAGACTCAAAGGCTATTTTGGTGCCATCAGGGGACCATGAGGGTGTAATGTCATATTCGGAGTCAATGGTTAGGTTTACCAAACCAGTTCCGTCCACATTTACAAGGAAGATATCTAAGTTGCCGTTGCTCTGGTCTGTGAAAGCAATTCTATTTCCATCTGGTGACCAGACAAAATAAGTCACCCACAAATCATCAGGCGTAAGCTTCATCTGACCAGTACCATCAGGATTGATAATATATAAACCTCTATTACCATCCAGGTCAGATGTAAAAGCTATTTTATCGTACGAGTAGTTTTGAAATATGAATGGGAAATACAGCTTGGATTGCGGTGGATCGACTGGTGACGAATATTGATTAATTGCAGAAGATGCACTACTAAAATACAGCAGCATGAGAGAAAAAAGCCCTAAGCAAAGTGTAAATAATTTTTGAACGAATCTTTTCATTAGCTTTCTCCAACGAAAGTTTAATTACATTTGCTCAACGGGAAATTCATCTGTTTGCCACTTCTCAGAACGGCCTTTCGTGGGCCGGGTCGGTTTCGTTGTAGAGTACCAGGAAGCTCTTGTAGCGGCTGTCTGCAATTTCACCGGTCTTGACCGCTTGTTTGATAGCGCAGTCCGGCTCGTTGTGGTGCGTGCAGTTGGCAAACCGGCAGTTGTCCATGTGCTGGCGGAATTCGGTGAAATAGAAGTCCACTTCCTCAGGAGTGAGGTCCCACAACCCAAACGCGCGAATGCCGGGGGTGTCCGCAACAAAGCCGCCGATGTCCAGGGGGTGCAGCGTGGTGGTGCGGGTGGTGTGTTTGCCTTCCCCGCCGTAGGCGACGTTAACGGTTTTTACTTTGATGTTTAAGCCGGGTTGGATGGTGTTAAGCAAGGATGACTTGCCCACGCCCGACAGCCCCGTAATCACATTCGAGCGGCCGCGCATCATCTCTTTTAGCTGGTCTACGCCTTGCCCGGTGTCTGCGCTGGTGAGCAGCACGCGGTAACCGAGTTGTTCGGCGTACAGGGCATGCAGGGTTTCCAGTTCTTCGGGGGTGGCCTGATCGGTTTTGTTGATCACGATCAGAGGCTCCAACTGGTAATATTCGGCAAACACCAAATAACGGTCAACCAGTTCAGGCCAGAAAGCTGGCCCGCCCACACTGGAGGTGATCACGACCTGTTCCACATTGGCGACAATGATGTCTTGCAGGTGCGGGCGTGTGGGGGA
>JAAEOP010001125.1 GCA_024223125.1 Chloroflexota bacterium
CCCCAGGCTACTTTGGGGAAAACCAGGCGGGCGTTGAGAACAACTGTAGCCCCAAAATAAAGCCCGGCTACTTCAAAAAAGACCATCCACACGACCAGCATATCTAAGCCATGAGCGGTTAAAATACGATAGAACCATTCGGCGGGTAAAAGGTGAATCGCCTGCCAGCGGGTGAGCGCCAATAATAAGGCAAACAAGCCGCCAATCGCCAGGAATACAATGGCGACGACCGCATTGGCCTTTATGAGCGTTTCGGACTTCAAATCTACTTTTAATGCCGTGACGGGACAGGTGCGAAATCCATTATCATCAGATGCTGTAATTGCTGCCATAAGGCATTTTCCTCCTTCGTCGCAAACTTCCAGTTTACGCTACTTTTTTGTTACTCCACAAATAGTTTGCCCAGCATGAGGTGATGTCCAATCATGCAATACTCATTACACACGAGCGAGTATTCGCCAGCGCTCGTAGGTGTGATGGTGGCTACATAGTCGTAACCGGGCAATAGTTGTAGGTTCAGGTTAACAGGTTGCAAAGAAAATCCATGCTGCACATCCAGCGAGGAGAGATGTAGACGATATGTTTCCCCTTCTTCTAACTGTAAGATAGGGTACCATTGCCACTGTCGCGCCAAAATATAAACATCGCTTCCAGGCGGAGGAGCAACGATAGGCACACCATTTAGTTCATCTACTTGATATTCTTCAACAAAAGCGTCTACAGTTGTCTGAAATTGTTCGGGGGTGGTTCTGTAAGTTTCAGTGGGGACGTTCTGACGGCCGACCATAAACCAGATAGGCATCATTGCCGTCAACATAAGGCACCACACAAAGGCCACAATAACCCAGGTCTTTTCATAGCGGTGCAGGGGTTTCCACCAAATTCTTTCGGGAGCAAGCATGATGACCTCCTTATGGCGACGGCGGGGTTCCGAATATCTCGATTAAACCCCAGACGGTGTATAAGATGCCAGTAATAAGCATGGACAAGATGAACCACATAAATATACGATCAAACAACACCTGCCCTTTGGGAATATCTTCCGATTTGTTTTCCTTTTCCATATGGTATTCGCCTCCTTACTTCTCATATATTATGTTGGATAAACGGGAATTATAGCCAAAGTCTACCTCAGCCACAACGGATTGTACAATAGGATGGCGATTTGTTTCTTTGCATTTCTGCAAAGAGGACGGCCGAACATTGAGACATGACCTCAGGGTGATTTCTGGTACATCACAATGCAACCCATTCCCTTTAGACTTCCGATGATATTTTATACACTCTTTGGGATTTTGTGGGATTTACTGCAAAACGTACCTACCAGTGGTGATGCCTGGATTGACGGCCGTTCCATTACCCAAAACGCTAGGTCAGTCAAACAGCTTATTAGGATCGTACCCCGGGAAATTGCTTTGTATGACAGCATCAGCGCCCACGAGAATTTGCACTTTTAGGGCGTATGTATGGCTTGCAGGGAGAAAAGTTGCAAGAGAGGGTAACGGCCGTTCTCCAAATCGTCGGCCTGACAGACCAGGTCGACGACAAAGTGGACAACTTCTCCGGCGGCATCAACCAATCCTCGCCGGGGATGATGGCGATGTTTGTAACTTTTGGCATGACCGGCGGCGCGGCCGTGCTCATTCAAGAACGACGATGGGATACATTGCGGCGGCTGGCCGTCATGCCCATCCACAAAGCCAGCATTATTGGCGGTAAACTATTGGGTATCCTCACCGCCGGCATCATCCAGATGATCATTTTGATTGTGGCCGGCGCGGCATTGTTTGCCGTCGCCTGGGGCAATTCTCCGGCCGCGCTGGCTGTCATGGTCTTCGCTTTTGCTCTAGCCATGTCCAGTTTAGGGATGATGATGGCTGCTTTGGTACAAACGGTGGCCCAGGCCAATGCACTGGGTATGGTACTGGTTCTCTCCATGTCGACTTTGGGCGGCGCCTGGTGGCCGCTGGAAATTGTGCCCGACTGGATGCAGATGATCGGCCGTCTCTCCCCTATCTTTTGGACGATGCAAGGGTTCCACGATATTATTACTCACGGTTTAGGCGTAGCAGCCGTACTGCCCGAAGCGGTCGTTTTGTTGGCATTTACGGCCGTGTTCCTAAGCATCGGTATCTGGCATTTTAAGTATGAATAATGAGGGGAGATTGATAATTGGAGATTATCCACCCAATCTGCAATCTCCTAATCTCTCATGAACCCATCCCCAAACGAGCTCCTCGATTTTGCCCTCAATGCCGTCTGGCAAGCCGGCCGTATTACACTTGGTTATTACCAAACCGGCATCGAAGTTGAACAGAAAGCAGACAATACTCCTCTGACAATTGCCGACCAATTGGCTGAACAAAAATTACGGGAGTTGATTACTACTCGTTATCCTGATCATGGCATTGTGGGAGAAGAGTACGGCCGTACCGAATCCAATGCCCGCTACACCTGGACGCTGGACCCCATTGATGGCACTAAATCTTTTGTTAGCGGTGTGCCCTTGTACGCCAATTTGCTGGCTTTGCTGGATGGGGATGAAGCCATTCTGGGTATTATTAACCTGCCGGCGCTGAATGAGATTGTATACGCCGTGAAGGGAGAAGGGTGTTATTGGAACGGCCGTCGCTGCCACGTATCCAATGTAGACAAACTGCAAGACGCCGTTTTGCTAACCAGTGGTCTGAACTATTTCGGCCGTAAACAAGCCGCCTGGGATGCTCTGCTGCAAAACAGTTACATACAACGCACCTGGGGAGACGCTTACGGATACGCCCTGGTAGCCACCGGCCGCGCTGAAATTATGGTAGACCCGGCCATGTATTTGTGGGATGCCGCCCCGGTACAAGTCATCATCGAAGAAGCTGGCGGCACGCTAACAGATTGGCAGGGACGGCCGACCATTCATCATCAAGAAACCATCGCCACCAATGGACACTTATTTGAACAAGTAATGGCCCGCATCGGCCATAAGGATTGAGATTGGAGATTGAGAGATTGAACCTCATAATCTCCAATCTCTCAATCTCAACAATAAACTGCGATGGACAAAACGCCATTTTGCGTCATGGAGATGGGCGGCGGACAGGTCAATTACTGCCCCTCCCCAACCCCAACTTACACTCTACAAATCCCTCCCACAACCCAGGGATACACCGATGCTCAGATTGATGATTACGGCCGTCCCTACATCCACCGCCGTCGTGATTATCCCTGGCAGCAGGGGGTTCGTTTAACTTGCCGGGCACGTTTTTCACACGGCCGAAACGAACTCAAAGGAACGGCCGGTTTTGGTTTTTGGAACGCCCCTTTTGCCGACCCGAAAGTGAAGTGGCCTACATTGCCCCAGGCGGTCTGGTTTTTCTTCGGCTCCCCGCCTAACAATTTGCCATTGGCTCAATCTGGCCCAGCACAAGGTTGGTATGCGGCCGTGTTAGACGCCATGACGTTAAAAGCGGCTGCCTTAATTCCATTGGCGCCGTTTGTTTTGTTGGCGAATCAGGTAACGGCCGCACGCCAACGTATCTGGCCCGGGATACAGCAGCAAATGGGAATCGCCCACGCCCTCCTTACCCTGGATATGCAGGCATGGCACGATTATTGTTTGGATTGGGTTGCAGGAGGTTGTGTTTTTGAGGTTGACGGCCGCATAATTCTGAAAACATCCCACAGCCCACACGGCCCGCTCGGCTTCGTCTGCTGGATTGACAACCAATATTTGGCCCTGACCCCACGCGGCTACTTTAGATGGGGAACCCTGTCCACAGACGCCGCCCAATGGCTGCAAATAACCTCCCTTAGCCTGACAAATTTGACCCTAAAAATGCCCGCCTGATTTTGACACGCCAAAGTCGCCGTGCTATACTCCGCGCCTGGATTAACAACCTAAACCCTCTTTGCGGAGGGATGGCAGAGTGGACGATTGCGACGGTCTTGAAAACCGTAGTGGGCTTATGCTCACCGGGGGTTCGAATCCCTCTCCCTCCGCCAAATGTACCTTAAGTTACAAATAAAAATCGGAACTATACAGCTACCTCTCTGCTGTCATACCCACGAAGGCAGGTATCCAGATGTGTGGATTCCTGCCTTCGCAGAGCTTGTCCTCACGAAGGTGGGGGAATGACTTGTATAGTTACCAGAAGTCTTAGTTGGGGAGGTGCCAGAGTGGACGATTGGGGCCGCCTGCTAAGCGGTTAACGGTGTAAGAGCCGTTCAAGGGTTCGAATCCCTTCCTCCCCGCCTTTTTCAATTTTCAGTACTCGGTAAACTGATTACTGAACACTGATTACCGATACGCGCCCTTAGCTCAGTGGATGAGAGCGTCTGGCTACGAACCAGAAGGTCGGGGGTTCAAATCCCTCAGGGCGTACACTTAGAAAGTACTGTTGACGCAGTATCGTCAGGTTCAATAAAGAAGCTGTCTCTTCCTTTCCAGAAGTAAGACGGCTTTTTGTTTACTTATTTATGTGCGACTCTCACATCTTCAGGTGTGGAACTTGTCTCTATTGAACCAGACGTCACTACCAAGCCATAGAGGTGCGACACACTTGATTTATTGATTTAGCTCATTTGCATCACCTATACCAGAGTATGAAATGCGTCGCACCTTATAGTTACAATCAGACCTCATTTTTTAACCAATTTACAACCAAAAACATGACGCTTTGTGCTATTATAGATATGTTGAAATCAACTTTATCTTAAATACTCGGGGTATGTAGTGAGCTAAAAACCTTCTGGTGTTCTAGCAAAAAAGAATTGTTGATTTGGTAAAATCAATGGCATCCATCTGGTTAAAATAGTGCAAACACAGTCTGATAGATCATAAAACCAGAGAATCTGCCACTCTAATTGAAAGGAGAAAGAGCATTATGAAAGCTAAAGAATTCTTATATTTATTACTTTTATTCTTTGTTACCGCGGCCGTTAGCTTAATTGCATCACGGCCGTCTTTTGCCCAGGCTTCATTTGTCGGTACCGGACCCGGCGGCGTAGGCGCCGTTGACGGCAGTGGCTCCTTAGAACTTTGGCTCCAGGCCGACGACGAAGCATACACGGACACAGTCTGCACCGCTGGCAATGAAGCGGCCGATGGCAATAACGTGGGCTGTTGGGAAGATAAAAGCGGCAACGGAGCTAATGTTACACAGGCTACTACCCCACAAGAACCAACTTATTTGGGCAGCCCTGCCGGATTTAATAGTATGCCTGCCCTCAATTTTAATGATGCAGCGATTGAAAATTTAGCCTTCGATACGACAGATACGACAACAGATATGACTATTTTTGCTGTTCCCAATACCAACAATCCAGGAAATGAATATGAAGCTTTCTTCAGTTCAGATACTACTTGGAGTACGGGTTTCTTTATGCTAGACAACGGTGGCCCTGCTTCTGGTTGCCCCAATGAGTATCGCTTTTTTGGCTGGGATTTGGACAATTTCCCTGCTTTTGAATTCGCGGTTTGTGCTGGTTCAAATGCAACTCCCGCTATCGTAGAAGCTACTAGTAACGCTGGCACAGTAACTACCTACCAAAACGGCACTTTGCAAGACACATTAACACCCGGACTCGGTAGTTATGTCCCTTTCTTTAGTATTTATTTACTTGGGCAAGGGCCTTTCAGTGGTTATGACAGTTGGAATGGAAACGTGGCTGAACTCATTGTTTACTATACACAGTTATCCTCTATGGAACGTATTTTGGTAGAGAATTACTTAAGCGCTAAATATGATATTGCTATAGCAGATGACCGTTACGATGGCGACTTAAATGTAAATGGGGATTTTGACTCGAATGTCGCCGGCATTGCTCGGATTAGCGGCGACCTAAACAGTGAAGCGCATTCGGCCGGCCTCTTAATGCTCGACAACACCTTCCTGGCAGATGATGATGATTCGCTTTTGTTTGGACACAATACAGCCCTGAATGGCAACGGTAACAGTCCTTCTATTTACCCCAATACGGGCGCATGGACAACGGCTCCCGATCCGCGTTACTGGCTGCGCCATTGGCATTTTGATCGACGGGATGCAGCCCCAACTAGCGGCGGCACTGTAGATATTATCTTTGATTACAGTGAAGGGGGCATGAATGCAGCTAATTTACCGGCCGGACCCACAAGTAACTATCGGTTACTCAGACGGGCTAATAACGGCACCCAATATACAGATATTACGGCCGCTGCCGTTACGACAGTTGTTACTTCCACTGATCAGGTACAGTTTTTGGGTGTGGATGTGGGTCAACTAGGTAGTGAGTTTACTCTGGGAACATTGGATTATGGCAGTTCGCCAACGGCCGTAAACCTGTCTAACTTCCAAAACGTAAAGCAACAGTTACCAGGCATTGTAGGTATAATGATGCTGTTACTTATTACTGGCAGCGTCATTATACGTCGTCGCAGAACAGCCCTTAAATAATAATTGGATAATCACTTCTGATTTTCGGTTGATTACAAGATGCCTGCTTATCAATGCAGGCATCTTGCTTTGACCCATAATCATGTACACCTGTGCCCAAATAGGGGCTGTCCCTTGCAAGTTAAAAAGCAAGACAAGCTCTTTAGGATATTGTAGGCTAATCATCAAACGATGATCTTCCCCCGAAACAACTTTAGATCAATTATCTCAATTTTTATTTAGACCGAACACTTTCAAAATATCAAAGAGAGAACAATGATTTTTGCTGGTTTATCTGACCTATTAGGACCCCTATCTTTTTGTATTTAGGGCCGGAAACCATCATGCCCCTGGCTTCTATTCTGGCAGCTATTGGGGGCGCTATTCTCATTTTCTGGCGTTATCTTGTGGCCTTTTACCACAAGATTTTTGGTATTTCTGATGAAGAAGAAACGGAAACGGCCGTAGTAGATGAATCTGTTTCTAACATAGCTGAATCATCCGAAAACAAATCATAATCCAGGCAGTTGAACCCTGCATTCACCCGCGAGATATTAAAACCAATAATGGGGGCTGCTTCTTTTAATCCCCAATTGCCCAGACAATTAAACCTGGATACCTTATTGGACACAACAAAAACAGAGTTCACGGCCGTCAAACACCTGTTGCGCTATGAAGAATGGTCCTGCTTTCAGTTTGTAATCAACGGCCGTGCCCACTTGCAGCAGATTGCGCCCGAAAAGGCTCAGGATTTAGCCCCTGGCTATTTCACCTATCTGGATGAGGAATTGGAGCAGGTGTTATCCTTGTTAGATGAAGACACGGCCGTCGTCATCATAACGCGCCACCCCGAAAATAACAGCTTCATCAGCTTCATTTTGGCCGTGCCCAATAACCCTTTACCTGACCAGCTTACTAATGTTCATCCTTTTGACATTGCGCCTACTTTGTTAACCCTGGCTGGATGCAAAGTACCGTCCACCATGCAGGGGAACGCTCTGGTTCTAAACGCACTCTCCTCGGACACAATCCTCCTGCCCGATGAAGAAGAAGCATTATTGCGTGAAAGATCAAGCGGTTTAGGTTATATTTATTACCCTGCCCTTACTCACAAATCCCCTCTAAAACAATGTGGAGAATTATGTCTCAATCAGAAAAAACAAAACGTCCTGAAGAAGCGCAAGCCGAATTGAATGCGTATGATGGGGCGATTGCTTACGTAGATGAATTGTTATAGTTCAGTTGGAAATGGACAGGGTCTTCATTTAGAAAGAGAATAAGTAGCAATAAAAAACAAGGAAATGAAGACAAACACTTTCCGCAATCGGCATAGAGAGCATTTTGTATGCGCTTTTGAGAGAGGGCTAGTCTTTACTAATATGCTTCAGACGAAATCGAAAAGGAGTGTCTTAGATGTCTGAGCCGCACAAGTCGATAAAAAACCGAAAAACTCAATGGTTAGAGATTATTCCTCCTCTTATACCCCTCACTATGGGCTTCACTCTAATTTCCTCTATGTTAGATGATGATGCATATATCACTTTTTGGTCAGCACATATTCTGGCTGAGACGGGAGAAATCGTCAACTATAATGGAGATCGCGTCGAACAATCTTCCAGTCTTGCTTTTGTTGTCCTCTTGGCAATATTCGTAAAATTACTTCCAATTGTATTACCCACTTTTAGCCCGCTACTTTCAGGTATATTCGGAGCCGGGACAGTTTTTCTAACCCAACGGTTAATGTCCCAGTTAAATCCAGCGTTATCAATTTATGCTGGCCTGCTAGTCGGTTCAGCAACGAGCCTCATTGTATGGTCAGTTTCCGGTATGGAGGCTACATTTTTAGCTTTTCTGGCAGTCTGGTATCTACTCACTTTGACAGATTTTATCGAGAACAAATTTACTATTCAAAAGGGTCTGTTGATAGGTACTACAACTGTATTGTATCTTATGGCACGTCCAGAATCAGTTTTTGTCATAATTAGTGTGCTGTTGGCACTGATCGCATTATTGTTTTTCAGGCTCAAATTAATTGAAAATGCAAACCGTGAGGAGGCATTAGTGACCCTGCAGCGTGCAAGAACTGTAATATTATTTACAATTCTAGCTGCCACCGTTCTTGGAATATTTCGACATCTCTATTTTGGCGATTGGTTTCCCCAGCCAGTCTCCGCAAAAATTAGTGGGCTTTCCAGAAGCAAGCTTATATACGGTATTAATTACATGCTTGATAATGCCTGGCTAAATTATGATAGTGCTATCTGGATTTTAGGATTAATGGGGATTAGTTTCAGCCTTTTCAGATCTGTGAAGGAAACGAGACTGTGTTATCTTAGAACTCTTGTGATGCTATTCACTGCTTCATATGCTTCATTTATCTTGTTTAGTGGTGGCGATTGGATGATTGGCGGCCGTTTTTTGGTTCCATTGTTGCCGGGTATGGTGATTATGGCACTGGAAATTCTCCAGTTCATTAAGCCTGCGAGGCTGATGAAACTTGTGATAGGTTTAATGGTGAGTATTCAGATTTTTACCACCTTTGCGTTTGCAAGAAATGAGAGTTTTGGGGGGCCTATTTGGGCTGCTGAACACGTGAATTATAGTTTATTACCAGACGATAGTTCATGGTTTGAACAGAGACAGCGTCATACCTACCACGATATTGCTATGACTACACAGTTAGATAATATTATCCAGAAACTGCGTACACAAAAAGGTGGTGAAAAAGTTTCCATATTGAGTGGCCAAATGGGCCAAGTCATGTTTTACGTAACCTCTCGTAATTATGGTCATTTACACGTAATTGATCGATATGCACTTGTTACTAGAGACTTCACCTCATGTCCAATTACAGCATCAAACCCCCGGTTTAGTGTAGGGTTGATAGTGAGCTACGATTTTTTCTTTGAACATAGCGAAGAAATTGAGAAAACTTGTTCCATAAAACGACCTGATATTATCTGGGACTGGGGTAGCTCAATACACAACAAAAAATCAATAGAAGAAAAAGGTTACTCAATTGTGTACTGGCAAGATGGGTTTGTGATAAACGGTTCAGAATGGTTTCCTGGTAGTGCTGTCAAGGCAAGAGAATTCATTGCAGTACGTAATGATCTCCTAAACGATGAGTTACCTGAAACTATTTATGACTTTTCTAGTGGAAATTAGCGTCAAGTAAAATTGGAATTTCTGTTAAGGTATATACAGCAATTTTGCCTAAGATGCCTTCTGAATAAGATGAGTACAACTAATGAAAGAAAAAACGAATACGTAAGAGAAGCTCCACCTTTCCAAAAAAGTGGAAGCTCTACACATAAAACATCCGTGTTCTTTCCATCCGTGTAAACAAAAAAGGTTGAGAATAGAAGATTTATGCAAACATCCAGCGTTAAACTCTCGCCATCCCTCCCTGCCGAAAAAAATCAGGCGCTTACCCGGCGCGCAATAATCATTGTGGTTCTCATCGGACTGCTGGCAGCATTGTTACATCTGGCGCCTTATCTTTTTGCCCTGTGGCAACTGCCTGACGGCTGGTTCTTTACCGGCAACCTGAACACTTCCCCTGATTTGATGCAATATTACGTTTGGGGGCGGCAAACTCAGATTGAAGGATTGGTGGTCAGTAATAAATTTACACCTGAACCCAATGCACCCCATCTCGTTTTAACCCTCTACTATCTTATTGGTCAAATGGCCGCCTTGAGTGGGCTGCGTCCGGAGTTTGTGTATGTGCTTCTGGGGTCCGTATTTGCCTTTGGGTTGATTGTATTGTTGTTTGTTATTATCCGCCGGTTTATGAACTCCTTGTATCAAACCTGGTGGATGTTTGCCTTACTGCTATTGGGGGGTGGCTTAGGGCCGTTAATCAAAATCATCAGCCGCTATCAGGTAATACAAAACAATCTATTGCTTAAACGCACGCTGGTAGACGGCCTATGGCTTTCCATTCAGTTTGAAGATTTGCGGGGTCACTTTATTTTCCAAACGCTTTTTGATACCCATTTTTTACTTTTATGGCTTTTAACGGCCGCCGCCATTTACACCCTTTACCTGACCTTTAATTCATTTTCCTGGGGACGATTGGCAATGACGGCCGTACTGTTTTTCATCACCACCACCGTTCATTTATATGAAGGGATTACCCTGGTTATTATTGCGGCCGTCGTCCTATTTATCTTCTGGCGCAAACAACTTTTACAGCGCCACATGTTCCTTACCTTCATTACCGGCAGCATTGGTGTGGGTATTAGTTTGGTGTGGCAGGCCCTTTTATTTCGCTCATCCGGCCTGCCTATCACAGAATGGCGTGAAGTTGAGCTGCTGATTTCGGCCGTGTTTTTAGCCTTTCCTCTGGCCTGGATTATCATCGTCTGGGGGCTAGGCCGCTATTGGCACAATGCGGGCGTAAAAGAATCCTTCCTGCTGGGCTGGATTGCCGCCTGCTTACTAATTATCTTCGCCGCCCCCTTTTACCCCTACCCCACCAGAGGTACATTAACGTTACAGATTCCCGTATTCCTGGTGGCCGGGGCCATTTACTTTGCCAAATATGAACGGGTAAAATGGTGGGCAGCGTTCATTGTTCTGGGAACCCTGCTCATTGCCCCCCTCTGGATCATGGAAAACTGGTGGGAAGTCGCCCAGTTCAACCCCAACCAACCCCATAAATTCATGAACGAAGATCACCGTGAGATCGTAGATACTCTGGCCAAAAATGGCACGGCCGCCGATATACTCATTGCTAAAGAAGACCAACTACTCTGGTTAGCTCCCGAAAATCCTGGCAAACTGTACTGTGGGCACTTTTTCCTGACGGTAGATTACAGAGCCAAATGCAACCAGGTAGAAAATTTCTACAGCAACCCAGCAGCCGCCCAATCACAGTTTCTGGAAGATCAAAATATTCGCTTTGTTTTTGTTACGGCCGACGATGACCCTCAACAGTTCAGCCAACTTCCAGGATTAAATTTGTTGGCCGAAAACTCGACCGGGACATTATTTGAATTCTCAGACTAAACCAACTATGTCAACCACACAACAGCTCGCCAACCGGGAACAAACAAGTAGTTTCGCCAGCATCCACCGGCTGGAAGCATTGATTATGGCCGCCCTGATTCTTCTGGGTTTTGGTCTAAGAGCCTGGCAGCTTGAGAATGCCGGATTGGACCATTTTGATGAAGGGGTGTATGTATTCAGCGCTCTGGGATTGACAGATTCTACCCAACCCCATCAACTTTATCCGCAGCAAGAACGGTTTTCCCCGCCTGTTTACCTGGGATTGTTAAGCCTTTCCTATTTATTGAACGGTGGACCGGCAGACACGGCCGCCATTTTCGTCAATATTTTGCTGGGCACAATTTCCATTGGGCTGATCTGGTGGATCGGCCGCAGTTGGTTTAATTCCACAGTCGGAATTGTCGCCGCCACCCTCCTGACCTTTAGCGAATACCATATTGAGCTATCCCGCACAGCGCTAACAGACATCACCTTTTCACTCTTTTTCTTAATTGCCCTGGCTGTGATTGTGGCTGCCCTTCGGCGACAAAGTTTTGGCTGGGCCATGCTGGCCGGTCTGGCTGTGGGGATAGCCTGGAACAGTAAATATCATGGTATGTTTGCCCTGATTGCTACCGGCGGCGCATTACTGCCTTACAGTTGGTTACAATACCGGCAGGGCAAGCCTATCCGGCGCAACTTTCTGCTATTTGGGGTGATGGGTGTGGTAGCGGTGGCCTGCTATCTTCCCTGGGCTTTGTATATACAATCGCAGCCGGGCGGGTATGCAGGATTGGCAGCTTACCAGCGCACCTTGCTTAGTCTGGCCTGGCCAGCCAACTTCTGGCGGTATATTCAGTTTCAAGCGTACTATATTGGCCCCTTAAGCCGGTTCTCTGTACCGCTGGCGTTTTTCCTGGCTGCCATTGTCTCACACCGAAAGATACAGCTCAATAGCCGGTTCTGGGCGCTGTCAGGCTTATTGGCGCTGGTCGCTTTGGGACTGGGGAGTGTGGGCACGGCCGTCATTCTCACCCTCATTGCCATCCCCATTTTACTGCGACAGCGGGATCTGTTTGCGAGCTGGCTGCTGCTGGCCTGGCTGGGGCTGTGGTTGGTGATGACCCCCCTTTACCAACCATATGCCCGACTCATATTACCTTTTGTTATGGCTGCGTATCTGGCAGCCGGGTTGGTATTGGCAGCGGCCGTCAACTATCTTTCCGATCCCCAAGAAGAATCAAATTGGCGGCCGATTGGGGCGTTGGCGGGAGTAACGACCGTTACTCTACTCATCGCCTTTTTACTGCCCAGCCAGATTGAACCATGGCGACCAGAACGCAACCAGGCCGAAACGGCTGCGGCCGTGCAAGAAATTGTCCCCCCTGGCAGCCGCATCATCGTTCTAGGAGAACCCACACTCGCTTATTACTTACATCTGGCCGGCTACCGCGCTTTTGAACGCACAGAAGACATGGCCGTCATCGAAAGTTTGGAAACACCCGTTTACCTCATGACAGGAACTTACGCTGACCGCGCCCCCTCTTTACGCCAGGGTCTAAAACGGCTGGAAGATCGTCTGACTTTGCTCGGCGCTTTTCCGATGGAGCCAGGGGATGTACGGTTATTAGACGACACACCTCCACAAAAAGCGACCGCATACCGCACTGCCCCCGATGACACATACACCCTCACTCTCTATTATCTGTCACCACAAACGGAAGAGTAATGTAGGGATAGTCATTCCGACCCTCACCCCTGGCAAATAGGATGTGAACAACCAAAAGCTGGAAATTCTGGAGTTTGCCCATCAATCGAATCTCAAAGTTGATGAATTTGTGTAGGCTCCTCTTTCTTCGTGCAAGACCAGTAAACAACAACGCACATGTGATTATCATCAAGCAAAACTTGGATTATGAATCCAAAATCATCGTGACGTTGTTTTCATTGTTTATAGTGATTCAAGATATGAACAAGTGTGCCGTCCTTAGCCAATCTACAAACAAATACAAAGCCCCCAACCCGTACAACAAGGATAACGCCAACGCCCGTTCTTTTAATGTGGGTGTGTAGGTTGTCAACCCTCGCGCTATCAGAATTGCAACGGCCGGAAAAGTCAGCATAAAATAACGATGATCGGGTATTGTCACCGTCAACACCAACCACACCACGCCCAACTGCCAGAATAGAAATTGTTCTGCCTCTCCCTGACGGCGTAACAAATAATACCCACCGAGGGCAATAAGAGGTATGTTGTAAACACCTACGGCCGTTGGCAATCTGGTCGTAAAGGATTCATAGAGAAATTGTCGTGCTTCTTCACTTCGTCCCATTACCGTAATATAAGAACCGAGGGTGCCGATTTGGCCCGCTAATATGCCGAAATTTTGGGCCAACACCAACCAGACCAGCCCCAAAAGCATCGGTAGTAGCAAGATAATAGCCAGGTAACGCCTGATATGTTTGAAAGAGGGCGAAAAAAAAGCCAGCGCCACCAACACAGGATAGATAAATACCATCGTGTACTTAATCAAAATGCCAATGCCGATGACGGCCGCTACACTTAACGTCAAACCAAAAGAGGGATGATGAAGTAAACGCCAGGTCAGCAAGAGGGCCAGACTAAAAAAAAAGGTCACAGGCACATCTGTCATAGCCGTAGCGCTTTGTCGTAAAAAGAGAGGAAATGAAAGAAGGAACGCGGCCGCTAGAAAACCATTTAAGGGATTATACAGTTCACGACCCAACCAATACGTCAGCAGAAGCACACCAACCCCCATAAAAACACCTACACTTCTTACCACAAAAATATCTTGACCAAAAAGCCGCATGGTAGACCCATAGAGCATGATCATCAGTGGCGGATGCTGTGCCCCCAACCAGGGGTTAGCCATATATTCGTCCAATAATGCCGTCACACCCCCTTCAGCAACCAACAAGGAAGCCTGATAACTATTTTCCTCATCCCACGGCCAGATACGTTGATAGTGTGCATAAACAAGGCCAATGATAAGCATAGTCAAGCTTAAAATGAGCAGTAGACGTCTCTCATTTTGTGCAAGATACGCCTCCAGCCGAATCAACCAACCCGCGAAAAAGCCTGGAAAGAAAAGAAAGACCAAACCAACCATTAGACTATAAACAAACAAGGGGAATAGTTTTTGCGGGCTGGCAGAAGCGCCAGTTAGCCAGACACCCCCTAACCAGACCAGTTGCAGCAGAACCATCATGGTCAGCAAATGGCGTTGCAAAAAACTATATGAGCGATTTATGGACACGCTTCCTAGCCCCCGGCCCAAGCTCGTGCAATCCGACGATAATAGAATCCACTGGCATTGGCGGCCTGCGAAACGAACAATAGTAATATTAACAACACGGCCGATTGGGGTTGTTTTTGTTCGAAGGGAAAACGAAACAAGTTGAGATAAAAAGCAAGTGGTTCCAACCTGATTGGTTTACGTGTTCGTCGCGCGCGCGCGCGATGAAATTGAAAGGCGCCTTGACCATAGATGAAATGTTGCTGCCAAAAGGAACGCCATTTCAAATGATGAGCATGATAAACAAGCCCCTCTGGTGTATATGTCAGACTGTAGCCGTTATGAAGCCAACGATCACAAAATTCACGATCTTCACCACCGACCAGACACATACTCTCGTCAAAGCCGCCAATTTCGCGGAAAAGTGCGGCCGCAACAGCAAAATTGTTAGACACAAAAAAGCTCACGGCCCGGGAACCTGTCCGGCCAGCGTAATCATAAAGATAATCTAACAACAGATGACTGGTTGTGGCATAAGGATCACAGGTTAACGCATTGACAGTACGGCCGCCAATAATGTGCATTGGCGATTCGGTCAGGCGATCAGAAAAACGGTGTAGCCAATCCGGCGCCACCCGGCAGTCATCATCGGTAAAAGCCAGATAATCACCCACGGCATGGGCCGCGCCATAATTACGAGCCGCGGCAGGGCCAGTGTTTGTCTGGGTACATAATAAGGTAAGGTTCATCTGTTTCTGAAAGGGAGCAACAACGGCCGTTACATCTGCCTGTCCCCCGTCATCCACCACAATCACCTCAAAACATTCACGCGGGTAATCCATCTGAGACAGTGAATCTAAACAGTCGCCCAATTTCGAGGGGCGATTATAGGTGGGTACGATGATCGAAAATTGTAAGGCAGTCATGATCTAGTCTCAATTCCTATTCATTGAAGAAATTCCATTGCAACATCTTCTAACAATTGTTCTTTGATCTCCGGCGTAATTTCAAGTTGGTTAATGGTCTGTACAGCCTCATCATATTCCAGCGGACTTTTACGTTTGAGAAGGATACCAGTCCAGTTCCTGGGTAAAACAAAACGTTTTATAACTTCATAATCAGAATCATCATTTTCTAAATTTTCTTCCAACAATGCTTTTATGGCAGTCGAATATTCGTTATTTTCAAGTTGCGGAATATAAAAAAGGTAATCGCTGATCAACCAGGAAATATTTTTCTCGCCTCTAAAAACAGCAGAATAAATGGTAAGATTTGTAGCTGGATAGGCCCGAACAAGATGATATTCCAGACCAGAATGGCTAATCGTCACTACGTGATCTGTTACCAATGCTAATTGGCAATCAATATGTTGACATTGGTCGAGTACGGTTTCTAAAATCATTTCAATCTGCCACACTTCATCGTGTGGTGAATCAGGACAGTAAGCAATAACCATCCGCCAACCACAAGCTGATTTAAGCGGTATTCCCAACATATTGGCAATCGGATCGCTTACAGATGGAATTCCCCAATTCACAATGGAATAGTTCAAAATTGCAAAAAAAAAGACAAGTGTTAATAAAATGGAATTGATTAACCTTATCCCCACAATCGAAATAGGATTATTCCGCGAGATTTTCTTTATAGTTGAAGGTAGATACTCGATCAAATCTGTAATGAAAGCAGCAGTAATGATTGCAGCTAGTGGCAGGATGACCGCCCCGTTCATCCAGGCCAAAGTTCCGGCCCTTAAACCAATGCCGATATACATCAAAATGAAGACAAGACTCATCATAACCGGAAATAATTTTCGCTTAATAAAACCAACAACCAAACCCAATGCAAGCAACACTGTGAAAAAATTAGATATTGTTCCGGGTAACGTTTGAGCATACCACCAAAATGTAGGCGGCACGTTTCTAAACCCATAGGAAACCAAACTCCACGCTGATGCGCTTTCTTTTATGAGATTCGTAAGAGGGTCAATGTGAGGTAAATACCACAAAGCAGTAAGAATCAATGCGATAACAACCGCTAGCACCAATCCTTTAAGAACAAAAGGATCTGATAATTTTGTATAGAACCAGCTAAAAGTTTTTCTGTGGTCTGATGGAAAATCAAGCGTTGGCAAAAAGAATATGAGATAAATGCTAACTACGCATGTGGCTAAAGGCAGTACATATAGCAAATTGGGATGTACCCAGAAAGCAACAGCAAGCGATAGTCCAACCAACCAGGCAATTTTTTCAGAACGGTTCTTCAGTAAGGAGAAAAGAAGCCATAAGGAAACGGCCGTTACAGCGGGCACAATAGCATGTGGCCGCGTCATTTTTGCCAGATTGGAAATCGTCGGATAGGTTAGCACGATAAGGGCAGCTAATAAACCAGTCTCATTGTTTTTTGCCAATTTGCCCAGTTGAAAGACAGAAACTGCAAGAATTGCGTTGGCAAATATATTGGAAAACAACATCGCATCGGAAGAACGTTCAATGAACAGAATACTAGGAATCGTTAATAGCTGATAGAGTGGCGGCCTACTGCCCACAGACATTTTGTCTAAAGCTTGAATGATCTGTGGAATACCACTCTCTCTCATTATGTCAATAAATATCAATGTTTTCGTAGCATATGGATCAAAAAATGGTTGTGGACGGGTATCATGAACCACCCATTGGACACTCAGATAGCTATTGATAAGAATCATAAGTATGAGCAAACCATATATATAATAGGTTTTTATGTATATGGCTTTCAACGGTGATTCTTGTTCCAGCATATTCATTGCAGTACCTTCAGCTTTTCTTGAGCATGACAAGACACCGATATATCCGTTCGAAAAAAATACCGACCCGATAAGCAATTTGCGCTATTATTACCAAACTTCGCGTTCTCCAAGATAACGAAGAATGGTAGAGTTGTCGCCCCAATTCCAAATAAAAGCTGGTTGCAGAATGAGGCACATCGCTCTCGTTATCTAAATGGCTTTGCCCCGCATAAAAATAATATCCTCCCCGACCGTATCTAAATTGTTGGCGTATGTGTCCTCTATTATTAAGTTTATGGCAGTGCCACACACAAGCAATGGGACAATATACCTGACGATACCCTAGCCGCACCATGCGATGGCTAAACTCGAGATCTTCTGCGGCCGCTATTCGGTAACTTTCATCAAAGCCCCCCGCTTTTTCAAAAGCAGTCCGACGATAGGCTGCATTATTCGTAATCAATAACAGCGCATTTCCTTGCTCATCGCGCATATAATCGTATAAAAAATCTACTAAGAATTGGGCTGTTTGCATACCTCTTTCTTCTGGCTGAGGATTCTTGGCTCGGCCGCCTACTCCATCTACATTTTCTTTCTCAAAGGTCTGGGCAAATTGTTGCAACCAATCCGACTCTACACAGCAATCATCGTCGGTAAAAGCCAGGTAATCATATTGGGCAAGCGCCACCCCTTTATTGCGGGCGGCGGCCGGACCAGATGGAGGTATTTCCACCAATCTCAAAGGTAATAATTGGCACATTTGGTTAGTCACGGCCGTAAATGATTCCTCGCCGCCATCATTCACCACAATCAACTCCCAACAGTCCGTAGGGTAATCCAACATGGCAAAGCTCTCCAGACAGTTTGCCAACGCTTCCGGCCTGTTTCGTGTGGGAATAATTACGCTGAATTTGATCATCACAAACAGGCAATGAAAATGGGATCACTCTTTAATTGTGAAAATCGATGATTTTTCATATTCATAAATGTGGATGTCCACTTATTCTTCATCAGAAAGCATCCATTCAAAAGGTGTACCGTTTAATTCCCCTGCTACTTCAGCATAATTAGTTATGATTTCTCGTAAAGGAAAGGGATTAGAACGGCCGTAACGTACAATCACTTCAATATTATCAATGTTCAAATAATGGCAGCATTTTGCATATCCTATCTGAGGATCGAGCAAAATATCATCTTCATAAATAAGATTTAAGGGGGAAAATGGCTCCAGCATCATTTGAATAGCCGCAAAATCTTGCGCATACTGTGCCAAATGCGCTAACAAGGGCATGTGCGCCCAATCAATGGAAACCCGGTTCAAATTCAGGTCAATCGGGGTCAAGACCTGGGGCTGCCCTGGCTGCTGGTGCCATTGTTTTGTTTGCTGGGCCACAAGACTAGAAACGACCTTACGCAAGTAATTTTTTCTTTTAAGCACAACAAAATGCAAAAAACCAAGCTCTAACAGGCGCTCAAAGAATTCGGGCAGTGGCATTTGGAACAAACGCAAGTGGAAAAATTTCACTTCCGCCCCATACATAGTAGCGGTTGCTCGTTCCAACCGTTCTTGCAACAAAAGAACAGGGTTGCCCTGCGGACTGGCTAGACCTTGTATTCTGGCAGCCTGTAATTGATGAATATACACCTCATGATCCCAAAACAAATGGGGATGCTGCTGTAACATATCACCCAGAACCTGGCTACCACTCCGGCCAATGTGGAACATCATTACTTTCACAACGGCCGTTTCCTCCACACCAAAACCCATCCTTCAAACTCCCTCAAATATAGTTCAAACGAGCCATCGTCGTTCCAGCTATCGCCAAGACATCATCCAATTCAGACTGCATTAATCCTTGAGAATATTTGCCAATACTGGTTGTTTTTACTGATTGTACTTGAAGAAAATCGTCTGGGGCTACGCCCAACCATTTACCCAATGCAGCCAGGACAAATTGGGGTTGACGCACTAATTCTTCATATCGGATAATGTATATCTGATCGGAAAGTGACTCCATCAATTCTATTTTTTCCACCCAATTACGGGCAATTTTTGCGGCCGTGTCCACTTCTCCAGCCCAGGGGCGGCTGCGCCACTCAGTTCGCACTTTTTCTAAAAATGAACTGGTCACATCGCGACAATCACGGTAAATGACAATGACCCTCACCAGTTTACTGGTCATCAAATTGGGTAAAAGGGGCATATATTGCGGCCATTTGTCTCCCACAACTTGAGCATCGGGGAATGTCTGGCTTAATGAGTTGGCAACGGCCGTTATCGTAATGTTTCTTTTGTCGTAAGCAGCCAGTCGTTTCATATAGGCGACCGTAAAACTCAAATTATGCCAATGTCTGCGCGGGCTGTTAACATAGTCTGAATTGTAGGCCCAACGGCCGTTTACCAGCCGCCATTGAGCCAACCGATTAAATAGGGAACGGCTGTAATTTTCCCCCACATCTGAAAAACAGCTAAACTCATTTGTAAATCGCATTTGCGGATGAGCGTCACAAAGGCGGCGCAGCATCGTTGTACCAGATCGCTGATGTCCTGAAATCAACACAACCATCGCTTAACATCCTCTCAACCTGTCCAGACGGTGGCTTTAGCAGCCAAGGAGCGGCCAAACACAAAGCGCCTAACCCGTCATGCCAAATAACCTAATCGTTCCATTGTTGGGCCGGCAACTTCCATTATCGTTTCAAGCTCCTTATCTGTCAGTCCCTCTTGATATTTGCCTATGCTGCCTGGTTTTATCGTACCCGGAAACTTGGCGGGATCAACGCCCAAATATTCTCCCATACGTATTAATTCATGCTCAGGCTGCCGCATCAAAGATTCATACTGTAAGATGAATATTTTGTCTGAATGAGCCTCCATTATTTTAATTCCTGTTACCCAACGGGAGGCAATTTTTTCGGCCGTATCAATCTTGTTAATCCAATCTGTATTGCTCCAATCACTACGAGATTTCTTTAAGAAAGAACTGGTTACATCACGGCAATCACGATAAATAACTATCCGCTTTAAGTTGGATATTTTTGTAAACTTGCCCAACTCGAACAGATAATCAGGCCATTTATCTCCGACAACATCTGCCTGGGGAAATAGGCGCCGATATGCTGTTTCAATGCTTTCTGCATTAATCCGCCACTGCAAACCTATCCCCAAATAAAACAAATACCGTAAAGTAAAAATCAAATTGTTTCCATCATAATTTTGCTTGTCCTTAGCAAAAGCGCTGTCAATAGCCCACTCTCCTCTAACACGCTGCCAACAGCCGATGATATTACGTGCATGAGCAACATATGTTTGCCCCAAGAAAGTATAATTTCCAAATTCACTGGTGACTGCCATTTCTGGATGCCAGGTACACAATGTTTGTAACAAACCTGTTCCCGATCGTGGATGTCCAGCTATTATCAAAGCTACTTGTCTTTTCTTTACCTTGTTATTGCTTTTCATATATCGTAACCTTTTTATCACGTTTCACGTTTCACATTTTCCACCCTATCCAAACGGCGGCGATGCAATTTGTATAAAGTAGCATATTCACCCCTTTGTTCCATCAGTTCTTCATGTGAACCACTCTCGGTAATGCGACCTTTACCCATCACCAAAATGCGGTCCGCTATACTCACAGTAGAAAAACGGTGTGAAATCAGAAGTGTCGTTCGTCCCTGTGCCAATTTCCGAAAATCAGAAAAAATACGATACTCTGTGCGCGGATCAAGATTGGAGGTAGGCTCATCTAAAACGAGGAGAGACGCATCACGGGCAAAGGCGCGGGCAATAGCTATCTTTTGCCATTGGCCGCCAGAAAGTGTATGAGTGCCAAACATTCGTCCTAAGAACGTGTCGTACCCCTGAGGCATGTTGTTAATCATATGATGAGCATCTGCTAGCCGGGCGATTTCTTCTACTCGCGCCCGATCGTTCATCAAGTTATGCCAATCTCCGTAGGCAATATTATGGGCGGCGGTGGCTTCATAACGGCCGTAGCGCTGAAAAACAAATGAAATCTGCTTATGCAAATAATCCAACGGCAACTGGCGAATATCCACATCATCCAGCAAAACCTGCCCAGCTATAGGATCATATAAGCGAGCAATCAGCTTAACCAGCGTCGTTTTGCCAACCCCATTCCGGCCCACAATCGCCACTGTTTCCCCAGGATTAACCTGCAAAGAAATACCTTTTAAGGTCGGCTCTGCGGCTCCAGGATACGTAAACACAACATCTTGCAACGTTACCGCGCCCCGGCACACATCCGGTTCTACAACTTCCAACACAGGTTTATGCAGCGTCGGTTCCAATTCAAAAAATTCACGCAGATTGGCAATATACAACATATTCTCCAAAGCCTCTGTCGTTGCTATAATGGCCTGTTCTAAAGAATGTCGCAGTCGGGCCATCGCCCCACCGTAAATAGCCACATCGCCGATGGTTAAATTGTCTGTCACCGCTTGCAGCACGACATGGGCAAATGTTATATAGAAACCCAACGAGGCAATGGCGGCGTAAAGTGAACTGCCCCAAAATATACGCCGGTTTACCTTTTGATTGTGATCGCGAAATTCGGTCATGAGCGCCCGATACTTGCCAATGAGCAGAGGCGCCAGACGCAGCAGTTTTACTTCTGGAACCCATTCATGTCTGGTTAGGCGCATGACAAAATAGCGTGTCCAACGCTGCTTGGTAATGCGGTTGAACTCCATTTTGTAACGCTCTTTTGCCAAACGCCATTGGAAGAACATATAGGGGACGGCGATCAGAATCAAGACGATGATGATGAGTGGTTCAATGATTGCCAAAATAACGACCAGGGAAATGATTTGGATGATGTTGGCGGCAATGTTCAGGAGTTTGCTTATAAAAAGAGAAAAACGTTGGGCAACCCCTTGCTGTGTCCGCTCCAGCATATCCTGAAAACGGATATCCTCAAAGTGGGCCATATCTAGCCGGGAAGCGTGTTCTAAAACATCGGCCGTAATGTGCAAATTGAGTTCATCATGTAAACGACGATGGAAATATTTGACGGCAAAATCCCCTAATGTTTCTAAGAGTGTGACGCCAAACCCAATACTCAACCAGAAGATGAGGACATTGGTATTGTTACTGCCATTGGCAAGGCTGTCGGCAATAGCGTTAATTAGCCCGCGTACCGCAATTGCCAACGCAGCCGGGGCCAAACTGTGCAGCAAAGTGACCGCAGACAAAGCCAGCAGCAGCCCTTTATGGATATGCCAGGTAAGAGTCAACGCCCAACGAGCGCTTTGCAGCAAGACGGTGATGTCGGTGCGGGATAGTTGTTGCCCGTCCACGTAAAGCTCCCTACTCCGCTTGTGCAGTTTGCACCTGACGGCCGTCGCGCAAATAATTTCTACCCTGACGCAAAAAATCTCGCCAGGTCGTCAATGCGCCCGCATGAAAACTGGAACGAATTGCCCGCCAAAGGGCATGACGCGCCCGCCGCCACTGTTTCCCCATCGCCGCCTGTCCAAAACAGGTAAGGTAAAGCGCTGTGGCTACATCTTTGTCAGACGGCCGTATCAAGCCACAATCCCGCGCCCGATACCAAAACACAGTGATCTGCCACGCTTCAAACTTGTCTGGTTTGTATAAAATACTGGCTTGGGCCAGATCAATAATCTCGGCCGTCGTTTTATCCATAAACCACTGCATCTGGTGGCCGGCTCCACAATTCTCATGGGGCAGGAAATAACGCCACACTTTCAGCCACCATTCCGCCCATTCCACCGACGAACGAATGTGTCCGTTCTGCTCTAAATGGAGAGAGCCATACACCACCTCTTGTACATTAACCAAATCACCTAATTGACCGTTATGCAACATTTCCCAATGGCCCAACCACCAATTCAGCATCGTCTCCAAATAGGCCCATTCCCTATCATCAATCTCCAGCGCTTGCTGAATGGGTGGGAAAAACGCCCGGCAATCATCCAAATCCAACCCTTCTTCGCGGGCATAACCGACAAGCTGCACCAGCCAGGATTGAGCGGCAATGGCCGGCGGCCGGTGTTCTCCTTGTTCATATACCTCCTGTAAAAAAGGAATCATTTCTTCAGGATCATTTCCGGCGCGATGCAACTGCCAGACCAACCAGATAAGTGTGTACGAACGCACATCTTCTTCCATCTGCTGAATATGGGTTGGTAACGCGGGGTTCTGGAAAAAGTTGTGCAGCACTTTACTCATATCGGCCGCCTGACGAGAGACGTTTTGAGTAACGCTGGCCCCGTGCTGCCGGTAATCAACAGTCATCGTCTCTAACCAGACCATGGGGCAGCCAGCGAGAGACAGACGCAATAAGAAGTCCGTGTCTTCAGCCTGACGTAAGGATGTGTCGAACCCATCAATGCGTTCAAGCCAGCTACAGCGGAATAACACTGCCCCCAAGAAAACGGGCTTCCACATCAGCCATTCTTGTAAAGATAAATTTGGGGCTTGCTGCCAGGGGGTAATCGGCCGCAGCGGACGGCCGTAAGCATCCACCAAACGCCAACCGCTATGCACCGCGCCCAACAAATTATCCCCATCCAGATAGGACGCTTGTCGGGCTAATTTGTCCGGTTTCAAGATGTCGTCCCCATCTAAAAAGAGAATATATTCGCCCAATGCCAACGCCAGCCCATGATTTCTGGCGGCCGAAACGCCCCGGTTTTCCTGGTAAATGTAACGTAGACGACCGCGATACGGCCGTAATAATTCGGCCGTGCCATCTGTAGAGCCATCATCTATCACAATTATTTCAAAATCAGTATAGGTTTGAGCAAAGACCGACTCTATCGTTTCCACAATGTAGGTAGCGCCATTGAACGTGGGAATAATCACACTGATTTGTGGATGGCGTAAATTGGAAAAACTGTCAAAAAACGCTATCTCATCAACGTCCGAATCAGGAAGCAAACCGGCTGTCTGGGCATCATGCCAAAGCAGGCTCAGGAATGTTGTGGAAATAGCTTTTGGTTCGGCCGCCAATCCAAATCGAAACAGAACCAATAATTGATCCACTCGCAAATCAGAGAAAGCGGCCCAACCGGCTACGGCCGCATCATACGCCTGGTTCATATACGGCCGCCAAACAAGCGCCCACCAGGACAACACTATTTCGGCCGTTAGCCGCGGATGGCCCCGCTCCCAATCTAACCCTGACTGAAAAATACGCCACAAATCATAAGGGGCATACGCTTCACGGACAGCGTTGGGTCGTTCTGATTGCCACCAAAGCAAAAGGCGTTCCATTTCCGACCACGTCTGTACTGAAGGGGCAGCCTGCTGGAAATGAGGCCACATTGTTTGTAGCTCATGGGGGTCACGGCCGTTAACCCTATCCCAGTTAGAAAAATGCAGCAACCATTCCACAACGATGTTTTCGGCCGGTAGATGTTTTATTTGTGCGGCCAAAGCCATATTTTGTTGTAGGTAGGGAACGGCCGCCTCACTTTCGCCGTTCACGTGCAAATGCCAGGCTAACCAAAGGGTAGAGTAATAATAGGTCTTCGTTTCCGTCTCTTGGATTTCAGTGGGCAGATCGGGGCGGGAAAAAAACTTATCTAGCACAGCTAAAACCGATTGTGCTTGCGTTGCAGCGCTGCGGCGCATTGTGCTGTCTGAATGCTGCCGATAACAAATGGTCGGCTTGTAGATCCAGTCGCCGGGGCAACCGGCCAAACTCAAGCGCAGCATCAAATCTACATCGTGAGATTGGCGCAGCGAGGGATCTAACCCGCCAATACGATCCAGCCAGAGCCGACGGAACATGATCGCGCCCAACTGCACTGGTTTGTATTGCAACCAGGATTCTAGTGTAAGTTCAGGCGTCTCATTCCAGGGTTGGATAATTTGTAGTTGACGACCGTTTTCATCTATCTGACGCCAACCGCTGTGAACGTAGCCCAATGACGGCCATAAACTCAAAAACGCTGCCTGCTGCCGCAATTTCCCTGGCAGCATCAAATCGTCGGCATCCAGAAACAGGATAAACTCCCCCTTTGCCAGCCACAAACCAGTGTTGCGCGCGGCCGCTGAACC
>JAAEOP010001126.1 GCA_024223125.1 Chloroflexota bacterium
GTCAACACGCCGATGACCGATAACTCGATCAGAAACATTGTCCAGCAAACCGGTATGGCCGAAGCCGAGGCCCGCAAAACCCTGGAAAAGATGAATGCCCAGGGACGCTTGATAGAACCGGAAGAGGTGGCGGCCGTGGCCTTGCTGCTCGCTCAGGATGTCAGCAAAGGTATCACCGGTCAGGCGATCAACGTCGATGGCGGCACGGTGATGTGGTAATAAACAGTGAACAGTCGCCAGTAGACAGTAAATAGTTGGTTTGGTAACTGCCCCTTGTTTTCTGCTTATTGATAACTGTCCAACGAAGCTTCGTGCCAACCTGTGGTTGGACCAAACCGACAAGTAAAATGGCTCACGGATGAACACTGATTGACACGGATTTTTTATGATTTTTATCCGTTGTTGTCCGTGAAAATCCGTGAGCTAAAAACTTGTCTCATCTGTAAAGAACTTTGGGGTTCAAGGATTTTAGGTATGTCATTTCGGTCGAAATGACATGCACAAGTTAATTAATTCTCATTCCTTAATCATAATCGAGCAAAATATCCTCAGCATTGCGTACTACCGGAAAGAGGTACCCGGATGCGGCAATTAAGGCAATGGCCAGCCCCGCAAACACCATTATCAGAGCCATTCCTGCGCCGGGGCCAGTGCCAACCAGCCAGCCAAAAGCACCGGCTAAATTTCCATCTACGGCCATCGCCGGTTCAAACACAAGATCAGCCAGGGGGCCCACCAGCAAATTTGCAAAAGGGATAACGATCCAGGCAATTAGGCGACGAACGGCAAAAACTCGCCCTTGTACATCAGGGGCTACTTTAGCTTGCCAAATAGCCTGGTTTGACCCGTTTATAATAGGGCTAAAAAATGCCATAAAGAAGCCGGCCATAGCCCAAATATATAAGCTCATTCCCACACCCATCAAGGTGCGGCCAAACAACCCGGCACACAACCAGGCCAGTAACACACCATGCACTAACCGTTTGGGGCCACCCCACGTACTCATCAGCAATGCCCCAACAACGCCTCCAATCGCGGCTACAGACTTTACACTGCCAAAAATGAGCTCATTGTTGCCCGTGCGGGCCAGAAGCATCGGAGCGAGTAAAGTGCGTGTCATCGAACCAAAAAAGTTAGCGCCCAGAAAAACAAGCTGTAGACCCAACAAGCTGGGACGTCTCAGAATGTAGTGAAAACCATAAACAGACTCTCTCCAAACGCTCCCCCGTCCCTCCTGTCCGGCTTTTGTCCGGGCCGGTTGCGGAATATGAACAAACAGAATAGAGCCGACAGCGACCACAAAGGTAATTATATCTACAATCAGTACCCCTTTGATGCTGACAAAGACTAACATTGCTCCGGCTAGCATTGGAGCAAAAATGCCTGATGCCGAATTTGCCAGATCAACCAACCCATTGGCCCGCCCATAATGTTCTTTGGGCAACATTGTGGTAATGGCAGCGGAATAAGCCGGCCATTGAAACGTTTGAAAAGTTCCAGCCAGGAAAGATGTAATATATAGATGCCAAATTTGTAGGTTGTCGCTGATCAAAAGCAGAAAAATGATAATGGTAACAATGCCGGATGCCAGATCACTGATCATCATTGTCAGCTTGCGATTAGAGCGGTCTACCATAACCCCGGCAAAAGGACTGACGATAAGCAAGGGAACGACGAAGAAAAAGCTGATTAGGGCTAAATCAGTTGCCCGCCCTGTTTGCTCAAAAGCCCAAATGGTCAGAGCAAAGGTGGTCATATTAGTGCCCAAGAGTGAAGCAGCCTGCCCCAACCAGATCACAATAAACGCTCGCATGCCGGTTGGTTGGTTTTCTTGGGGCATTGTTTTATTTGCCTGAGATGATTCGGTATTTAACCGTCGTCTGTTGAGGGCTAGATGAACTTTAAATATTTAATTCGGTAATAGGACAGGTGTTCTAGTTGAGACATATGTCGGATACCA
>JAAEOP010001127.1 GCA_024223125.1 Chloroflexota bacterium
AACAATCCCGTAAACACACCCATGACGTGAACCAAGGTCAACCCATCCGCGTATGAGGACATCTGACGCCAGCCGGGGGCAATGGCTTCGACTTTTTCCAACATGTCCAACGAAAAGAATGACTGCGTGCGCCCGGTCATCGCCTCCCAGGACCGAATATCACCTGACTGAAAATCTTGAACCAGCTCCGACACAAAGGCCATCATCTCCGGCAAATAATATTCGAGGGTTGGAAAACTTGTTTCGTTTGTCATTTCTTTTGTCTGGCTAATAATTACACCGTAAATTAAGTAAAGTGGATTTTGTCATTTCGAGCGCAGGGAGAAATCTTTACGTCACAAGCTCTGCAAACGAGTCCAGAAGATTTCTCCTCGTCGAAATGACATGGAATGAGATTTTAATAACCGTTCCGTTTGCCCAATGATTGAAATCATCGTCTAACAAGGGAAGTGCGTGCTGTTGGTTTGCCAACAGTCAAACGCACTAAAACCGGCATTTAACCTGTTTCAACAGGTTTTCTGTATTAGACATTATCGGAAATAAAATTGCAGGTATTTGGCAGCCGTGAATGCCCAAGTCCAGCATCCTGAGTAGGTTGGAGCGTAGCGGAAACCGTATCGAAGGGTGCGGGTTGGCCCA
>JAAEOP010001128.1 GCA_024223125.1 Chloroflexota bacterium
CCAAGACCCAGCGAGTTTGCCCCCTCAAATTGGCCCAGCGGAATGGACTGTAGACCGCCCCTGACCGTTTCCGCCATGTACGCGCCGGCAAATATGCATACGGCAATGATTACCTGGGCTAGTTTATTGAGTTCTATTGTATTGGGAAAGAATAACGGCATCATTGTCACAGACATGAACAAAACAGTGATCATTGGAACTGATCGCACCAATTCGATTATGGCAATTGAAAACCACTTCATAACCGGCATCTTTGAACGCCGGCCCAATGCAAGAAGAATTCCTATAGGCAGCGCCATAACAATTGCAAAACTTGAAATGACGACGGTTAAAAACAGACCGCCCCACAGATCGATGGGGACCTGTTCAAGGTGGGTGCGTTGAAATATCAATACAACCAGAAGACTCAACACCAGCAGGCATGTCAATTGACTGATGAGAGCCGCTTTTTTGGGGGAAACCCGTTCCCAAAGTGGCTCAAGGTATTGCCAGGGTTCCCGACAGCCGGCGTAAGTCAGAATGATATTGATGTACAGTAACAGCAGGTAAGCCAGAGCCACACAGGTAATGATGAAGTGCATGTTACTTCGATCCCCTCCCAGAAACAGATAATTGGCCAAAAACGGATACAGAACCAGCCATATGATCGCAATGCTAATTTTGTTTTGTATTTTTTTTAAGGCCAGGGGCATGAGCCAAACGAGACCGATAGCGAAACCCAGATTAATTCTCCATTGCAGCTCGTTTGGATAACGGCCGTAAATCAAATTATTAAACCACGGGACGATGCCTGCCCAGCAGGCCCCGTCCGGACTTATATCCAAACATTCGCGACGCGTCGACGCAACCCAAACCGCTTTTATGACGGACCATTCCAAGAAAGGCTTCAAGAGCAGATAAAGCAAGCTGAAAACCGCAATGGTCAACAAGGTATTCCAGAAGCTACTAAACAGGTGTTTCTTTAACCATCCCGTAACACCATACGTGACGACTACCGGAGGACGGCTTGGACGGGGAACGAATTTCAACAATTCAGTTTCTGG
>JAAEOP010001129.1 GCA_024223125.1 Chloroflexota bacterium
GCCGGGCCGCGAGTCCAGTGAGGAAATCACCTTCTTTAAATCCGTTGGCGTGGCCGTTCAGGATGCCGGCGCGGCTAACGCCATTCTCCGCGAGGCGGAACGGCAGGGGTTGGGCTCGGTGGTTGATTTATAGCCCCAAAACAGGGGCAATAACCCCAAGCAAACTACTGCCAATGCACAGAAAAACCAACACCCCAACCCCAATGGCCACAATGGTCCCCACATCCGGCCCGTTATTGAAGGTTATCTCCTCGCCCTCGGTGGCTTGTTTAATTCCCCGCGTAACCTGACGAATATAATAATCATTGGGCCGGGTTTTGAGACCGGCCCACATCCAGTCTTTCTCAGCCGACGGAATCACAAACTTTAGGGCCGGATGGGTTGTGACAAACTGGCTCACCTCAGAGGTGGTCAGTGTTTGCCAGGAGCCAACAATATAGTTAGCTGGTTCTAATACCGCCGCAGAAAAGGGCTGTCCGGTCATTGCCTCTGTGGCCTCGGGCGTTAAACCAACCGGCCTGAGTTGAAGGCCGGGCATTTCTTGCTGAAGATGTTGAACAATACTTTGGCCCA
>JAAEOP010001130.1 GCA_024223125.1 Chloroflexota bacterium
ACGGTGAACAGGAAGCAGAAGTCAATGAGCTTATCAAACGCCATCACGCTGACGGTGCTACTCTCCGCCGCGAATTTATCATCAACGGTCTGATGGATCGAAAAGGCGGCGTGTATTGGCGGTTATAATCCTTTTTGGCTCAATCAGTCTGTGGCAATCGGCCGGTTTTTGGCCCGTAGAAAACTTTTGGCTCAACATCACCCGGCTGGCTATTATACTTTTTACGGGCTTCATTGCCTGGACAACGTATCGTAGTCATTTATTGCTTAAAGATTTTCAGCCGGATTTTAATCTCTTACTCTCTGTCCCGGAAACCATTGTCCGTATTCTACTCATCGGCGTTTGTCTATTTCTGGCCTGGTTGAGTGGGCTACCCGCTGTCGAGTTGGGCTTAACGGTTGACAATGTGTGGCGTAGCGTGGCCTTGGGGTTTGGGGTCGGGATAATCGTTCAATTGGGGGTTAACCTGACCACGCTGCAATTCATCAAACGTTTTGGGCGCGACCTCTACTCGCCCTGGCTTATCCGCAACATCATGCCACACAAAAATTATGAATGGCTGTTAATTGCTTTGGCTTTTATACCGCCCATTGTTATGGAAGAACTGCTCTTTCGCAGCTTGTGGCTTGGCACATTTCAAACCATCATTCCTTTGCCGCTGCTCATTATCGGCACGTCGATTGTATTTGGCTTTATGCACCAACCCCAGGGAAAGCTGGGTATGATCATGGCCGGTTCAATTAATATTATTTTCTCGGTGC
>JAAEOP010001131.1 GCA_024223125.1 Chloroflexota bacterium
AAAATAGATGGGTTGGCCGCTTGCGTGGGCGACCGCCACTTTTTCGGGCCAGTTATTGAGCGGGTTGCGGGGGGTGACGTCGCGGCGCAGGTTGTTGATAAACTGGTAATATTTTATGGGGGTGTACTGCTCCCAGTCGCCCCAAATGATGCTATTTTGGGCCACATAGGGTAAACTGCTCTCAACAAATCGCTGGGCCTGCGTTCCCCGCAGTAATTGCCGCCAGTCATCGAGGGGTACGACGGCTTCGGCGTATTGTTTTTGCCAATTTGGCCGACCCAGGGCGAGGGTGAGGAGGGCGAGGGTGAGGAGGGTTATGAGGAGTTGGGCAACCTGGTAACTGGTAATTGGTAATTGGTAATTGGGAGATTGGCGGCTGAAGATCCAATCCAAAATTGAATTTAGGCCGATGCCCAGCCAGACGGCGAAAATGAAATAGGCAGGCATTAGATACCAGGTAGGGGCTTCGTTGAGATTAACGACCTCAAAATCGAGGGTGAACAGGATGAGAAGCAAAACCAGAACCCCCTGAAAGATAAAATGTTTGGTCCCTCGCCGCAGCAAGGCCAGGGCCCCGATGCCGGCCAGAACGACGCCGGGATAGGAGAGTTGTTTTAAGATATCGGTCCAAATAAAAGAGAGCCGGGCCGGCAGAAACGCAGGGTCGATTGAAAAAAAGAGACCTTGCGAGTCGCCGGAGCCGACCAGAAACCAGAAGCTTTGCCAGTTGTAAATCGGTTCGTGGGTGTAGGGTGGGTTGTTAATGCCGCGTAGATAGATGAAAAGATAGAGTAAAAGCGGCGCGAGCGCGAGCAGGGCCAGGCTCAGGATGCGTTTTGGCCGGCG
>JAAEOP010001132.1 GCA_024223125.1 Chloroflexota bacterium
CGCCGGCCAAAACGCATCCTGAGCCTGGCCCTGCTCGCGCTCGCGCCGCTTTTACTCTATCTTTTCATCTATCTACGCGGCATTAACAACCCACCCTACACCCACGAACCGATTTACAACTGGCAAAGCTTCTGGTTTCTGATCGGTTCCGGCGACTCGCAAGGTCTCTTTTTTTCTATCGACCCTGCGTTTCTGCCGGCTCGACTATCCTTCATTTGGACTAACATATTAAAGCAACTCTCCTGGCCCGGCGTCATTCTGGCCGGTATCGGTGCCCTGACCCTGCTGTGGCGAGGCTCCAAACATTTTATCTTTCAGGGGGTTCTGGTTTTGCTGCTCATCCTGTTCACCCTCGATTTTGAGGTCGTCAATCTCAACGAAGCCCCTACCTGGTATCTAATGCCTGCCTATTTCATTTTCGCCGTCTGGCTGGGCATCGGCCTTCACTCGATTTTGGATTGGATCTTCAGCCGCCAATCTCCCAATTACCAATCACCAATTACCAGTTACCAGGTTGCCCAACTCCTCATAACCCTCCTCACCCTCGCCCTCCTCACGTTCTCCCTGGGTTGGCCAAATTGGCAAAAACAATACGCCGAAGCCGTCGTACCCCTCGATGACTGGCGGCAATTGCTGCGGGGAACACAGGCCCAGCGATTTGTTGAGAGCAGTTTACCCTATGTGGCCCAAAATAGCATCATTTGGGGCGACTGGGAGCAGTACACCCCCATAAAATATTACCAATTTATCAACAACCTGCGCCGCGACGTCACCCCCCGCAACCCGCTCAATAACTGGCCCGAAAAAGTGGCGGTCGCCCACGCAAGCGGCCAACCCATCTATTTTGCCCGCAAACCCACAGATCTGATCGGCACGCCTTTTCTGAGCATGGTCGGAGCCTTGATTCACATTGGCACCGGGCCTCAATTTAAAGCTCCAGCCGGCATCATACCGCTTGAAGCCAACTTTGAGGATGAGCTCGAACTGATTGGCTATCGCAGCGTCGTGTTGGCCCAAAACACGCCGGGGGGAGCGCAGGCCGGCTCTATTCTACACGTAACCCTATATTGGCGCGTCCCTAAAAAAGTTGCTTGGGATTACGCCCTTTCTCTACGTTTGGTGGGCTCGGCCGGACAGGAAATATTCAAAAAAGACGCTACCCATCCCGTCCTAAGCAGCTATCCGACCACCCTCTGGACTCCCGGTGAGGTAGTCGGTGATTTTTACGAGCTTCCGCTACCCCCCAAGGCC
>JAAEOP010001133.1 GCA_024223125.1 Chloroflexota bacterium
ACCGGCCCGATAGGATCACCCGGCAAAACATCTGACCGCTCGAACAAATCCCAGACCGTACCGCCTGATCGACGTGAGGGAATAAAACATCTATTGTCATTCATCACGAGCGCAGTATAAGCCCGGTCGTTATTTGCGCCAAGGCTTTCTATTGTTGACCAGTCGCCATCAAAAAAACCTATTTGTGATGGCGTTCCGGCAAGAAATCCGATGCCACTATCTGTATAATCATTACCGTTCAGAGGATAGGTAGTTGGGTTTGTAGATGGAACAGCATACCCACTCCATGTCGAATAATCAGACGTATATTCCCAATTGCTCCCGTTTTGTTGCCAGTTGCGTATTGCATCACCGATATGAAAATCAAAATCAGGTGACGATTGAGAGACTTTAGTTGTCCAGGTTCCCCCCGAATGTTCCCATGCGCTTTGACGTTGGGCACCCCCTCCCCAATCGGTATCCAAACAGGCCATTAGAGGCCGGATAGTACAACGAGAGGATTGATAACGAGTTGGTCTCAAACCAATAGCTACACTAATGTCAGCCGCAATTGTACCCTGACTCCAACTTGTTCCGTTGGCAGAAGACCAAGTTAAATTATTTACCGTCCCATACAATATTGCTACAATCCGGCTCCCATCTGACATCAAGGCCCATCCCGTTCCAAACGAGTTGGATATTGTTTGAACGGTTGTCCAACTGGTTCCCCCATCGTGCCTCATAACCTTGTAATTAGGGCTATCTGCAACTAATACATACAAATTTCCATCAAAATATGTCATAAATGGATAGCCTATAGCGTTACCTGACGACCCCCAATATGTCGGATTTCCTATGGTTGTGGCTGAATTGATGGAAATTGTGTACTCCTCAATATCAGCCACCGATTGAGCCACATAAATGGTATCAATACCATCCGTACAAGGCGTATTGTCGAGAGTTGCCGTAGTAATCCACCCTGAACTTTTTACGCTCCAGGTTGCCATTAGTTTTGCCTCACAGCGTAATAATTCCCGTCCTCATCCGCCCCAAACGCGCCCATCTTATCAGTATCCCATTGCCGCTCCACAACCGTATAGCTGCCAGTTACCCCCCCCGCCGTATTTACGAGCGCATGAACTGTGCCGCTTAACCCCTGCGGGTCATTCATCCGCCCGTACACAAAAACTTCGGTTGCTTGTCCTAGTCGATTAAACGGAGTCGCGTAATACGTTCGTGTGTCTATTTCGGCGGCGGTGGCTGCACCTAGATTATAGCTGGCAGCTATACTCATATCGGAGGTATTGATTTTCTTCAGGTAAATTTCTTCTGAGGCTTCCCAGACCGTCGCCCATAACACGGTGCCATTGCCACGGTCAACTGACATCCCAAGCGGCCTTGACTGCACCGTGCCGGTCAGATTGTGCCACGTATAATTAAAGCCGTCCGTCGATTTAGCAACCGCGCCGTGATATGATCCTGTTACCTGCCAGGATGCCAGCAAATACAATCTATCCTCAGAAAAGATATCAGCGTTTATCCGCATAAAATCGGTGTTGGCTACCGTGTTGGAATCGCTTCCCCAATCCGGCGCACTCAGGTTGTTGGTTCGGTCCTGCCACGCCTTCCCTGTGTTGGTAGATCGGGCTAGAAACCCCTTCCCGCTACCCCAGACAATTACCGAGTTGGGGTTATATCCGCCCTGTTTAAATGTTGACCACGGATCAGGAATCATATCCGAAAAAGCCAACTGACTTGGGTCTAGCAAGCCTTGTACCCGCCGCTCCCAGGCTTGCTCAAGACCTGGCTCAAAATAGAAACTTGAGCCGGTAGTCGTGGCAATTAAAGCGGTTGCCCCAGGAAACCCACCCCCTGAAGGTGGGTCTGGGAGGCTTGAACTCGGTAAATTCTGGGTAGGCGGATCGCAAGGAATATCAACCGTTACGCCCGCCGCGCCGCTGCTTTCCGGCTCGAATTCGACACTAATTTCGTAGAATCCGTTTCTATGGTCGTACCGCCGATTAATCCGGCGTGGGATTAGATTCACTGAAAGAGCTATAGCCCGGTCATTGTCCCCCGCTTCAATCACAGCCGGAAATAATTCTTGTGGTACGGTGGTAAATGACCCGTCATTATGAAAAGTCATTCTGATTGTTGGATATTCTTTGTTTTGCTTTGCCAGCATATGCCCACATCTCACATTGAGGTCTGATTGACTGGCTAAAATAAGCCGGTCAACGTTCATTTCGCGGCCATAGGATTTAGGCGCATCCCCTGGGGCCTCAGAAAATGAGGGACAAATCTCCTCGGCTTGTGAGCCTGAGTAGATTATACCCGACATTTTAACCGCTCTGGCCGGCCACTCATAGTCTGACCGCTCCTCTATAAAGACATCATTTGCCCAAATGCCCTTGTGCAGCGTTTTGCGAGTTGTGATCCCGGCCCGTTCGGTGCTGTTTTGCAGGTTGTAATCTATCTCGTTGTAAATTACGCCTTGTGGGGATGATACGCTTTTAGCCAAGATGCTACCCAACAATTCGCCCTGCGCCATCGAATACAGGCTAGTTGGGCCAAAGTCCTGGCGTTTGATAAATCGGGTATCATTGGTCCTGATAATAGATGTCATTGTATCAAGCGTTGACCAATGTTTAGCCAGGAATGAAAACGCACGGTCAACCGTCAATTTTTTAGCCTGTGTCCAGTCTACCGGCGTTGTTTTGTCGGTTAGGGAGACCGGAAACATAGACACGTTTTTCATTATGCTGTTGATGGTCTCGGCCCTGAAAGATACATCCCCTGTGGTTGGGTTTTGGCGGGTTGTGTTCTGGGTGACGTAGCCCACAAAAAGAGTGTTTTGGCGAAAGGGCCAGCTTCCGGTGGTCGTCGTTTGGGTGCCCCGGCAAGCGTGAACAACTAGACACTCGGTTGGGAAGTTTGTTACGGAGGCATCCCCCCGAACAGTAAAGGAACAGCTCCCGCCGCCTTGCTCAAAGTCAAAATTATCGTTTGTCGCATCAAAGTCGACAAACGCCACATCTTCGGGACTGGCCGGGTCGATGATGATAGCATAGGTATAGTTGGTGTGCGTTTGCCCGTTGTTATCGGTGACTTTGAGACTGACCAGATGCCAGCCCGCAGTTGTCCACGTGAAGGTGACCGGACTCCCCTTGGTGCCCTGGCTGGTGCTGGTGGCTTCGATTGAATTGTAGGCCGTCCATAGGTAGGATGAAATAGAGCCGCCCACGGCCAGTGCGTATGACCGGTCTCCCACAAAAGATACCGTTACCGTTCCGCCTGACAAAACCTCTACCGCAATAGGCCCCGCTACCGCTACCGGCCTCCATTGGTTGGTCTGGTTGGTGTACGCTTCGTCAGAATCCGCGTAGATCGTCACGCTGTCACCGCTCTGGACGAATCGCGGGTATTTGGGCCACAAACGAAACTGGTTGTACATCACGATGCTGTCACCGCTCTGGATAATCGGCCCCACATCGTCACTCTCATCTATACCGATGGTGCCCGACCCGCCGCCCGACCACGATTTAAGCCGCCTATCCCCACGCCCCACAAATTCTACCGTTTGGCCGGGTAGAGGTGCGCCGAATGAGCCGGTGACGCCGGTATTGTAGGAAATAGACATATAAGGCGAAGAGGGGTTAGCGGAAACGTTTCCGCTAAACACTACCTCTTTGGGTTGGGGGCATAGGTAAAATTCGAGTGGGTTGAGGATGGTCATTAAAACAATGCCTCTTGTTGATATTCGGGCTGTTTCTTCATCGTTGGTAGGCTGAAGAAGGTTGGTTGCCTGAGCCGATCAACTGCTATCTGACAATACTCCTCACTGATTTCGATGCCGAGGGCCTGACGGCCCTCGTTTTGGGCTGCTAGGAGGGTTGTGCCGCTGCCCATCGTGTTGTCGAGTACGAGGTCGCCGGGGTTGGTGTAGGTTCGGATTAGGTAGGCGAAAAGGGCAACGGGTTTCTGGGTTGGGTGTTGTTTTGTCCGATTAGGTCGATGTTTCAATGTCGTGTACCTAGATTTATCATGGTCGATTGATAAGATGCTGGTAGGGTAGTATTCATCTGAAATATATTCTCCCAATGAAGCGAACTTGCCATAATTATCCGTTTGCTTACCTTGATTTCTATTTCTCTTGTGTGACTTGCCTTTTGTCATTTGGGGGTTGTATGTAGGAGAGCCGTCACAAAAAAGCAAAACATTCTCATGTTCTAGTAACGGTCTTGATTTTACATCTAAAAACCTAGTTTTTATTTTTTTCTCCCAAATCCACTCATATTTAAACCACTCCAAATTACTCATTATCAATTGACTTGTAAACGGCTGGCTCCCCGTCAGCACAACCGCCCCCCGCTCCTTAATCAGCCGCTTGTACTCGACCCATAGCGGCTCAAACGGTATAATCGTGTCCCAACTGCAAGCGGTGGTTCCGTAAGGCAGGTCAGTGATAATCGCATCAACCGGCCCCTCAAGACCCGGCATCACCTCAAGACAATCCCCGCAATATATCACAATCCCGTCCCGCTCATAATATGGCGTCATCCTAAAAACTTCCCGTCGCTATCAAATTCACGCCCAACGATACCCGCGTCCCGTTGGCCCACGTGTCCCGGTCAATGTCGTTGAACGAAAACGACACCTCAATGATGGACGTGCCCGTAAAGCCCACCAACGCCCCGGTGATTGGGTGGGGTAAAACAGCATTATACAAGCCCCCGGCCACAAAGCGACTTTCAAAATAATCATTTTCGCCTTGTACCTGGAGCGTACCAAAGGATAATTCTATCTGCCAAAAGTTGCTGAATATCGGTTCTCTGGTTCCCCCTGTGGCGATTTGATCCGCCGCCCATCGTTTGGAAAGTGGGTTCTGGGGGAATAGAGACATAGTTGAGGTATCACCGATTGCAGAAAGTTGATATGTCCCGCTCATTTTGGTATACTCATTTCAGGAGATATTATTATGTCAGAACAGAAAAAATTGAATATCATATTGACCCATAAAGACGGCTGGAATTTCGGACTCGGTTTCTTTGCCGCCGCGTTTGTTTTTACGTTTATCCTCATTCCGATTTTAGCCTGTGTAACATTCTTGTCCATTGCCGTGCTAGGCATAGGTGTTCTTTAGCGACTCGGTTGCCCGGCGCCTAGCCCCGCCTGCCGTAAGGCATTTACCATTAACCCGGCTGTTGCGTCCCTGTCGGTTTCCATGATAGCCGGTGGTGCGGAGCCGCGAAGTTTTAAGTCAACTTCCATCTTCTGTGGGCTGCCTCCCCCCCCGCGCCTCAGGT
>JAAEOP010001134.1 GCA_024223125.1 Chloroflexota bacterium
CGCTGGTCTTCACCGGCGTTTTCCCCGTTGTTGATCTGATCCCCGGCTACACCGACTGGTTCATGGCCTTCCCGCTAGCGGACGCGTGGATTGGCGCGGCTGCGTTCCTGGGCGGCTTCTTCCTGCTCAAGGGACGGGAGTTGGCGGTCCCGTTTGGGATCGCGGCGGGGTCGGGGCTGATCTTCCTCGGGCTGTACGCCTTCCTGTACGGGTTCAACACCGGGCTGTTGTTCCAGCAGACATTGGATGAATATATCGAAATCGCCATCAAGGTCTACGCCCTTTCGGTGGGGACGTTTTTTATCGTGTATTTTTGGGGAGCGAGAAGATTTTTAAAAGATGCGCTGGCGAGGTAAAGAATGAGGCGTGAAAAGATTCGAATAGCTGCTGCCCAATTCCCCGTATCAGATAGCATCAAAAAAAATGTGCGCTACATTCAAAATCAGATTGAAAAAGCGGCAAACCAAGATGCAACTGTGGTTCAATTTCCCGAGACCGCGCTACCTGGATATGCACCCAAACATTTTGACACGCTCAAGGAATACGCCTGGGATGATTTGAAGCGCTATGAACGACATATTTGTGGGTTGGCATCGTCTTTTGGAATATGGGTCATCTTAGGCTCAATGAGACAAGTCGATGGCGAATTGCCAAAGATCAGTATGTATGTAATTTCTGACAGGGGCGATGTGATGGGGGTCTATGATAAACGTCGTCTGTATGGAAAAGAAAAGGAGATGTTCAGCCCTGGCAGCAAGCCCTGTGTTGTAAAGATAAACGGTTACAAATGCGGATTCTTGATTTGTTACGAGAACTGCTTCCCTGAACTATACGATGAATATCGGGATATGGGAGTTGAGTTGGTCTTCCATTCTTTCTACAATGCGGCCAATCGGGGGGCAACGAGCATTAAGGACTTAATGGTTGCCAGTCTGATGGTGCGCGCGGCCGATAATCAAATGTGGATATCAGCTAGCAATTCGTCAAAAAGTTACTCACCACTTTCAGCATGCATCGTTAGACCAGATGGCAGTTTGATTCGTGCCCGCCGGAACGTAACAGGTTTGGTAGTGGATAATTACCCTAGCAATGATTTGGGTTGGACTTATAACAACCGGATTATTTAATACGGCTGGTGTGAATTCGATCATCCCCATATACGGGCAAGATAACCAAAATCAAAGGTAAATACCCGTATATAGGGGTGGCTAATTTGGGCATTTTAGCGAATGGCTCTAATTCTAATTTTTGAACTGCGCATATATGGGAGAAACGCTATTTTTCAGGCATTTCATCCATATATGGGGGTTGGAGATGAAATGTAATTCACACCAGCCGTAAAGTATATAAAGTAGATGAAGAAGGGGATCCCGGCGATAAGGATGGTTGGTAAAAACCAATCTGTGGTCAGCAACGGGAAAGTCTATCGTTTTTGTGTTGGATCTTGGAGGACGGGAACACGTCAACCTGAGAATGCATCCTGGTCTCTTACGAGAAAAACGTCTGACCCGCACCGCCCCCAGTTTTGAATTCGGCTGTGAAGGAGCAGTTCGCAGAAGTGGGAGACGATAAGAGTGGTCACGAGTGAGATGCGCTACCA
>JAAEOP010001135.1 GCA_024223125.1 Chloroflexota bacterium
ACCCCATTTTGGGGTCTAGTAGATTTCATCAATTTTGGCAAGAAATCGGGGTTTTCAGTGGACTCAGCTATAATTAGTTCTCCCAATGACTGAGTATCATTTGAGGTGATTATGACTGAAGAATATTCATTGGCAGACAAGCTGAAAAAAGAGTTGTTAGCCGCCCATCTTGAGGAAACATTCCTGCTCTACGTGAAGGAAAACGAGACCATTCCTTTAACGTTAGTGGAAGTGAAACCACTCAAGCCACCACCGGCTGGGGATGTTTGGTTGACAACGCCAGGCGTTCAACTACGCCAGGAACCTTTTTCAATGATTTTCCGCGGCCCAATGGAATGGGCGCTGCCGCAGCAAATGTATTTGCTGGAACATGAAATAATGGGACGGTTTGAGGGACTTTTTCTGGTGCCAGTAGGGATGGATGGAAACGGCCGTTACTATGAAGCGCTTGTGAACTGACCCGGAACCCACTCCATCAGAAAATACACGCCTGTATCCCCAATTTTATGGAAGCCAAGTCGGGCATATAAACGCAGCGCTGGGTTGTGCTGTGCGACGTGAATACGAACAGGTAAGTCAGTCTGCTCACCTTCGGCCAGGATGGTTTGCATATAGCGGGAGCCAATCCCTTGATTACGATATTTTGGTAACAAGGCAATATCAATTATGCGGATTTCATCGGCACGACGGTCAATGTACAAACGGCCGATTGGTTCATCGCACCGCAAGATAATGTCGAAGGCAGCTTCTGGAAATTCAGCCATGTAATAAACATGTTGGGCGTTAAATTGCTGATCGAGAAAGGCTCCTTTTTGCTCCGGCGTCCACCAGGTTGCTTGTTCCATTTCCTTTTGACGGGTTGTATGGTAAAGACGGCAAAGAAAGCTTAGGTCATCGTCATTGATCGGTCTGAGTTGGAGGATGTTGTCTGCGAGCATACTATCCTGCAAAGAATTATTTCCCCAAAATATCATCGCTGGCTAACTCAATATCTGGGAATATTTACGCGGACAGCATTTGCCCGCACCATACTTGAAAATTTTGCTCATATCCAATCGGAGATTGGAGATTTAGAGATTGGGAGATTGACCCACTATCATCTCCCAATCCCTTACATTTAGAAATCCGATTTCTCGGAGAAATCGGATTTCTATACTCAACTTAAAAAATTGTCATTCCTTATCATCCATTGCCAAACATTATAACACGGTTCGTTACAGAAAAGAGCGTGTCAAACGCGAACGATATTGGGCAAAATGACGGGGCGGGATTGGGTTTTATGGTAGAAGAAATTTTGCAAGGTCTCACGCACGGTGTCGTCATGATTACGGCCGTTACGCTTCAACTCTCGCTTTAAGACGGCCGTCGCTCCATCCATCAACACCCCCGATTGATCCATTCGCAAAAAGCCCCGGCTAAAGAGGCGCGGTTCCCCGGCCAACTTATGCTTTTTGTTGATGGGCACGTAGACTACCACAAACCCATCTTGAGACAGTCGTTCCCGATCCCGTACCACCAGCTCCCCAATTTCACCCACCAGGTAACCATCCACATACACATCTTCGGCCACAATTGGATCTTCCAACCATGCCTTTTCGCCATCAGTGGCCCAAACAGCCCCATTTTGCAGAATGAAAATACGATCTGCATCTACCCCATTTTCCTGGGCCAGACGGGAATGAAGATGCAAATGGCGCGTTTCCCCATGCACTGGAATTAAAAAGCGGGGCTGAACTGTTTCCAGCATGATCCGCAGTTCTTCACGGCTGCCATGCCCGGAAACATGCACGGGGGCCAACGGCCCATAAATCACATTCGCGCCGCGCCCAAACAGCTTGTTCAGCATACGGCCAACATCTTCTTCATTGCCCGGAATGGTTCCCCCGGAAATGATGATAGTGTCTCCTTCATGTACCTGAATTTGGCGATGTTCTCCTTTTGCCATCCGGTTCAACGCCGAGCGCGGCTCCCCTTGCGACCCGGTTGAAAGAATGACCAACTCGCCCTCTGGCACATTGGCTCTGATGTCTACCAGCAATCCTTTAGGGATTTTTAGGTAACCTAAATCGCGGGCCAATTCCACATTTTGTTGTAAGCTACGGCCGGTCATAGCTACTTTACGGCCGTACTTATCTGCCAGTCGCATAATTTCCTGTAACCGGGCTAAGACGGATGAGAAAGTGGCGATGATGATGCGACGGCCGTCAGCCTCCGCAAACAATTCATCCAATGTATCGGCCACTAACTGTTCTGTGGGGGTACGACCGGGGCGGTCGGCATTGGTGCTGTCCCCCATCATCACCAGGACGCCGTTGGGGGTGAGTTGACGCAGGCGAGCTAGGTCTGTGGTGCGGCCGCCTGTCGGTGTTTCATCCAGCTTATAATCGCCGGTATGCACCACAGCCCCCACCGGCGTATCAATGACCAGACCAACGGCCGCCGGAATAGAATGAGCCACCGCAAACGGGCTGATGCGAAACGGTCCCAGAGGCAATGTTTGGGTGTCATCAATAATTTCTAAAGAAGCTTTTTCTAAAACATGCGCCTCGGCCAACTGCCGCTCGACCATGCCAATGGTTAAGGCTGTGCCATAAATGGGCGCATTCACTCGTTCCAATAAATAAGGCAGGCCGCCAATATGGTCTTGGTGGCCGTGTGTCAGCACAATGCCGCGTAAAATATCTTGGTTCTCTACCACAGAGTCGAATTGGGGCAGCACCAGGTCAATGCCATACATGTCATTTTCGGGGAACATCACCCCACAGTCTACGATGATTTGGTTACGGCCGTATGCCAACAATGTCATATTTTTACCAATTTCCCCCAGGCCGCCCAGGGGAATAATTTTCAATTTTTTACTCATAATTTATAGTTTGTTTTTTTCCTTTTGTGTTCAAAATAATTTGGAGATCAGAGATTAGACAATCTCTAATCAATCTCAATCGTTAATAACAAACGGCCCTTAATAAGGCCGATTAGATTCAATCGTTAATTTTGTCATACCTTTGTGGGACGTTACTCAGGTGGCTCAACCGGAATCATACAACAGAAGGCACAGCGTTTTTCAAGATGGCACAGATAATAACACAAATAGATAAGAATGACATAAGAAGAACCGCACTCATTTCATTTTTCCACAGCATTTGCCAGGTGTATTAAGTTTCTAGCCACAATTTCTAATTCGTTCAATTTCATGTCCTGATAACAAAATTCGGCGCTAATTTTGCCAGACTTCATCTCATAACCCGGTGGATACTTATTTATTTCCATTAGCAACCTGTGAACTTCAACTATCTTATATTTTAGATTCTGATCCTCTTCGAATACCCTGTCCACAATCCCTTTTGGCTCACATTGAATATCGAACAACATCTTTGCTTCAATCTCTTCTTTGTTGATATTCACAACATGGATAATTTTGGGCTGAATTGAATAATCTTCAACTTCATAATAAATCTCTTGATCATCCACAACCAGTTTTTTTTCCAAAGAAGGGCGAACAAAAAATCGAAAATAAGTATCTGGTTTATGAACGACGGATACTTGCATTGTTACCAGATTTCGGGAGTTATTTTCCCAATCGGAATAGGTTGACGCTTATTACACGCGAAAATTTTTTACTCGGTCATCAACATGGACAATCCAAAGGGTACGCTCAATTTGCAGCGTGGCTCTTTATTCAGGTAAGGAGTCATCTTCTCGCTCCTCAAAAGAAAACGGCGCTACGGCCGTAACAACCGTTTCGTTCACTACTCATCCTGGCTGGCCTGGCGTTCCAACTCAACCTGATGAATCATTCTATCTTGAATTGTATTAATGAAGGTCCCCCAATCCTCCAAAGTAAAGTCTTCACCATCCACATACATTGTTGCCTGCGTAAAGTAACGGCCGTGTTTCCCGAAGAAATTACAATAATGGTAATCACCCAATCTATAATCTCGTCTTTGGATACAACCTGATATAATATTATTTAGACGGGGAGCGAAACTAACTAATCTTTCTGTGTACACGCTAACCCCATCTCCTCTGCGGCGATAAATGAGCACTTCCCACCAGCCTATGAAATCGGACTTATCTAACGGCCCGATCATAGGATGTTGTGGCGATGGCGGGGTGGGTGTAACTGCATCTGATGGTGGTGTTGCCACAGGTTCCGGGGTTTCATTTCCGCTGGGCGCACTAGGATTTTGTGCTATTTGCTCAAGGCCACGTAGCTCAATGCGTAGCCGTTGCGCTGGTAACTCTTGTAATGGAACTTGGCGATAGTTGTAGGGATATAATTGATCCTCTGCCTGCGGGAAGCGGTAGATAATGTTTTCGTAAATGCTCCAACATGCTTCATCCCCAACTTCCTCGCAAAGACTGCTGGGGTCGATCTTATTGACGGGATCATTGCTAACGTAGCTGTAATCGTGGAGGGTAGACGGCCGTGTCATAGAACCAGGATATGCGTCTCGGTCGGAAAAGAGGCGTAAACCCGGGTTGTAATATCTGGCCCGTAAGTAGAGTAAGCCGGTAGCCCTGTCGTGTTGCTCGCCAGTGAAACCGTAGGCTGTGCCGCTATTTCCAGTCCGCTCCAGCAAGTTGCCAAATGGCTCATAGGTAATGGTTACGTCAACATTGTTACCCACCATCTCTGTGCGGATGCTGCCCAGACCGTCGGTGAGCAAGATTCGAGTTTGCGTACCATCGCTTTGCTGTATCAAGTCCAAGCCAAACAGATGGTGGGTAGTGGTAAGACCGTTGCTGGCTACCAACACCTGAACCAGCCCCAAAATGTCATTGGTGTAGGTGGTGGTAACGGCCGTTGGCCCAGTGTAGTCTATTTGCTGGACGCGGTTCCCATCTCCATCATAAACATATTCAACTACGGTAAGGGTGGGGCCGTGTCCAATCTGGCGGGTGGTTTCCACAAGCATAGCCTGTCCTGAGCCGGCCGAAGGCTTGCGCTGGTCGTATTCGTATTGGTGGATGGTGGTGGTTTGCAGGGCGACGGCCGCTTCATCTTCCCAATATGCCCCCACCAGCAGCGCCTGACCAGTTTCGTTGAAGGTCAC
>JAAEOP010001136.1 GCA_024223125.1 Chloroflexota bacterium
GCCCTCGACGACATGAAAATTTGAAACAAGATAACCGTCACTGCTGATAAAGAAACCCGAGCCACTGCCGCCGCCAAGCCGGCCTCGATTGAGAACCGTTACAACGGCGGGTAACACCTTTTCCACCGCTTCAACGGTCGCAGACTCCTCAATAATGGTCAAGGATTGGGTCTCTGGGGCCGGGGCGGTGTTGACCTGTTCAAGCTGTGGGGCTGATTCACCTGCTGCCACAGATTGAACGACAACTGGCTGGACGTCAGATGTCATACGCGGACCGAGACCACATATCCGGCAATGCCCCCAACGGTGGTGCCGATGAATAGGCTCAGGGCAATAATTGCGATGCCGGCTAGCCATAAATAGTGCGTGTTACGATTTGAATACCTCATATTGGTTGACCTCCTCAGATCTCTCATTTGATTTGGGTGTGTTTCAAATGAGTAGAAAAGCGCCGCAGGCCGGGGGGCTTGGGGGGTAGCTCCCCCCAATTTCCTCCCCCTCAAACTCAAATGAAACACACCCATATGATTTGTAGTTGTTTCAAAGTATGGGATCACGATTAAGTGGAGGTGAGAATTATGTATACAAGATTAAGCCTGGATTAGAAAACGAATGTTGTGTTTATTTCCCATACTTTCCGCGAAACACTTAAGTATGATAAAATAAAGGGGGTGATCATAAGCACCTAACTACGTCTCCCGGAACCCGCAGCGGGATAAGAGGAAATGATGATGGAACAACAAGAATTTACAGCCTTACAAGTGACGGTCTTGGTTAGAACGGA
>JAAEOP010001137.1 GCA_024223125.1 Chloroflexota bacterium
CGTTCACTGCCAGTTTGAGCATAAGTGGGGATCACGGGCGTGATAACACCCGCGCCGATTAGAGTTAACAGTGAAAGAGTAAAAATAATGCGTTTCATGAGTTTCTCCTTTTTCGTAATCCGTAATCCGTAATCGGTAATCGGTAATCCGTAATCCGTACACGGAACACGGAACACGGAACACGATTCACGACTTACGTTTCCACAGAATCACCTTCCAACTGCCCAGCAAAACCAAGCCCAACAAAATGAGCCAGGGACCGCAAAAGATGCCGTAATAGATGCCGAAATCGGCCGTTTCCTGGGCTGATTCCTGCAATTCTACGGAAGCCAATTTGGCCGTGTTGCCTGGACTCCACGCCTGCGCGGTGGGGATGGGGGTGTTGGTTGGCGTGGGAGATGGGGTGGGGGTGGGAACCCAGGGATTCAGGGTCAGGTCGAGGGTAGAAAAAGACGCCCGGTCGGCCAGATAATTCAGGCGGCCTTGAATGACGGCGATCTCTTCTTCCACGACTTTAAGTTCTTCATTGATGCGTAACGCTTCCTCGATGTTTGTGGCCTGCTCCAGAAAAGTTCGCAGCCGGTCACGGGTAGCAATGAGATTGTCCAGACGAGATTGCAAATCTACAAATTGGTCGGTCACATCCTCCCCAGAGGCGGCTTCATTTGTTACCTGCCCCAATTCACGGAAGGCTTGCATCGCTCCTTCAAAACGCAGTACGGGGATGCCCACGCGCATAGTAGCGTAACGGTAGCCGCGCTCATCATCCCATACCTGCTGGCTAATGATGTAACCATCCAACTGCAAAGTGAGGTCGGTGGCTTCGCTCACGGCCGTTTCCGTATCTTCCACCATAATTACCATATTGCCATTTTTGATGATGAGGCGTTGTTGGGCATTGGAGCGTTGGGCGGCGGCCGTGCCGATGGCCGCCGGTGTGGCGGCAATTTCTTGGAACGGCATTGCTTTATCCAATTTCGACTGAACTATAACAAGCAAATACGGCGCATACGCACATCGGGTATTTTCTTGGATTCAACCACCCAGCCATTCAACTTGTAATCCTAGGTTATTTCTGGAGGGAATATGGCAGGATATGCGATAATATGCTTGTCTAACATAGTGCGAAAGGCAGCGCTATCCTCAATCACGGCCTGATAATCATCTTGTTCTACAGAAACACATATTCTTTTCTGGCCTCGATTGAACTTCAGTTTCGTTTTCTTCGCGCTATTATTTCTTTTTCGTGCTAGTTC
>JAAEOP010001138.1 GCA_024223125.1 Chloroflexota bacterium
GCCGCTGGAATATTGGGAGTTGGGCTTCCAGTTGGCAATTGGATTTAGCCCGTATGATATTGTCTATGATGCGGCCTCGCTGCTGGCGGGCAAAGATATTATCACCGGCGATGAGTTGACCGATTTTGACAAGTTCGCTATGGCCCTGGGCGTCTTCACTGTTATTGGAGATGATTTGCTCAAGTTGGGCAAGAAAATCAGCCAACTTGACACCATCAAAAAGGCGGGTAATGTAACCTCAGCCCTTGATACCGGCCGGAAGCTGTTCAGCGATGTGAAGAACACCTTGAAAAACTTCCGCGCCAAAGGTTTGAGAGGCGGATTGGCCGACCTCTCGGCCCGGTTGGGGCGGAAGATGAAGGGCTTCTTTGGTGATGGTTTCGGCAAGCTGCCTGAACCGCCTCGCGCCCCGCGAAAAAGCAGGATAACTAACAACCTGAGCGATGAGGCCGAATCAGCCGCCAAAAAGTTCGGTGTATCCAGGGCCGACATCGAACGTGTGGCCCAAGAAGGAGAACGAGCTTTAGCCAAATACGAAGATCA
>JAAEOP010001139.1 GCA_024223125.1 Chloroflexota bacterium
GCCCGTTCCAGCGCGATAATCAAGGGGACACCTTGCCCGGACGCTTCTACTTTTTTTTGAAACTGGCGGTTAGCTAACACCGCCGGACGATATTCTTCATCGAGAGGGGGTACAAAATTAGGTTTTACTAAATTCAAAGACATAACGTTTATCTCCTAACAAAGTAACGACTCAGCCTGGCATGTCATTCTGAGGCCATAGGCCGAAGAATCTCCATGCGGTATAACTTTGCCTCGCTTTTGGGGCATTTCATGAAGTGCCTTCACTCGTGAAGGTCCTTCGCTCGTCCCTCACTCAGAATGACATAATCTGGGCAGTTACCCAACAAATAATTAAACCAAGCCAAGCTCGTGAGCAAGCAGTAACGATGCCGCGCCCAACAGAACAATATCCGTATCCAAGGTGGTAGTAATACCCACACAGGTTTCGCCGGCTTGCGTTGCCTGGGTGCGTTGTTGCATCTCCTGTCGAGCCGATTTAACCAGAACTTCGCCGAATCTGGCTAAGCTACCGCCAATAAAGATATGTTTGATACTTAAGACGCCAACCAGATTGGCCAAGGCAATGCCCA
>JAAEOP010001140.1 GCA_024223125.1 Chloroflexota bacterium
ACGTTGAGAAACCGCGTCCGGCAACGGGCGTTTGAGCGGCTTGAGCGGCTTGAAGGGAAACTTTCACGAGCCGTTCTCAGGGGGCGGGAGACTAGAAATGGTCTCCTGCTACCCGACCACTAAGTGAAACCGTAACATTCTGCTCAAATGCCCCCGCTAGTCCCAGTTACCAAATTTTCATGATTCGCTATTTGTCTCAAGCGTAAAAAGTTATTGACAATCAAACAGTTTCGCGTAAACTATTGAATACGTATGCAATTCAATTGGCAAATGATTGTAATTGGATGAAAACAATATGATCCAAAATCAAGTTACTTCCATAGATGTCGCTAAATTAGCTGGCGTTTCCCAGCCTACCGTTTCCCGCGCTTTTGACCCTAATTCCCCGGTATCGCCCCAAACCAGGGAGCGCGTACTAGCTGCCGCCGCTGAATTGGGGTATATGCCCAATGTAATTGCGCGCAGCTTGAAATCCCGACGCACGAACATCGTGGGTATTGTTTTGCACAACCTCACAGCCAGTTTCTTTTACCCGAATGTGTTAGAAAAGTTTACCCTAGAATTGCAGTCCATTGGCAAGCAGGTTTTGCTGTTTAGGGCGCCGCGCGACCGCACAGTGGATGAGATTTTACCGCAGGTGTTGGGGTACCGGGTAGATGCTTTGGTCATCGCTTCGACAACGCCGGGACGTAAAATCATTCATGAAAGCACTCGCACAGGCACGCCAGTTATTTTGTTGAATCGCTTTGCGCCGGAGACAGAAGCAAACGCGGTATGCTGTGACAATGAGGATGGAGGACGGCAGGTAGCTAATGCCTTTTTAGATGCAGGTCACCAGCGTATCGCCTTTATTGCAGGAAATCGTAATACAGCGACGAACTTGATACGCGAAAAGGGGTTTGCGGAGCAATTGCAGGCGCGTGGCTATGCCGATTTGCTGATTGAACAGGGGGCTTATTCATATGAAGACGGCCGTTCCGCTGCCCGCCGTTTGTTAGATAGAGACGATCCACCCGACGCCATCTTCTGCGCCGCCGATGTGATTGCATTAGGCACGTTGGATGCGGCCCGTTACGAACTAGGTATCCGCGTCCCCGAAGAGCTTTCCATCATCGGGTTTGACGACATCCCGATGGCAAGCTGGCCCGCCTACGATTTAACCACTATCCGCCAGCCCGTTGACCAAATGATTGACGCCGCCATTGAACTCATCTGTCACGAAAAAGACGACATTCCCACCAGCGTGACCAAACTGCTGCCCGGCGAATTGGTTGTTCGCGGCTCAGCTAGGATTGCATAGCATGACATTCGACTCATCCTCGATTGAACAGGTCGCCACCGGCTTCGATTTCACCGAAGGCCCTATCTGGCATCCGACCGCAAAATCGGTGATTTTTAGTGATATTTTAGGCAATTCCATCTATTGTTGGTCGGAGGATGCTGGGTTGGAGACGCTGCGGCGTAATAGCTACATGGCGAACGGCAATGCGTATGATCGACAGGGACGAGTAATTACCTGTGAACATGCGACGAGCCGTCTCACCCGAACGGATTTTGCCAACAATGGCAAATTGGAAGTTTTGGCTTCCCATTTTGAAGGCAAAGAGCTTAATAGCCCCAACGATGTGGTCGTCAAAAGCGATGGCGCGATTTATTTTACTGACCCGGATTCGGGACGCAGCGCCGGATATGGCGTACCGCGTCAGGCGGAATTGCCTTTCAGCGGCGTTTACCGACTGGAACCGGAATCGGGCGAGTTGATACTTTTGGTTGATGATTTTGCCAAACCAAACGGGCTCTGTTTTTCACAGGATGAGTCTTTGTTGTATGTCAATGATACGATTCGGCAGCATATTCGGGTGTTTGATGTTTTTAGGGATGGCAGGGCGGGAAACGGCCGTCTCTTTGCCAATCTATCAGGCGACAAACCCGGCGTAGCCGATGGGATGAAAATTGACAAAGCGGGCAATCTTTACAGCTGTGGTCCTGGCGGCATTCATATATTCAACTCATCCGGTGAACAACTAGGCGTAATTGAAACGCTTGAATTCGCCGCCAATTTTGTTTTCGGCGACGACGATCTCCAAACGCTGTACATTACAGCCACAACCAGCTTATATCGGCTACGGCTACGGAATTCATTCCGTAGCTAAGGGCTTGCCCGTAAATAACTTTTGAGTTTCCAGATTGGCACACTCTTTCGAGAGTGAACCAATCTTGCCAAGTTAAATACGAGCGTTCCCTAAGTCAGAAAAAACATGATGAATCATGTTATGAAACCCATCCAAGTCTATTTCAACAGACTTTCCATTTAGCCATAGATTGAAATCTATGGCACTATGACACAGGGAGCATAGATGTCAGAAGAACAAATTATTCAAGCCGACACCCTCGAATCTTACGTGTCGGCCCTATTTGAAAAAACGGGAATGAACCAGAAAGACGCCGCTTACTGCGCCCAATCATTGGTACAGACCAATTTATGGGGCATTGATTCACACGGCGTACTTCGAGCATCCATTTACATCGAGCGGCTTGTTTCCAAAGCAATGAATCCCACGCCAGACATCAAAAAAGTGCGCGGATTTGGGGCTCTGGAAGTGTGGGATGGCGATGACGGAATGGGCTATGTTGTCGGACGAGCAGCAATGGAACAAGCGATTGAACTTGCCGGGTTACATGGCATTAGCGCCGTGGGAGTTGTTCGCAGCAATCATTTTGGCGCGGCGGCCCTATTCGCCAAAATGGCGACCGAAAAAGGGTTGATTGGCATTGTCATGACCAACGTCATCCCCAATGTTGTTGCACCCGGTGGCAGCAAACCGATTACGGGCAACAATCCTATCGCCATTGGCGTGCCGACTTTCAAGGAATTTCCGTTTATGTTAGATATTTCGCTCTCCCATGTGGCTGGTGGCAAAATTTTGTTGGCGAGCAAGAAGGGCGAGAAAATTCCATTGGATTGGGCGACGGATAAGGACGGCCGTCCCACTTCCGATCCCGATGACGCCTTTGCCGGTTTCCTGTTGCCCGTTGGCGGCCACAAAGGGCTGGGCTTAAGTTACGTCGTTGACATCCTCAGCGGCCTCATCACCGGCGGCGTTTTCCAGCATTCGATGAAAAGTATGTACAAACATCGTGATGATCCCAGCTTGACGAGCCATTTCATGATCGTCATTAACCCGTTGGCATTGATAAGCCAGGAAGAACTAGAAAGCCGGATGGCTGATTTTTACCAGACCATCAAAGCCTCGCCGATGTGGGATGACGGCCGTGAAATGATATTGCCGGGCGAGATTGAGTGGAGAACGGCCGTTTCCCGCCGTGCTAACGGCATCCCCCTCCCCATCAATCTGTACAACGATCTGGTCGAATTAGGCGAAAAATTGGGTGTGACCCAAAAACTGGCGGCATAAAAAAATCTTGCCGCCAATGTATACGTATTCAAAGGATAGAGATAGAGAAAAATCGCATTCCATCCTTCTATCTCTATCCTCTATCTTTCAGGAGAAAATATGGAAACAATTATCACCTCCCCCACCCAAGAAGTCCGCATTGGGCCGGATCATCCATTCGTCGTTATCGGCGAGCGCATCAATCCCACCGGACGCAAATTATTGGGTAAAGAAATGGCTGCTGGCAACTTTGACCGGGTGCGTAAAGATGCCATCGCACAGGTGCAAGCCGGGGCGCACATGCTGGACGTCAACGCGGGCATTCCGATGGCCGACGAACCGGCCATCATGGCTGAAACCATCGGCCTTGTGCAGTCGTTGGTGGATGTGCCACTGGCGATTGATTCATCCGTTGTGGCCGCGCTGGAATCTGGATTGAGGGCATATCAGGGCAAGCCGTTGGTCAATTCGGTCACGGGCGAAGAGGAGCGATTGGAGGCGGTTTTGCCGCTCATCGCGGAACATGACGCGGCCGTCATCGCCATCGCCAATGACGAAACGGGTATTTCTCATGACCCAGATGCGCGCTTTGCTGTCGCCAAAAAGATTGTGGAGCGAGCGGAATCATATGGCATTTCCCGTGAAGATGTGATTATCGACCCGTTGACGATGCCAGTAGGCGCTGTGGTTGGCGCGGGCGCGACGTTGTTTGAGATTGTGCGCCGGGTACGCGACGAGTTGGGCGTGAATCTGACTTGTGGCGCGTCGAATATCTCGTTTGGGTTACCGGGACGGCCGTCTCTCAACGCCACCTTCATCGCCATGGCCATCGCCGCCGGGATGACCTGCGCCATCACCAACCCGCTCGAAGCATCCATCATGAACGCCATTCTGGGCGCCGACGCACTCATGGGCCGCGACGACAACTGCGCGGCCTGGATCGCCGCTAACACACCCAAAGGGGAAAACGGCCGTGGCCGACGCCAACGCCGTTCTCGTCGCGCCCGAAATTAAACGTAGGAACATGGCGACGCCATGCCCTTATTGGAAGAAATTTTTTTTAAGCGAGAGATGAACATTCATCATTCATCCCTCATCATTCATTATTTGAGAAAAGGAGCATAAAATGACAGAAGATAAAGCAGTATGGTGGCAAGAGATGACCGCAGAGGCCATCCAGGAACATGCAAAAAAGGACGACATCGCAATTTTGCCGTTGGGCGCCATTGAGCAACACGGCCCGCATTGCCCATGCGGCGACGACAGCTACAACGCCATCGGCATGGCCGAGCATCTTTCCCGCAAAACGGGTGTGATGCTGCTGCCCTGCCCCATGTACGGTTCCCACCCGTTCCATCATTGGGGCATGCCCGGCAACATCCCCCTCACCTACGAAACCCACATCGGTTTGGTGATGGATATTATCAAAGGTGCGACCGTTTCCGGTTTCAATAAATTCATCATCCTTTCGGCGCACGGACAGGTTTCATCAACCATCGTGGCCGTGCATAAATTGGGTTTGGAAGGCATCTTCACCCTGTCGCTGCATTGGTACGATTTCCTCCGCGACGACCGCGACGTGTTGGATGATTGGATGTGGCACGCCGATGAGGCAGAAACCTCGGTGGCGCTGTACCTCTTCCCCGAATTTGTGGATATGAGCAAAGCTAGCAAAGGTGGCGGCGAACCGTTGGTAGACCGCAAATTCATCATCGCCCCCGGTATGCGTCCGAAACCGGGCACCATGTACCATTTTGAAGGCACGTTTGCCCGTCCCGAACACCGCGAACTGGAAAACGGCATCATCGGCGACGCTACTAAAGCCACCCGTGAGAAAGGCGAGAAAATTGTCACCCGCCTCACCGATCATATGGCTGAGTTAATTGAGGATATTCGCAACCGTTATGAACCGGGTGTGAAACCGTTGGAAACATAGAACGTGATGTGTGAAACGTGAAACGTGAATAAAAGTTCATCACGTTTCACGCATCACGTTTCACGCCGGGAGTTAATAATGATATTCAAAGACAAAGTTGCCATCATTACAGGCGCGACAAAAGGGATTGGCGAAGCGTGCGCGCATGAATTCGCCAAGGAAGGGACAAAGGTCATTGTGACTGGACGCTCTGTTGATTTGGGTAAACAAGTCGTGGCCGATATTCAGGCCAACGGCGGCGACGCCTTTTTTGTGCGCTGCGATATTGGCGAAAAAGACCAGATTGACGCGCTCATTCAAGCGACGGTAGACCATTACGGCACGATTGATGTAGTGGTTAATAATGCTGGCGTCAATCACAGCGCCGATTTCTTTGAGATTGGCGAAGAGGATTGGGATTGGGTGATGAGCGTTGACCTGAAAGGGACGTTTTTCGTCAGCCAGGGCGCGGCTAGGGTGATGGTCGAGCAAGGCAAGGGCGGCGCCATCGTCAATGTCTCATCAGTGATGGCGCAGTTAGCGTTGGCCGACCAGATTCCTTACTGCGCGGCCAAAGGCGGCGTTAACCAGTTGACGAAGGCGATGGCTTTATCACTGGTAGATAAGGACATTCAGGTTAACTGCTGCGCGCCCGGCCCGGTGATGACGGAGTTGATGCAGCGGGTGGTAAACAATGAGGCCAAGCGTAAGCAGTTGATGGACAGGCTGCCCATCGGCCGTATCGCCACCTGCGAAGAAATTGCGCGGACGATCATCTTCTTAGCCAGCCCAGAAGCGGCGATGCTGGTGGGACAGACGATTTATCCCGATGGTGGGCGCAGCATTCAGGCATTCCCGCGCCGCATGGAGAAGTAGTCATAGTTTAAATTTAACGAAATCACCTACCATTGTCATTCCCGCACAGATGCTGTCCGGGAATTTATGTCAACTCGAAAAATTCCCATATGTGGGGGTGAAACACTTGATTTCACCCAGTTATGTTAAGTGAAATCGCTGTTCGCACATGTTGATTGTACACATTCGCTCGACTACCTCTGGCGATTTGCAACTTAACATAAATAAACGGACAGCATCCGCGCAGGCGGGAATCCACTCTGGTAGAGAGAATGGATTCCTGCCTTCGCAGGAATGACAGAACGTTAAGTTACCATTTATGGAGAAATAGTGGATGAAGATCAGATGGTTAGCTCACGCTTCATTTTTGATTGAGGGAGGCGGGTGGCGGATTATTACCGATCCGTATGAGCCGAATGAGATCATCAATTTGCCACCGGTGACGGAAACCGCCGATATTGTTGTTCGCAGTTCGGATGATGACGAAGCCCACTGCTTCATCGATACCATCCCGCCCGGCTTTGAGCTGGTGACGGGTACGGATATTGTGGATACGGGGGCGACTGTCAAAAACATCAAGTTTGACGCGATTTGGTCGGAAGAAAGCCATATCCACAAAGAAGTGGTGCGCGACAATGCGATGTATCGGTTCACGTTGGACGGCATCCGCATTACGCATATGGGCGACGTGGGCAATCCGTTAACGGCCGTACAAATGGAAGCGATGGCTGGTACCGATATTTTGCTGACTCTGGTTGGCGGCCCGCCGACGATTGAACTGCCTGATTTGCATGAAGTCATCGCCCACGTGAAGCCAAAGGTCATCATTCCAATGCATTACAAAATTCCTGGCCCGCGTTTTCACATGCTGCCGGTGACGGATTTTACGGCACATTATCCGGACACGATGATTGATTGGTTGGACAGCGCGGAAATTGAGTTTAGCAAAGAGTCGCTGCCGAAAGAGACGCGCATTGTGGTGTTGAAGCCGACTCTATTTCGAAATGAATAAAAAGAGCGTGTTTCATTTCATTTAAGAAACCATAGAAAGATGCTTGTCATTCCTGCCTTCGCAGGAATCCACCCTTGTAAAAACATGGATTCCCACCTACGCGGGAATGACAAGCCAACTCAATCGAATTGCCAATTCGATTTACGAGAGAGTTATTATGACACAACCGAAAGTTGGTTTGATTACGTTTGGCGATAACCGGACGCATGAGTGGGAACATGTTTTTAAGAAGATGACGGAACCGCGTCATGCTGAGGCGGTGGCGTTTTTTGAGAGTTTGACGATTGAGTTGGTGGCGGAAACGGCCGTTGCCCGCACAAAACAACAAATCGACAGCCAGGTAGACGTACTGAAAGCGGCAGGTGTTGAAGTCTTGGTTGCCCATACGCCATGCTGGACTTCGCCCAATCTGGTTGTACGGGGCATCCAGCGGCTCAATTTACCGACGGTTTTGGTGGGGAACAAACATCCTGGCACGCACAGCACGGTTGGCTTGTTGGGCGCGGGCGGCACGCTGAGCCAGATTGGGTATCCCCACATGCGCTTGCGTCAGGATTTTGATGGGACATTAGCGGAGAAGGTGATGCCATTCTTCATGGCAACGGCCGTTAAGTCCCGTCTACAAGGCAAAATGTTCGGTTTGTTCGGCGGCCGTTCGTTGGGCATTGATACCGGCACCTTCGACCCAATGCAGTGGAAAAAACTGTTCGGCGTGGACACCGAGCACATCGACCAGTTGGAAATCATCCGCCGCGCTGAGTTGGTGCCGGAAGCCGACACCGAAAAGATGATGACTTGGCTGACGCGCAGCGTGGGCAAAGTGGCCTACAACGACGACAAATTCACGCCCGAAAAACTGGCTTTTCAGGTGCGCTGCTATCTGGCAACGATAGAAATTATCGGCGAGATGGGGTTGGATTTTGTGGCGATTAAATGTATGCCCGACCTGACGACCCATTTCGTGCCGCAGTGTATTTCGGCGGCTTTGTTGCCCAGCCCGTATGATGCGAACGGCCGGCGCGCTCCAATCATGATGGCGTGTGAAGCGGACGGGGACGCGGCGTTGACAATGGAAATTTTGAAGGAAGTCTCCGGCGGACTGCCGGTTCTGTTCATGGATGTGAGCTACATCGACGATGATCGCGGCACGTTCTATTTCCCCAACTGCGGCGCGTTTTGCTCTTGGTATTCGGCCCGATCCGATGATCCGGCGGAAAATATGAAGCAGATTGAGCTGCGACCGGCCAATCGGCCTGCTGGCGGCGCGATTACGTATTTTACGACGGCCCCCGGCGGGATGACGTTGGCAAGATTGTTTAGGGTAGACGGCCGTTACGTCATGGGCATCATTCGCGGCGAAACCGTCAATATCTCAGACGAAGAACGTGCCTCTTTTGTACAGGCGCGAGGTAGTCACCAACTCCCCACCGCCTTCCTCAAGCTGGATGTGGATGTGGAACGCCTTGTCAGTGGCTTCGGCTCTAACCATGTGATGGGCGTCGCCGGGGATCGGGTAGAAGAATTACTGCATTTTTGCGAGTTAATGGACATCGAACCGCAATTTTACAATTGAAAGTAGGGGCATGGCGGCGCCATGCCCCTACGGCGGAGGATTTATGAATAGACGTGAACGATTTAAGAAAATAACCAATTTTCAGGAAGCGGATCGGGTTCCGGTGGATATGGGCAGTCATGTGGCTTCCATCCATCGCTTTTCGTACATTGAATTGAAGAAGTATTTGAATGATTCTGACTTGAAAAATCAAGACCTGATTCTGGATCGGATGGTGCAGAATGTGGTGCCGGATGAGAAATTATTGCGTCGCTACAACATTGATTTTCGCTGGATTGCGCCGCATTGGATTGACGTGGTAGATGTGCGCGACGACATTTACCGCGATATGTGGGGCATCGAATGGCAGTACATGCTGGACGCCTACAGCGTCTATTCATCACCGCTGAGCAGCGCCAAAACGATAGCCGACATCGAAAATCATCCCTGGCCCGACCCGTATGATTCCAAACTGGTAGAGGGATTGGCCGAACGCGCCAAGCATCTGTACGAAAACACAGATTACGTGTTGGTCGGCGATTCAATTAAGGGCGGTATCCTGACCAAAGCGCTGCAAATTCGCGGCTACGAGCAAATGTTTGCCGACCTGGCGAACAACATTGAGTTTGCCGAAGCATTGATGGACAAGTTGCTGGATTTGTACAAGCATTTCTGGAGCCATTTCCTTGATGCGGTCGGGCCGTATGTGCAGATGGTCTACTTCACGGACGACATCGGCGGGCAATCTTCGATGATGATTTCGCCGGACACGTTCCGCCAGTTGATTAAGCCGCGTCTGGGTAGTTTGATTGACCACATCAAGAGCAAGGCGGATGTGAAGTTTATGTATCATACGGACGGCACGGTGACGCCGGTGGTGGAAGATATTATTCAGATGGGCGTGGATATTCTGAATCCGATTCAAACGTCGGCGCTGGGGATGGACACGGCCGTTCTCAAGGAACTCTATCACGGCCGTCTCTGCTTCCATGGGGCGATTGACGTGCAGCAAATGCTGCCCTTCGCGCCAGTGGATGAGGTACGCTACGACGTGGCCAAGCGCATTTACGATTTGGGGCGCGGCGGCGGCTACATTTTAGCCCCCTGCCACAACATCGGCTCGGATGTCCCGCCGCAAAATACGGAAGCGATGTACGCGGCGGCGCAGGAATACGGCCGTTATCCCATCAACCTCGACCACGTCCTCAAACCTGAAGACCGGCAAAAACCGACTGCCGAACAAATCGCCGCCCAAGCCGCCCCACCCAAGCGCAAACGGCGGCCGAGACCGAGGAAGTAGATAGTAAGAAGTAAGAAGTTAGAAGTAGGAAGTAAGGAGTAAGGAGTAGGAAGACTGCCTGCTTACTCCTTACTTCTTACTGCTTACTCCTCACCTTTAATAGGAGAAGATTATGAGCAGACAAGACGACATACTAGACGAACTATACGACAACACCATTGACGGCGAACGCGAGCCGGTTGTGGCTTTGACCAAAGAAGGGCTGGAACTGGGGATGGAGCCGTTGGGGATTTTATTTGATGCTTTGATTCCGGCTTTGGAAGAGGTTGGCCGTTTGTTTGAAGCGGGGACGTTTTTTGTGCCGGAAATGTTGGTGGCCGCTAAAGCGATGCACGGGGCGATGGAGGTGTTACGGCCGTTAATCGCTGAAACAGGCGCCAAACCAACCGGAACCTTTGTGATGGGAACCGTCAAGGGCGACATCCACGACATTGGCAAGAACTTGTGCAATGTGATGCTGGAAGGCGCTGGATTTGAGGTCATTGACCTGGGCGTGAACGTGCAGGAGCAGGATTTTGTAGACGCGATTCAAACGCACAAGCCGCAAGCAGTGGGCTTGAGCGCATTTTTGACGACAACAATGCCCATGTTCATCCCCACGATTCAGGCCATCAAAGATGCCGGATTGCGGGATAATGTGCTTATTTTTGTCGGCGGCGCGCCAGTTAACCAGGAGTACTGCGATGTTGTCGGCGCAGATGGGTATGCACCCAATGCCAGCGTGTTGGTGCGTGTTTTGAAAGAGATGATGGGCATCACGTAAGCGGTGACACAAATTGGAGAAAAATTGATGATTGAATTAGGCAGATTACACCACGTCAGTATTTGTGTAGGAGATTTGGACGCATCGCGCCATTTTTACTGTGATGTCTTGGGAATGGATGAAGTGAAACGGCCGTTAACTTTCCAGTTCAAAGGACAATGGTTCCGCAAAAATGGGTATGAAATTCACACCATCTACCAAGACGCTGCCGGACAGATTCCTGGGGATGCCGAAAACATCATCAAACCGGATCGTGACATCACCTTTGCGCGTCATTTTTGTTTCAGCGTCAATGATGTGGCCGAGACGGTCAAAATATTGGCTGAGAACGACATCGAATTGATTGCCGGGCCTCGCTCTCGCGGTGACGGCGCGACCCAAATGTACGTCTACGACCCAGATGGTCATATGGTTGAACTGGTTTATGAGCCATGGGATTGGACGTAATGGCTGACAATTCACAAATTCAATCCAAACATCAGCTCATCTTCATGCCTTCTGGGCGGCGGGGATTGGTGGAAGAAGGAACACCAATTCTTGAAGCCGCCCGCCAGTTAGGTGTGGAAATTGAGAGCATTTGCGGCGGCAAGATGACCTGTCGCAAATGTCGTGTTCGGGTTGAGGATGGCGCGTTTGCCAAGCATGGCATCGTCTCATCGACTGATCATCTTTCACCCGTATCTGAGGAAGAACAACGCACTCTGGAACGGCTGAAAATCAGTGACTGCCGGCTTTCCTGCCAGGCGAAAGTGCAGGGCGACACGCTCATTTTTGTGCCGGAGGAAAGTCGAGGACAAAAGCAAATTATCCGCAAATCGGCCACCGAACGGGCGATTGAGATTGATCCGGCCGTGCGGCAGGTGTATGTGGAAGTGGATCGGGCGACGCTGG
>JAAEOP010001141.1 GCA_024223125.1 Chloroflexota bacterium
GCCGGCATCAATATCTACTGGTTTAAAATTCAGGCCCTGTTCATCGCCAGTTCCATTGGGGCTTTTGCCGGCGCCTTTTTAACTCATGTCTATTTGTTTGTGGGCATGCCTGTTTTTGCGCTGGACTATTCTATTTTGCCAATTGCATCCGCGGTGGTCGGCGGAATTGGTACTTTGGCCGGCTCCATGCTGGGGGCATTTATTCTAGTGCCTCTTTCGGAAATACTGCGCGGCCTGGGAGGCCTCAGGGTTGTATTTTACGGTTTGTTTCTCGTCGTTTTCACCGTGGCAATCCCTGAAGGCATCTTTCATTACATCCAGCGCAAATATCATCAATTTGAAAGATGGGTCGAGGTTGAATAATGGAAGCATCACCTTTGCTCAAAGTATCAAAACTATATAAAGATTTTGGGGGCGTAAAGGCCATCCAGGATTTAAACTTCGAATTGGCTCAAGGCGAGTTGCTTGGGTTGATTGGACCGAATGGTTCCGGGAAAACCACGTCCGTCAATCTAATTACCGGTTTTGTGAAACCCACCAAAGGTGAGATTGTCTTCCGTGGACGAAACATTACCGGTCGTGCCCCTTATAAAATCGTTCGGTTGGGAATCGCCAGAACCTTTCAGATGGTCAAACCATTTTACCAGCTGCCGGCCTATAAGAACATGATTATTCCCCTTTATTCGCCCAGGGTCAA
>JAAEOP010001142.1 GCA_024223125.1 Chloroflexota bacterium
GCCAGGCGAAAACGATGGGGTTGTTATAACTATGCGTAAGTGCAATCGTTTTCGGCGCATGAGTCAGTGTGTCATTGATACGTCCCACTTCGCCCATCACGGCCGCAGCGGCCGGGGCCGAGCCAAAGTTAGCGCCATGCAAGGTAACTGCATCCCCCACCTGAGCCGCGCCCGGTTCCAGGCGAGACAAGAGCGGCGCTGAAGCGGACGTCAATGGAGGGTGGCTGACTACTGTCCCATTGGTATCGCCCGGCTGGGCGCCGGCGTCCCATTCCGAGGATGTATCTCCCCAATAATTTTGCTCGGCCACAATCTCACGACTCGTCTGCGTCTGGTTATCAATGGCTACAGTATGATTGTGAAGCACATTGAAGGCAATAATGGGATTGAGCGTACCGTAGGTCTCGCTGTCGTCAATAAGGATTCCTGTGGCCGCGTTGCCAATCGTATTGTATTGAATTGTGGGCGCTAAAATCTGGATGCCATCAGAGCCATTTGGCGTCAGGAGTAAAGACAAATTAACGTTATTGTCAGTCAATAAATTGTTTTCAATCACCGGTTGCACATCGGTATCTGATTTAGAGGTATCTGTACTCCCATCGGCCAAGATGGTTATACCGGCCGTTCCATTCTTGACAATTGTATTGTTACGGACAGAAGCATACAGATCCACATGGCCCAACCACCAGGATCCACCATGCAGGTAAACGCCGTACCCATTGCCGCTGATTGTATTGTTCTGGATTACCGGTGTGATATTGATGCTGCCATATCCGGTGCGGGGATTAATTCTCAGGCCATAATCCAGGTTGTTTTCGATGCGGTTATGGGCGATGGTGGGATTGATAGTCAGTGTACCGCCGGCCGGGTAACCGGGATTGCCATACATCTGAATACCGGTACGATTATCAGACAAGGTACAGTTTTGTATTGACCCGCCCAACGTACCGCCCCCTTCTTTGCTGGCAATAAATTGAACGCCGATTTCAGCATGGCGCGCCATACAATGACTCAGGGAAATATCCCCATCCTTACGCAAAGCAAGTGTGCCCCAATCTCCTACCGCTGGACTGGCTGCATTGGAGGCAAAGTAGATGGGTGAAGCTTCCGACCCATTGGCCTCTAATGTACCGTGGATATGAATTTCTGTTTTATCTGTCCAGGAGCCGTCAGATTGGTCATCACTACCGGCGGCAAAGAAGACAGTCACGCCAGGGTCAATTGTCAGGGTAACGCCGCTGTTAATGGTGACGTCGCCCGTTAAGAGGATGTTCTGGCTCCAGGTGGTGTTGCTATTGATGACGCCGCTGAAAGTTGTGTCCCAGGTTGTGCCCTGCCCAGAGGTGTCCGGCGTAAATGAGGAGCCGGTCAGGAAAGGAGCGCCGTTGCTGGCCCCTTGAGCGGCGTTCACAAAAACATCCCCGTTTACGGCATTAGCGGGCACAGTGGCCCCAATTTGCAACTCTGTCCAACTACTCGTCGCCGCCAGCAAGTCATTGGGGAAGATAACCCCTTGTTGGCTGCTACTTGTCATGCTCTGCGCTGCTCCCTCGCCAAGAGTCATAGTTGCCACAGCAGGTAAGTCGCTTGTTAGCGCTGATGACGCGCCGTTAAGGTATTGGGAATCCACATCCACAACCAATGAACGCCCCTGAGAAATGACCCGCTGCGTACCAATTGTCAATGTGGTCTCCGGCAGCGATGTAGAAGGTCGTATTGGTTCATCTTTGACGCCGATATTTATGGCCCCAATAACAGGTTCGGCCGAAAGTTCGATTGTAGGTTCGATCGCCGTTAACTCATTTATTCCATTTGTTAGATTATTTGTTTGGTTGCTAGCCGGCAGCTGCGTGTTGGCAAAAACATATGCTGCGCCTGCCTGCGCTCCCAGGTCATCATCCCCAAATGCGCCAATAACCGCTACTTCATTAGAAAGAGCAACGCTGACACCGAAGAGGTCATACGTTTCACCATCGTTGGCGATTAATTTTTCAGTTTGCACCCAACCAACGCCATTGTTATGAAAAACGTAAGCAGCCCCAGCACCACTATTACCATTTATATCCGTGAAATAAGCGCCAATGACTATATCGTCATTGTTTATGGTTACACTATTGCCGAAGGCATCGCCAGCAGCTCCATCTGCGGCAATTAATTTGTTTTGCTGTGACCAGGCGCCATTGTGGCGCGTAAAAACATACACTGAACCAGAATCTGACCCGTTGTCATCATCTTGCGATGACCCCACAACCGCTATATTCCCTTCAATAGCGACACTGGCGCCGAAAAAATCTACCGCTGCAATATCAGATGGTTGCAATCCCAACTGGTAATCCCATGTTGTACCTGTCCACACAAAAGCATAAGCGACGCCGGTACTGGCCGGAATGCCCGGGGTGAAGTCGCCAGTTGTCCCCACGATAATGGTGTCGTTGTTGATAGCCACACTCTCCCCAAAGTGAAAGCCAAATAAGCCGGCCGGACGGGAAATTTCATATTGCTCCTGCCAGATTCCTCCTTGATTTTGATATACATAAGCTGATCCGCTTTGTGAATTTGTGTTGATAGCTCCGACTACGATCCAATCATTGTCAACAGCCACACTATAGCCAAAGGCATCCCCGGCTGCGCCATTGCTGGCCAACAACCGAGTTTCAACCCAACTCTGCATATTAACATCCCATTCAAACACGTAAACGGCGCCGGCGCCGGCGCCATTGGTATCATCTCCAATCACGCCTACAACGATTCTATCCCCGCTGATGTCAATGCTTTCACCAAAGTCGTCATTTACATTGCCATTGCTGGCGGTCAATATTTCCTGTTCAATCCAATTATTCCCCAGACGCTTAAAAACATATACAGCTCCTTGACCACCGGCAGCATCCGGGGAGCCAACGATGAGTGTATTACCATCAATAGCTACACTTTCACCAAAATCGTGACTAATAGCGCCATTGCTGGCTGTTAATTTAGCATGTTCAATCCAATCGGTAGGCGTTCTCATCGTTTCTATAGCCGTTAACCGGTTGCCCAGTTTGTCGAGTTCGTACTGGTAGTCGGCAACCAGGTTGCCGCTGTCGCTTTCGCTGTGGGTCAGACGGGTGAGGCGGTTGGCATTGTCATAGGCATTAACCGTTTGGACGTTGTTGGGTAGGGTGGTGGTGATGAGACGGCCGACGGCATCATATTCGTAGCTGGTTGTGCCGCTGTCCCAATCCTGCACAGTTTGCAGGCGGTTATCATCATCGTAAATGGTTGTGACCTGTTTTCCATCTGGATAAGTCAGCCCGATGCGGTTGCCCACGCGGTCATAACTGTAGACAACTGTGCCCGTAAAGGGGTCGGTGA
>JAAEOP010001143.1 GCA_024223125.1 Chloroflexota bacterium
TGGGATTAACCCTTTCGGGGGAAGACGTTAATTCATTTTAAAGATATTCTTAGAGCACAACAACATGAAGTCAAACCATGAAAGGAGAAACACATGGCTAACGAAATCGTCATCACAGACCTGGAAAAGAACTTCGCGGATGTCCAGGCCGTCAACGGGCTGAGCTTTGAAATTCGCAAAGGTGAGTTGTTTGGCTTACTCGGTCCCAATGGAGCCGGGAAAACCACCACCATCCGGATGCTGTGCGGATTGCTGGCTCCCTCAGCGGGAACCGCCCAATACGGTAATCTGGATATCCGAACAGATTTACACCAGATTAAAGCTCTCATCGGGGTTTGTCCCCAGGAAGCCGCCGTTTTCAAGTTCCTCACTGGCAAGGAAAACATCGAGCTGATGGGGAACCTGCACGGGATGAACAAGCAGCTGATCCGAAAACGAACTGCTGAACTACTGGATCAGGCCGATTTTACCGAGGCCGCTAAGAGAAGGACCAAAGGCTACAGCGGGGGGATGATGCGCCAGCTAAATTTGCTGATGGCCCTCATCAGCGATCCAGACATCGTCTTCCTGGATGAACCGACTGTGGGGATGGATGCCCGGGCTCGTCGCCGCAACTGGGAATATATCGCTTCCCTGAAAGATCAGGGCAAAACCGTCATCTTGACGACCCACTATATTGAAGAAGCCCAGTCCTTGAGCGACCGGGTGGGGATCATCGACTACGGCGAGTTGATTGCCCTGGGTAGCCCCCAAGAATTGATGAAAAAAAACAATGCTGCAGACCTGGAAGCTGTCTTTCTGAAGATTACGGGGCGAAGAATAGCGGAGGGAAGTTAACATGAATGCGCAAATTCAAAAACTTACTGCGTTGGTACAAGTTGAATTGAAGAAATTATTTCGAGATCCAATGACATTGGGGATTCAGATTCTCATGCCCGTTGGATTGACCTTGGTCTATTATCTGGCGCTGAGTGGTGTATCAAATGATTACTACGGTTATGATGTAAAAAATCATTTTGAATACCTGCTGCCGGGAGTGATGGGATATGCAGTCATTTATATGGCGATGATGGTCGCCCTGTCATTGGTTGAATATCGTCAATCAGGGTTGCTCAGCCGGGTGGAAGTAACCCCAGTTTCCCCAGCAACGTATTTGAGCAGCCAAATCATTGCCAACATGATCATTGCCACTGTTCAGGGTTTTATTGTTCTGCTCGTGGCTCGCTTGCTGGGATACGAACCCCAGGGTGGAGTGATTGGTTTATTATTAGTTGGAGTGTTTCTGGCGCTTTTGGGAGTTACAGCTGTTGGAATGGGATTACTGACCGCAGTGGTTGCTAAAGATACCGGCGCCGCCGGGGGGTTGGCTGCCATCTATATCGTCCCAATGATGATGTTTGGCGCCAATCTGGCGGTGTTCAATGAGACCACCCGCAGAGTTGCCAGTTTTATGCCGAATTACTATGTCACCGATTCACTATCGGTCATTCTCCATACCGGAGAGATCTCAGCCCCAATCATCTTCAAGAATTTCTTAATCCTGGCTGCAATCACGCTTGTGGTAGTTGTGGTTGGTATTCAACTCTTCTCGAAAACAGCCTTCCGTAGTGATTAATTTAAATCTAAATTAGTTTCTTAAGAAAACAGCAACGCGGTTCCTAGTGGGAACCGCGTTGCTTGCTAATATTTTTTCAGAAAACATAGTTTGGTTTACTTTTGGTGCTCCGAATTGATATGCCGGACAATTCAAGGGCTCAAAGAGACCGACTTTCGCCTTCCGGTGAGACGAAATTTCCCCAAAGCGATTTTCTATTCGAGGAGCAAAACATGAAAGCACTTATCATCTCAGCAAACGCCCTGCCTGCATCTCCCTCTGGCCCGGCTTACGTAGCTGGCGCGGCTCTCGCGGCGGGTCATACTGTCGAGGTCTTTGAAGCGCTCTTTGCGCAAGATATGGCCGGAGAGTTGGAAACTCAAATCGCCAGCTTTCGTCCAGACGTTGTTGGAATCTCTATCCGGTTGGCACACGGGTTTGTCCTCGACGAAGGCGCAGAATTTGGCACCCGGCATCTTGACCTGCGGGTGAGAGTCAAGCAAATTGTCAATTGCGTCAAGCGGGTTTCGGATGCGCACATTGTCTTGGGAGGGCCGGGGTTCAATTACTACGGACCCGACTGGCTGGAATACCTAAACCTGAACTATGGTCTCCGGGGTGAGGCCGACATTTCTTTTCCCCAGTATTTGAAAGAGTTGGAAAATGGGGGTGATATTCACAGTATTCCGGGGTGCGTTTATCGGACTGATGGCCGTTTCGTCAAAGTTGCACGGAAATTTGTGGATAATCTGGATGACACGGCCTTTCCTGCTTATCAGCTTTTTGACCTGGAAAAGTATTATGAGATCGGCATCACCCCTGCCATCACTACCAAACGAGGTTGTGCATTTAATTGCACCTATTGTCCTTACAGTTCACTTGAAGGCAAACGCTACCGGCTGAAATCTCCTCAGCGCGTTGTCGATGAAATCGAGCATATTTACAGCATCAAACGTCCTAAAATGGTCTCGTTCTGCGACAACAACTTCAATGTACCCAATCAACACGCATTAGCGATTTGCCAGGAGATTGTTGACCGGAAGCTGGATATTTCCTGGGGCACGGGTACCATCAAACCCCTTAAAATCACGGATGATGTCCTTCGTCTCTTCAAAGACTCAGGGTGCGGCTACCTGAGCCTATCTGTGGAGAGCGCCTCGGCCAGAATGCTGAAACAGATGCAGCGGGGGGGGACGGTCGAGCACACCAAACAGGCGCTGGCGAGTCTGAGCCGCTCGGATATTCCCTTTAGCGTTTCCTTGCTGTTTGGCGCGCCTGGAGAGACGCCAGAGACCATTGCTGAAACACTTGCCGTGATGGATGAATTCCACATTCCCCAGGGGGTATGGGTAACTATCGGTATTTGTCTGTGGACTTCTCGCCAGAAAGTTCTTGAAGACGCCCGCGCAGATGGCCAGCTTGATGATGATAAAGCGCTTTTTAGCAGCGCCAACTACATATCTCCACAGCTTCCCAAGGAGTATATGGCGGAGTTGGTCAAAACTTTGAGCATGAAAGAGAACTACACAGTTCAGGTCAACAAGCTGTATGCAGATCGTGAACGGTGAACTGCATGGATGATTGGCAAGACACAGTATGCGAAGAAACAAAAAGGAGAGAAGAATGTCGAAAGGAATCTTATTGGGAATTTTGCTCCAGTGCATCTCGGCTACAGGCTATATGGTTATTGTAAACGTGACATCCATCAAGAATGAGTGGTTTAGAACTGGCCTGATGATTTTCTTTGCTGGCATCGTTGCCTTGATCGTCGCGGGATACACGGTGATTTCTGGGCAACAACGGCTTTCGGCGATTCAGCCCAAAGAGTACATCTATATCGCAATTGGCTCGATTATGGTGATGTTCGTTGCGCAGGTTATCTTCTTTTTTGGGGTAAAGGTATCCAGTATGACGACGATGGCATATACAATGTTGGCTTTCCCCATCATCAGCCTGATCTTGGAGCTAATTCTGGGAAGGGTCAAGCTGTCATCACTGGGCATTTACGACCTGGTTGGATTCACTCTGATAGCCGCGGGTTATGTGGTGTTTGTTTCCAAGCCATTGCCGTAGCGGTTGGACAAAAATATAATCCAGTTGAGATATAATCAATCATGGTAACTATTCAGCCGAGGCCAGAGGAAGCCGAAAAAATGGATGTGTGGGGGTGTGAAACACCCCCACACATCCATTTTTTCGATAATTTCCTCGTCTGCTGAGTAGTTACCAATCATGAATTATGTCTACTCCACTTCTCACCACCAAACTCTACCTCCCCCCACCCCACCCTGGCCTTATCCCGCGCCCGCGCTTGATCGACTTATTGAATACCGGCTCATCCCGCAAACTAACTCTCATCTCTGCCCCCGCTGGGTTTGGTAAATCGACATTACTAAGTGCATGGGTACATTTGGGGGATCAAGTTCATCCTTCATCCTTCCGCCCTCATCCTTCCAAAGTCGCTTGGCTTTCATTAGACGCGGGCGATAATGACTTGACGCGTTTTCTAAGCTATTTTATAGCAGCACTACAAAGAGTTGGGGATGAATTTGGAAAGAGTGCATTGGTAGCGCTCCAATCTCCGGGGGATGTGAACACCGAAGTTATCCTGACCACCTTGTTGAATGAAATCGCTGAATTTCCTGAGAATTTGATGTTCGTTCTCGACGATTACCACGTGATCGAATCCCAACCAATTGACCGAGCTATCACTTTCATTATTGAACATCTCCCGACACCACTACACTTGGTCATTGCCAGTCGGATTGACCCAACTTTGCCATTATCACGCTTGCGCGCCCGTGGAGAAATGACTGAAATCCGTGCCAATGACCTGCGCTTCACGCTGGAGGAA
>JAAEOP010001144.1 GCA_024223125.1 Chloroflexota bacterium
TGATAACACCGGCTGTCCATCCACCAGGACGGCACAAGCGCCGCACTCACCCAACTCGCAGCCGTGTTTGGTGCCGGTCAACCCCAAATCTTCGCGCAAGACTTCGAGCAGCGTTTTATGAACAGAGGTATAAACCTCGTGCGGGTCCCCGTTAAGGTGAAGTTGGAGAAGGGTTTTCATCCTTTATAGCTCCCTGTTTTGGATAAGAACGAGCTTAACTTGCTCGCAGTCTCAGTAGATCCAAATTGTAGATCAAACTAACAGTTTGACCTACAATCCCAGCAAAAACTGGATCCACTGAGTCTGTTAGATGAAAAAAAGGTGTACGCTATAAAAAACAGTGTTCTCTATAGCTAAACCAGATTATAAAATAATTAAAGGGGTTTGTCAAAATGAGTTTCACAATCTCAGTTGACAGATTTCATGATCTGTTGATGCTACATATACTTCTAACGGGCATAATCTTTATTTTTTTCGGACGCAGATTTTCGCAGATTCACGCAGATAAAGCCGCGCTGCTTAGTAAAAATCAGTGTTTATCAGCGAAAATCTGCGTCCCATTTAAAAATCCAAAAGTTAAATTTATGACCGTGCTGAGTATAAATAGCGGCAAAAAAAGCCTCGACCCGTTTGCCGGGTCGAGGCTTTTTTCTATTTAGAGGTTGGATCGTGACTGGCTACCGGCAACCGAACTACTTCTCGCCAAAGGTAGCGGCGGCCCGATCTTCAATATCAGCCGGGAATTCGACACCCTGAGCGTTGGCAGCATCGTAATTGATGTGCAGGATGCCGGCCGCCTGGGTTACAATATCACCCGCCGGTTCACCCATTAAGATTTGGGCAGCCAGCACGCCGGAGTCGTAGCCGTTTTGGAAATAATCCACACCGACAGCCGCCGCCGCACCCCGCTCGGCAGAGGCCGGGTCGTTGGCAAACAGGGGCACCTGGTTCTCGTTAGCTACTTTAACCAAGGCCTCAAAGCCGGACACTACGGTTGAGTCGGTTGAAATAAAGAACGCATCAATGCCTTGGGCCACCAATGCTTCAGCCGCCGTCTGGATTTCACTGGAGTCGGAAATGTTCCCTTCCACCAATTCAACCCCTAGTGTTTCCGCGGCTTCACGGGCCAGCATCGTGGCTACCTCAGAGTTCTTCTCTGCCGGGTTCCAGATAATGCCGATAGTCTGAGCATCCGGCATAATTTCGAGCATTGTGCTCATTGCTTGTTCCACCGGGGGTAGAGCTTGGGCTCCGGTAATCCAA
>JAAEOP010001145.1 GCA_024223125.1 Chloroflexota bacterium
GCTGCCGCAGCTTGCCGCGCTTCTCGATATTTCGCCTAATCATCTCTCGCAGGTAATCAACGAGCAATTGACGCGCAACTTCCACGATTTCGTCAACGCGTACCGGGTGAAGGAAGCGCAGCAGCGTTTGCTGGACGAGCCTGACCGTACCGTCCTTGACATCGCCCTTGATGCGGGCTTCAACTCGAAGTCGGCGTTTTACAAAGTATTCAAACAGCATTGCAACATGACTCCCTTGCAATTTCAGCGGGAAAACCAACCGTAAGTCACTACCAGACATTTTTAATGGAACACGGATTGGCCGGATTTTACGGATTTTCGCGGATAAAAACAGAGGATAGGAAGCAAACGAAGGATTTTTCCAGTGCGCGGTTTCCCACGGGGTAAGTCAACGACGGGCTGTTTAAAATCTTAAAAATCCGTGTAAATCTGTTCCATCCGTCTAATCCGCGTTCTATTCCACCTGCATTTGAAAAACTGTTTGGTAATAAAATCCCCTTTTGACCTAAATTGATAGTCCATTCCTACACATTTGGACGACAGGACAGCGTAAAACCCGTACACTGGGTGCAATGTTTACGTTATCCACTCACAAAAGGAGTCCAAATCATGAAACAACGAATTGTAGCCATCGACGTACTGCGCGGTTTTGCGTTATTAGGCATTTTAGTAATGAATATGTCCAGCTTTGCCATGCCGCTTGCCTA
>JAAEOP010001146.1 GCA_024223125.1 Chloroflexota bacterium
CGGTGCCCGCCTCACGAGCGGCCAAGACCTGAGTTAGCGGGCCGGCCACATCTTGCACAAAGTCGGTACGCAGCCCATCTTTAATGGTAGCCACCCGTACGCCATCGCCATTGTACAGGTAGTCCAACGTAGAAACCCCATCGTCCAGTTGGCTCAGCCGGTTGGCGCTATCGTAACTGTAGGTAAAGCGGCCATCATTAAGCAGATTGCCGTTATTATCGTAGCTGTAAAGCTGGTCATTAACCTGGCTTAGTCGGTTGGCGGCATCGTAGGTGTAGGTGGCTACCTGGCTGCCGTTCACCTGGTAGGTCAACCGGTTACCGACGGTATCGTAGCTATAGGCAAAGCTCTGGCCGGTAGATTCGGCGGCATTGGTCAGGCGGTAGAGGTTGTCGTAGGTGTAGGTGGTGGTGATGGATTGGTTGTTAGGGAGTAGGGAGTAAGGAGTAGGGAGTAAGGAGGGAGAGAATGGTGAATGGTGAATGGTGAATGGTGAATTGTGAATGTTATTACTGACGACTGATGATTGACGACTGACGACTGACGACTGATGACTGCCTACTGAATACTGACTACTGCCTACTGATTGTCGGTTATCGACGGCGGCGTAGTAGCTTTCTACGTTGGCTAAGGCGGTGCCGGTGGTGATGGCGACCAGCATGAAGAGCATGACGGTGATCAGGCCCACATAGCGGCGGCCACGGCGGCTGCGGGCCAGGGGGGCCACGATAGCCAGCGGGGTTAAGATCATTAACAGGGGTTGCTGGGCCAGGGGTGAAAGCGGTGGTTGAATTGGCGGAGCCGCAGCCAGGGCCACGGTTGTTTGATTTTGGTTTGGGTTGTTTAAAGCCGCCTTGGCCACCAGACTTTCCTGGCTGTGGCTGGGCCGGGCCACAAGATTGCTCTGGCTGACTTGGTTACTTTCAGCCGGGCCAGGGCCACTGGGCAGGTAGGTGGTATCGGTTACTAACAGAATGCGATCTAACAAGAAACCATCCTCGCGCATCCACACATTAAGGGTGTGGGGGCCGGGCGTATCTACGGTCAGGGTGGCCGGTACCGCCGGGTGGGGGCCACTGATCTGGCCGTTGCTCCAAGCCCAGGTGCGCGGGGTAAAGTCACTAAGGCCCACCGGGGTTTGATGATCAAGGCCCACATAGACGGAGTCGCCGGCGGCATTGGGGACATAACCGTGTAACCAAATGGTGTAGGTGCCGGTGGTGACAAAGTTAAGCTGGTAACTTAGCTGCGGGCTATCGGTTAGGGCGGGGGTGTGGTAGATGGCATTGACATCGGGCCGCACCGCCATGTAGCTGGTACCGGCAAAGCCGGGTAGATCGGTGCGGGTATTCCAGGTGTGGCTGGGGCCATTAAGCCGGTCATAGAAATGTTCGGCTTCAAGGGTCAGCAGACCATCTTCTTCCTGGAAGGCCTCGGGCGAGATGACCACAATGTAGTTGGTTTTGGTCAGGGTGTGGGTGAATTGGCCGTTGCTGGCTAGTAAGGTGACGGTGTAGAGGCCGGGTTGGGTGTAGATGTGGGTATTGGTTAGCCCCCCCTCAATCCCCCCCAGAGGGAGGGAAGCTATGGTTTTGGTGAGACCATCGCCAAAGTGCCACTCAAAGTAAGCGGCGTTGGTGGAGCTGTTGGTAAAGGTAACGGTTAAGGGGGCAATGCCAATAACCGGGGTGGCCGTAAAGGCGGCGGTGGGGGTAAAGATGGGCGTATACACATTTTCTACGGCCCTAATCCGGTTGCCGGCGGCATCGTAACTGTAGGCGTAGCTGGCCAACGGCGTTTGGGAAATGGGCGATTGATGGGTCAGCAAGCTCAGTTGGTTGGCTGCATCATACTGGTAGGTGCTGGTAATGCCATTAGGCAGAACCATTTCAGTTAACCTGTTGGCGGCATCGTAGCTGTATTGGGTCAGTTGGTTATCCCAATCCTGCACGGTGGTTAATCGGTTGGCGGCATCGTAGCTGTAGGTGGCTACCTGGCCATCGGGGTAGGTTAAGCTGGTGCGGTTGCCCCGGGTATCGTAGCCATACTGCACCACCTGGCCCAGTGGGTCTGCTACCTGGGTCATCCGGTACAGATTATCGTAGCTGTAGGTGGTTGGGCCGGTGTTGTCTGCCATCGAGAGCCGGTTGCCCACAGCGTCGTAGCTGTAAGAGACAAATTCATCGGGCCGGGTAATTGTTTGGGCCCTGTTTAGGGCATCGTAGGTGTAGGTGTGGATTTGGTTTTTGGCATCAACCATTTGGGTCAAATTGCCCACAGCATCATAGCTGTTCTGCGTAATATGCCCCAGTGGGTCTTGCTGGGTTTGTAAACGATCCAGGGCATCATAGGCAAAGTGGAAGACGCTGTTGCGGGGGTCGATCACCTCGGTCAAATTGCCCACGGCATCATAGTTGTAACGGGTCTCGATGTTAGTGGTGGTATTAACCGCGCCCCCCATCTGATAATTTTGCGTAACTTGCTTTAGACGATCCAGAGGATCATACTCATACCGGGTGGCGATATTTCTGGGATCAATGGTTTCAATGGGGTTGCCCACTTTGTCATAGGTATAGCGTATAACCCGGTTGAGCGGATCGGTGAGCTGGCTGAGACGATCTAAATCGTCATAAACCAGCTCGGTACGCTGATTCAGCGCATCAATTATTGCGGTCGGGTTCCCGATCTGATCATACTCATAGGTTGTGGCCTGTCCCAACGGATCAACCTGGCTTGTCATCCGATTTAATTTATCATAGGTGGAGGTGATTGTGTGACCTGCTGCGTTAGTCACCGTTAATATATGATACTGTTGGCTATTGTTATGTCAACTAAACACACTCTCTTGCCACAAAAAGTGACATAATGCAGAAAAAGTGACA
>JAAEOP010001147.1 GCA_024223125.1 Chloroflexota bacterium
CCCCCATCATCCGGTTTTGGGGTACGGCCGACGTATTGTCCAACCAGATCAGGGCGAGGCGGTACGATAGAATGGGGAGGGATATTTATTAATCTGGCCTGCATGGGCAGGCATTATAATTTAGGAGGTATTTGATGACGAATAGACGAATTGGTTTATTGATAGGGTTGGCCGTGGTTTTCTTGGCCGGGGTGGGTATGGGAGTCATGGCCCAGGGCAACGTCCCCCAGGCATCTGTACAAACAGCAGCGACAATAAACGGGGTAGGCACAACCTTCACCTACCAGGGCGTCCTCACCGACAGCGGCGACCCGGCCGACGGTGTCTACGATTTGCAATTCAAGTTGTATGACGCCGCCAGCGGCGGGCAGCAGGTGGGCAGCGCCGTCACGCTAGATGATACTACCGTTACCGATGGCCTGTTCACGGCCGAACTTGATTTTGGCCCCGTCTTCAGCGGCACAGCCCGCTACCTGGAAATTGCCGCCCGCCCCGGCGCTGGTGGCAGCTATGAAACCTTGACCCCCCGCCAACCCCTTCACCCCGCTCCTTATGCTATGCACGCCGACACGGCCGTTCAGACGGCCGCGCCCAAACTGCGTTACTTTGAAGTGTTTCAGGATATTGGTACGGCCGGCGTGCAAGATTGGGAATTTTTCACCATCGGCAGCGACCATTATCTGGCGCTGGCCAATCAATTTGATGGCGCAACTCGCAATACGGATTCCAAAATCTACCACTGGGATGGCGCCTCGTTTGTGGAAATACAAACCATTCCTACACACGGCGCGACTGATTGGGAATTTTTCACCATCGGCAGCGACCATTATCTGGCCGTAGCCAATCACCACAACGACCTTACTCACAACATCAACTCTATAATCTACAAATGGAATGGCGCTTCGTTTGTGCAAGACCAAACTATTCTCACCCACGGCGCGCAGGATTGGGAGTTTTTCACCATCGGCAGCGACCATTATTTGGCCGTGGCCAATTATCACAACGACCTTACTCGCAACATCTACTCTATAATCTACAAATGGAACGGTGCCTCGTTTGTGCAAGACCAAACTATTCTCACCAACGGCGCGTACGATTGGGAGTTTTTCACCATCGGCAGCGATGCGTATCTAGCCGTGGCCAATCGTTATGATGGTACGACCAACAACATTGATTCCATAATCTACCACTGGAATGGGGCCTCTTTTGTGGAAATGCAGACCATTCTCACCCACGGCGCGATTGATTGGGAGTTTTTCACCATCGGCAGCGATGCGTATCTGGCCGTGGCCAATCACTCTGACGATACAACCAACAACATTGATTCTACAATCTACCGTTGGAATGGGACATCTTTTGTGCAATTTCAAACTGTCCCTACAAACACCGCACATGATTGGGAGTTTTTCACCATCGGCAGCGACCATTATCTGGCCATGGCCAATCACTCTGATGATACAACCGTAAACATTGATTCCAAAATCTACCGCTGGAACGGAACGGGTTTCGTGGAAAGTCAGGCTATACCCACAAACGGCGCAATTGATTGGGAATTTTTCATCATTGGCAGCCAGCCTTACTTAATCGTTGCCAACCACCGTGACGGCAGCAACTTCCAGATTAATTCCCGCATTTACCGCGCCGCCCTGGAAGGCGGCATCGGTCACGCGCCCTAAAACCATCATCATCGCCATCGTAGGGGCGAGGCAACTGGGTATAACCTTCGCCACACAAAATACCTTTTCTCCGGTTGCCTCGCCCCTCTCATCACCACCCAATACCCAACCGCACCAGGGCGAAGCGGTTGGTGACACGATTTCGGTGAATTACCGGGGTTATACCCAACCGCCTCGCCCCTACCCAACACGTATCGTTATCGTAGGGGCGAGGCAACCGGATATAACCTTCGCCAAACAAAATACCTTTTCTCCGGTTGCCTCGCCCCCTCGCCCCCGTCATCCAGTTTTGGGGTACGGCCGAGGTTCCACCCAACCAGATCAGGGCGAGGCGGTTGGATGGCAAAGTATTGGTGGATCTGTATCGTACCACCCAACCGCCTCGCCCCTACCAAACATGTATTGGTTTGGCGAACCTATGATGGGTTTCCTAACCAACTGGAGATAATCATGAAACGAAAACATAACCGTCGCTCAATACGATTGCCAGAATGGGATTACCGCAGCGAAGGATATTATTTCATCACGATCTGCACCTTCCAACGGGAATGTCTATTTGCCGATAAACGCCTGCATGAAATCGCCGCCCAGGCCTGGGACTACATTCCCCAACAACCACACGCCAAACATGTAATCACAGACGAATCGGTGATAATGCCCAATCATGGTCACGGCATTTTGCATGTTGTCTCTGGCCCAGATACCCCATTGCCAGAATTGGATTATCCGCATGGCCCCCAGCCCGGTTCCACTGGCGCCATTGTGGGCAATTACAAAATGTTGGTGAC
>JAAEOP010001148.1 GCA_024223125.1 Chloroflexota bacterium
CGTAGTCCCCAGTTGGCCCATAAACGGCCGCAATCGGGCCACCAATCCCACCAAATCATGGGGAGCAAAGGTCAGAATTGGATTTTGAATGGATTTCTCGGGCAAGGCCGCATATTGTTGGGCGTTTTGCGCAATTTCTTCGGATGCTTGTTGAGGCAAAGTGACCCCTACCATGCGGTTACCATCAAAGGCGATTGTATAGCCATTGGTAAAGGTGAAAGGCGCAACGTCGGCTCCGCACTTGACACAGCGCACGGCGGTTTGGCCAATCCCTTCCGTGTGAGTCTCGGGATACAAAGTATCACACTCCGGGCAGCGACCGGCCACATATGGATCACCCAAAAAGCGACCTTCCATCCATTGATCATTACCGGAGGCCGTGGCCAGCGAGGTGACGGTAATATCTTTGATGCGGATCGCAATCGCATCGCCAACTTCGGCCCCGGCTACGGCCACAGGCTGGGTAACTTCATGCCCTCCTCGAATCTCCGGGGTAATCATCGGTCCCCAACAACCCGGAGCCGTGTTGGCCACAATGTGTCCCCCATCACGCACCGGGCCCAGCATAGCTCGATTAGGATCAAGAATGCCGTCAACAAATTGATCGACATACACGGTTTCATGCCCGGCACCATCTCCGTTGAGACGATCCCCCATCTCTACTTTTGGCTCCATTTGGAGTTCCATACTCATAGTTAATACCTCCTTGGCTTTTTATTATTACTTTTTTATAGTATTACCCTACAACATTTGCGCCATCCGCGAGAATCATTTGTTCATTGTGTCATTGTTCATTTGCAGATTGGCCGCGTTATGGTTTATGTAGATCCGCCCGCAACCGGGAGAAGAAGCGCCACTTCCTGCCCGGCTGATAAACGCTCTGATTGGGCCGC
>JAAEOP010001149.1 GCA_024223125.1 Chloroflexota bacterium
ACCCCATCACCAACATGCAGTTTCAATGTTTTGTGGATGCACCTGACCGTGATAAACCGGAATGGTGGCAGGACATACCAGATAAGGAAAGGAAATTCAGAGAACCGTACTTCCCGTATGCCAACCACCCTCGCGAGACGGTTAGCTGGTATCAGGCGGTCGCTTTTTGCCGCTGGTTGAGCGCTAAGTTGGGCGCGGAAATTATGCTGCCGCACGAATATGAATGGGAAGTGGCGGCACGGTATCCTGACGGCCGTGCCTACCCCTGGGGCAATGCGTTTGACAAAGAAAAAGCGAACACAGATGAAGGGGGCGTGGGGCAGACAACGGCCGTTGGCATCTACCCCACCGGCAAAAACCCAGCATTGGAATTATACGACCTGAACGGCAACGTGTGGGAGTGGTGTCGTAACACGTACGATCCAGATGACGAAGGTGTAGATAGCAGCGGTGCCCGGCGTGTGCTGCGCGGTGGTTCGTGGTACGGCTACCGCCCCGATGCGCGTGCGGCGTACCGTGGCGTCGACCATCCGAACGGCCGTTCCAACCATGTCGGCTGTCGGGTGGCGGTGCGTCGTTCCCCATCTCATCAAGACCTCTGATCTCTGCTCGCCGCAAATTTCGTAGCGTAGATTGGTTCAATCTCTGAGATTGAACCAATCTTTAAACTCCGCCACCCCAGCCGCGCTTTCAACAATTTGTTCATTGCCTACGCTCGCGCCTTCAACAAAGCGACAAATCGCAGTGGCGCATTATTTGAATCCCCATTCGGCCGTAAGATTATTGACAACAACCGCTACTTGATGACGCTGATCACATACATCCATCGCAACCCACAAAAACATGGCTTAGTAAAGGATTTTCGTGATTGGTTGTGGTCGTCTTATGGTGCGATCCTTTCCTACAAACCGACAAAGATTAATCGTGACGAGGTGTTGGCGTGGTATAACGGCCGTACTCATTTCGCTGATACCCACGCAATAGAACCAGATGCCCAGCTCATAGCGCCGTTGTTGATGGAAGATTGGTTTTAGCGCGTTATGGGGTGGAGATTGGGCCAATTTTCTTTGGTGACTGTGGCCTTTTATCAAGAAAAATTGGCCCAATCTGGCTGAGTAGATGCGTTAAGAGATTGGTTCATTCTTTAAGAATGAACCAATCTTGCATCCACGAAATTACAATTTTACCCGCTTCAAGCGCAGGGAATTGCTAACAACGCTGATGCTGGAAAAAGCCATCGCCCCGGCGGCCAAAATGGGGCTGAGTTGGCGCAGGAAATCAGGCGCCCATTCAAAGGGGGCCAACACACCGGCCGCAATCGGAATCAGAACGGTGTTATAACCAAACGCCCACATTAGATTTTGCTTGATATTTTTCATCGTCGCTTTAGACAACTTAATTGCCTGGGGCACACTGCGTAAATCGCCGCGCATCAGGGTGACATCGGCCGCTTCCATGGCCACATCCGTGCCCGTGCCAATCGCCATCCCCACATCCGCCTGCGCCAGCGCGGGGGCGTCATTGATGCCATCCCCCACCATGCCCACCATATACCCTTCCGCTTGCAGCTTGGATACGTATTTGGCTTTGTCACCGGGCAGCACCTCGGCAAAGACGCGGTCAATACCCACTTCAGCAGCGATGGTGGCGGCCGTGGCCTCATTATCCCCCGTCATCATCACCACCGTCAGCCCCAGGGTGTGCATCTTTGCCACCGCTTCTTTGGAGCCTTCTTTAATCGTATCAGCCACGCCAATGATGGCGCTGGCCTGCCCATCTACCGCCAGCCACATGGCCGTTTTGGCTTCGTTTTGTAATTGTTCCGCTTTCGTCGCCAACCCGTTCAAATCTACCGCTTCCCGTTCCATCAGGCGTAAATTGCCCAAGAGGATGTTATGATCATCTACGGTGGCAGCAATGCCATGCCCGGCAATGCCTTCAAAGGCAGTCGGCTCGGTTAAGGTTAACCCTTTTTGCTGCGCGGCCGTGACAATAGATTCCCCCAGCGGATGTTCAGAACCGCGTTCGGCGGAGGCGGCTAGTTGGAGGAGGTAGTTCGTATTCCGTATTCCGTGTTCCGTGTTCCGTATTCCGTGTTCCGTGTTCGGTAATCCGTTATCGGTTGACGGATCACGGATTACGGAATACGGATCACGGATAACGGATAACGGATCACGGATTACGATATCCGTCACGGCCGGTTCCCCTTTGGTAATGGTTCCGGTTTTGTCCAGGACGACGGCCGTTAACTTTTGCGCCTGTTCCAATGATTCACTGTTCTTAAAGAGGATGCCATATTGCGCCCCTTTGCCGATGCCCACCATGATGGAGGTGGGTGTGGCCAGACCCATGGCGCAAGGACAGGCAATGACGAGGACGGCCGTTAAACGCAACATCGCCGCCACCAAATCCCCCGTGGCCGCAAACCAGATAATAAATGTGGCCAAAGCGAGGAGGATAACGGCAGGTACAAAGTAAGCGGCTACCTTGTCTACCTGCCGTTGGATGGGGGCTTTGCTGCCTTGCGCCTGCTCTACCATCTTGATGATTTGGGCCAGGGCGGTTTCTTTGCCCACCTTTGTGGCTTCAAATTTGAGCAGCCCTTGTTTGTTGATGGTGGCTCCAATCACCTCTTGTCCGACCGTTTTTTCAACCGGCAAACTTTCGCCAGTAATCATGCTTTCGTCAATAGTGGAACGGCCGTCAACCACTGCCCCATCCACCGGAACCTTCTCGCCGGGACGCACAATCACAATATCTCCCGCAACCACTTCGGCAATGGGGATGTCTATTTCTGCCCCATCACGCACTACACGAGCCGATTTAGCTTGCAAACCCATCAGCTTTTTGATGGCTTCGCTTGTTTGCCCTTTGGCGCGCGCTTCCAACAGTTTGCCTAAGACGATGAGGGTGATGATGACGGCCGAGGTTTCAAAGTAAACGTGCATCCCGAATAAATCAGAGCCGAGGGTGAGGGCGATGGTGACGAAGATACTGTAGATGTAGGCCACCGATGATCCCATCGCCACCAGCACATCCATGTTGGCGCTGCGGTTGCGTAAACTTTTATAAGCGCCGCTGTAATAATCCCAGCCGACATAAAATTGTACCGGCGTGGCTAAGGCCCAAAACAGCCAGTTGACCCAGGCTGCATGCGACCAGGCACCTAACAAGCCAAAGTCACGAAACATGCTCATGAAAAAGAGGGGTACAGAAAAAATCAGGCCGACGGTGAGTCGTTTTTGTTGATGTTTGATTTCTGCTTGTCTGGCGGCCGCTTCGGCATCTTCTGCTTCTTCATCCCCTTCTATTTCTACAACGTCGTAACCAGCTTTCCGCACGGCCGCAACCAACTCGGCACGGGTGACGGCGCCGGGGGTGTAGGTGACGACTGCTTTTTCATTGGCATAGTTGACGGCCGCTTCTAACACGCCATCTGTTTTATTCAGACGTCGTTCAATACTGTTGGCGCAGTTGGCGCAGGTCATGCCTAACAGGGGTAATTCGACAGTGGCGGTGGGGATTTCATAGCCGGCTTTGTGTATTCGGGCGATGACATCGGCCGTTACTGTTTTGGCGTCTATTTGATCCGGATCGAAGGTGATGGTGACCCGTTCGCTGGCAAAATTAACGTTGGCTTCCGTAACCCCAGCAACTTTTTTTGTATTTCGTTCCACCGCGGCTACACAATTGGCGCAGGTCATCCCCATAACAGGGAATGTAAGTTGTTGTTCGGACATAATGGTTTTTTTAGTGGATGGTGGATAGTGGATTGTTGCACCATCCACTATCCAATCTGAATCAACCCTTCCGGTGGATAGTTGATTTCCTGTAAAGTGGACTGAATCTGTTCCCAGGAAGCTGGGGAGTCCCAATTGACGGTGACTTGTTTTGTGTCTTGAACGGCCGTGACATTAGAGACGCCGGTAATTTCGCTGACTTCCATTTCGATGGTGTGGGTGCAGTGTCCACAGCTAATATTGGGTACAGTAAATGTTTTGCTTTCCATGGTATATTCTCCTATTGATTAAAGGTTTATAGTTTGTTGGAAACATCAAAGACACTGACGACTTCTTTTAACATTTTTTCTCGTTCGTCGGGATCATCGCCGTGTACGGCCGTGATCATACAAGTGTGCATATGGTTATCCAAGATAAGGGCGCTGACTTTATTCAGCGCCGCCTGAACGGCTTGAATCTGACGAATCAAATCAATGCAGTAGGTATCTTCTTGTACCATGCGCTCGATGCCCTTTATATGGCCGGAGGCGCTGGCTAATCGTTGGGTGATTGCTTTTTTTTTCGTGTCATCCATCTTATTGTTCCCGTCCCCCTGGGGGGGGTATACGAATGGTAGTCTACATAAAAAAAGTCATTTTGTAAAGATGATCATATGGTACAGCGGAAGTACATACCAATCAGGGACGCATTGACGCAGTTATTGAGACAGAGGATGCTATTCTCATTTTTGAGTTCAAGCTGAATGGGAACGCTAAAGAAGCATTGGCGCAGATCCGGGAGAAGGCGTATTTTGCCCCTTATCTGCTGCAAGACAAAGCTATCTATTTGGCGGGGGCGAATTTTGATATGGAGAAGCGGGCGGTGGAAGAATGGACGGTGAGCGCTTTTAATTATGCTTGACGTTCGCGTTCGAGCATGAGGGTGACGGGGCCGTCGTTGTGGATTTCTACCTGCATGTGAGCGCCAAAGACACCGCTGGCTACCGAAAACCCCTGGGCACGAAGTTGATTGCAAAAATGATCTACCAAAGGTTCGGCTTGTTCGGGGCGGGCGGCGGCCGTGAAAGACGGCCGTCGCCCCTTCCGTGCATCTCCGTATAAAGTAAATTGGGAGACGACCAAAAAGCCACCCCCCACGTCAGCCAACGCCAGGTTCATTTTACCGGCCTCATCTTCAAATAAACGCAGACCGCCAATTTTGCGGGCCAGCCAATCAGCTTCGGTGGGAGTATCACTGTGCGTCACCCCTAGCAGGATGACAAAACCGCGTTCGATCTGGCCGGTGACACGGCCGTTGACGGTGACACTGGCTTGGGAAACTCGTTGTATTAAAGCGCGCATGAGACTCGTAATCCGTTATCCGTTATCCGTTATCCGTTTACGGAACACGGAACACGGAACACGGAACATGGAACACCGTTTTACAGAATACCAATATGACTATTATCACCCAGAGTAAATTTCAACGCTTTGGGTTTGATGGGGGAGCGGGCGATGGTGGCATTGCAGCCAATCAGACTGTCTTGAATGCGACGGCCGATATCTTTAATCTGGCTGTTTTCCAACACCATTGAATGTTCCACTTCACTGTTTTCAATGTGAACGCCATGATCAATGCTGGTGAAAGGGCCAATATAGCTGTTGACGATACGGGCATTTTCCCCAATGATTGCGGGGCCGCGTACAATGGAATTGATAATTTCCGCACCTCGTTCCACACGCACACGCCGCCCAACTTGGCTGTCCCGGTCTACGTACCCTTCAATTTTATATTCAATTTCTTCTAAAACCAGATCGTTGGCTTCCAGCATGTCGCCGGGTTGCCCGGTATCAATCCACCAGCCTTCATGCACGTAAGGATGGACGGAATGGTTGTGGTCTACCAACCATTGGATGGCATCGGTAATTTCTAACTCGCCGCGCCAGGAAGGGGTAATGCCGTCAACGGCCGTAAAAATGTGATGGTCAAACATGTAAATACCCACCAGAGCCAGATTGCTGGGCGGCACTTTCGGTTTTTCGATGAGCTGCTTGATGGAACCGTCGTCGTTTAACTCAGCCACACCGTACTGTTCGGGATGCTCGATGCGGGTGAGAACGATCTGACTGTTCCAATCGCTGTTAGCAAATTGGGCAATGAGCGGACTAATACCGCCTTCAATCACATTGTCTCCCAAGAACATGACAAAACGGTCATCGCCCAGAAATTCTTGCGAGACTTTGACTGCGTGGGCCAGCCCTAGCGGCTTGTCCTGGGGGATGTAGGTGATCTTGACCCCCCAGCGGTCACCATTGCCGACTGCTTTTTTGATTTTGGGGCCAGTGTTGCCAATGACAATGCCAATGTCGGTTATGCCAGCGTCACGGATACACTCGATGACGCGAAAGAGGATCGGTTTGTTGGCCACGGGGATGAGCTGTTTGGCGTTGGTGTAAGTGAGGGGGTAAAGGCGGGAACCTGTGCCGCCGCTGAGAATGAGTCCTTTCATGTTGTCTCCTTTTTGATAAGAAAATATCCAACTAATACAGTGTTAGGCCAATTCCAGAAAATAATGATCCCGAATTGATGCTATTTCGGGAATTGGCTGGAGGCTTTTTCAAAACGGGTAGGATCATTTAATTTTTGAAAAAGCCTTAAATAATTTTTTAGACGGGATTCACATGATTTACAGGATGAACCCAATCCTGTAAATCATGTGAATCCTGTCAAAGACTTTCTTTACAATGTACTAAGATGCCTGAATGCAGGCGCGTGGATTTTAGAGGATGGGCGCAAATTTTTCAATGATGGTGTAAAGTTTAACTAATTTCCCATTGGTTGCTTATTATTTGACCAATACAATTTTGTCTATGAAAGTGAAATATCATTTGTTACTCCTTGCGGTTGTTCTTTTTGCTGTGGCCGCTTTATTTATGAGTTCGCTCACTTTTTTGTTAAGTGATGTGGGGTTGCGCTTTTTACAAATTCGGGAGTTGATTGCTCATAATTGGCAAACCTTTGCCATTTCGTATCCAGCACGGCCGTATGACCCAGAATTGGCGCATGTTCCTTATTATTATGCCTATTCTATCATTGAGAATGAGATTTATCTTAATATTACCCCCTTTTTACCGCTGTTGGCTTCCTGGTTTTTTGCCCTGCTTGGGCCAGTAGGTCTGGCGATTGTGCCCGTTGGGGGGACGGTTTTGGCGGCTACGGCCGTTTACCAACTGGCTTCTTTAACAAAATTACCCCACCCACAAAGATTGTTGTGGATCACTGTGTTTTGCACCCCGCTTCTTTTTTATACATTTGAGTTGTGGGATCATACCTTAGCGGTGGGGTGCGCCGCCTGGAGTGTGGCCGGGTTGATCTGGGCGGTGATACGCGGCCGTTGGCAGCCTGCATTTCTGGCCGGACTTATGCTAGGATTTGGCTTAGGTCAACGACCTGAAATGTATGTGTTTGCCCTTTCTCTGGGACTGGCTGCTGTATTTATCTTGCGGCCGTATTGGAAAATGACACTTATCCTGGTAGCTGGGAGTCTGGTTGGCATATTGCCAATCTGGTGGTGGCAATATCGTTGGGTTGGGCATCCCCTGGGGATGGCGCTGGCGGCCAATTTGTGGGACTATGGCCGTCCCGAATCATATCCATTTATGCCAGATGCCTTTACGTTCAGTCGTCCGATTACAATAGGCCGTTTGCTCATCTTAATTCAATCTCATGACATGCTAACCTTTGCGGCAGCTCTGTTGGTGCTGGTAGGGGTAGTCGTACTTGTTCTTTGCCTGCGGGTAGAAAAGTGGCGTCAGCCGCGACTTCTTTATGCAGGTTTGGTTCTTTGTCTGTTGGGGTATGGGTTTTTTGTGTTCCAAGCGGCACAATTGACTATGTTGACCGGCTTGATAACAACATTCCCCATCATATGCTTTAGTCTGGCATTTGTAAGCGCTGAGAATGATCACGGCCGTTACCGGCAAATTTATTTATTTATCTTAACGAGTACGATGTTGTTTTTAGGCAGTATGTTTTTGGCCTGGCCTGTTTCGGGGGGGCTGCAATGGGGCGCCCGCTACCTTTTAGCCGCAACTCCGCTATTGGTCTATCTGGCAGCATATAATATTCATGCGTACGATCAGATGTTTTCTGGGAAATTACAGCGAACATTGAAGCAAACGGTCATTGGTTTGCTGGCAGTCAGCCTGATTATTCAGTTGGCAGGTCTGCATATGCAATGGCGCAAGCATCAGGAAGCGCAGCAAATTCAAGCGTTTGTAAATGGGCTGCCCGCAGAAGTTATCTTAACAAATGGCCCTTTTTTAGCAGCACACATTTCGGGAGTAGATAGTAACAAGATGTTTATGTATGTGGCCGATGAACAAGATGTGATCACGCTTATTCCTCGGTTGCTTGCTGGCGGCATTCACCGGGTAGCTATTTTGCCTTTAGAGTATATCCCGCTGACAGTACCGGAGCGGGTAGGCGACATCAGGCTAAAACCTACCCAGGAGTTTGTTTATGATTTGGAGCGTGCTGAATGAGTAAACGGCCGTATTTAACAATTGTGTTGCCTATGTATAACGAAGCAGAAAGCATTGCTGAACTCCTCTCCTCGCTTACCGATAGCATGGCGCGTACTCTGCCCAAAATGAGTTATGAGATTATCATTGTAGATGATGGGTCTGACGATGGTTCTCTGGCTCAGGTACGGTCGTTAGCTTACCCCAATATGATCATTGTGCAGCACCCCTATAACATTGGAAATGGAGCGGCCGTGAAATCGGGGATACGAAGGGCGAAGGGCGAATTCATTTTAATGATGGATGCTGACGGCCAGCACAAACCGGCTGATATACCTCGTTTGCTAGAGCATATCGGCCGTTATGATATGGTGGTGGGGGCCAGAACGCGGGCATCAGCCACGGCCGTGCATCGAGACCTGGCCAACACGATTTATAATACCTTTGCCAGTTACATTTGCGGCCGTAAAATTGAAGACCTGACCTCCGGTTTTCGCATCATTCGGGCCGATATTGCTAAAAGCCTGGTATATCTTTTACCCAACACCTTTTCTTATCCCACAACCATGACCCTGGCTGTCGTGCGTGGTGGGCACAGTTTGCAATACATTCCCATTACGACACAGAAGCGGATCGGTAAAAGCAAAATTAAACTACTTCGTGATGGTTCCCGTTTTCTAATGATAATATTAAAAATTGCCACTCTTTACTCACCCTTAAGAATTTTTATTCCTGTGAGTCTTCTTATTTTCTTGATTGGGTTTTTGTATGGAGCCTTTAAGGTCATTTTCTTAAATACTCGTTATGGGCCTACGTCAGCGATGTTGATGACCGTCTCCATTGTCATATTTATGGTTGGGTTGGTTTCAGAACAGGTGGCACAGTTACGTTACGAACGTAGTGAACTCTTTCACTATAATTTACAAGATCGGCAGTCAAAGTGAGCTTAGACTTGTGAAACGAACAACCCACACTTTTTCAATATTGGTTTTATTGGTTACTTTTTTGGCTTCTGGATGGTACTTGTATGCCCATCGAGAGTGGTTGACTGTTTTAGCAGATATATCCTGGCGGCAGTTCCTCGGTTTGATGAGTATACGAGTGCTATTCATCGGTTTGAATGGTGTACTTCTTAAACTGTTGGCGGCTAGGTTTCAGGTTCAACTTCGCTTTACCGAATGGTTTGGTCTGGCTTTTGTAACCGCCTTATTTAATTATCTGATTCCATTTTCGGGTGGTATGCTTGTGCGGGCTACCTATTTGAAAATAAGACATAACATACCATATGCCCAATTTGCTTCCTGGTTGGCGGCAACTTATCTCATTATTTTTTTAGTAACCAGTTTGATCGGAATGGGTTTAACAGCCAATTTGGCTCAAAATGTTTCCAGTGCCATTATTCTGTTAGCGATGTTTGCCACAATGGCCCTATTTTTGACGGCCGTACTTATTTTGCCATCTTTTCATTTTCCGGAACGTAACCGCCTGTTTAAGACAGCCAATGTCGCCCTTGATGGTTGGCGTGTTATTAAAAATGATTCCCGTCTTTTGCTACAAATGGTTTTATATACGGTGGTCAGCTTTGCTCTTAATGGGCTGTCCTTTTGGTATGCGTTTACCATACTGGGCATAGAGATTAAACCGGCAGCCGCTTTTATTGTGAGCATGTCTGGTATTTATGCTGTTGTTATTAGTTTAACGCCGGGTAATTTTGGCATTCAGGAAGCTGGAGCCACGCTGCTGGCGGGGATGGTGGGAAGCGGTTTGGGCGAAGGTTTATTAGTTGTGTTATTAATCCGGTTAGCTACTATGCTGCCGATTATTATTTTGGGGTTGATTTTTACGTATCGTCTGGCTCAATACCTGGGTGATTATTCATTTTTACGGCCGACTAAACGTAAGCAGCTGGTATAACAAAAGGAAATTAGATTGGAGCGTTTAGATAAGAAATTGTTGACAGAAATGGCCCAATTGCTGGCTCCTGATGAACGCGATGAAATGGCGATTCCCAGTTACCTGCATCCCAACCCTCTCTTACGCTGGATGGCCTGGCGACGGATTGAAGTTTTGGCCCGTGAGATTGTGAAGGTGTGTAAGCAAAACGGCCGTGCAGCCCCAAAACGCACCATCATGGATTATGGATGTGGTACGGGGGCGTTGTTTCCGGTTGAAGTGTTACAGTTTGCTCAGGTTTATGGGGTAGACATTGTTTTGGATGCAGCTCAATTATTGGTTGAAAAAAAGAAGTATCAACAAGTTCATTTGTGTTCTCCGAAAGATGCTGCTCAAGAAATTCCGAATCACAGTCTGGATGTTATTGTGGCCGCAGAAGTTTTGGAACATATTTCACCCCTGACAAGTACACTAGACTTGTTTTGGCAAAAACTACGACCTGATGGCAAGCTGCTAATTACAGTTCCTACAGAAAATAGAATGTACCGATTTGGCCGAAGGTTGTCTGGTTTTCGTAAACATTTCCATGTTGATCAGGCAGCCTCTATTCATACCCAGATAGGTCAGCATCGTTTTGATCAGCCCCAAATAGAAAAGATACCCTGGCGACGACCGTTTGACATATATTGGTTGATTTCTTATACGCCCACGACTTCATGACCATGATAAAAGGAAAATAGTTTTAATTGTTTGTAATGTTTATATCTGGTGGCGTTTCATAAATAGTAATCGTATCATTGGCATAGACTAGAATAGCAACGGCCGTATCTATCTCAAACCCGCCCAATGCCATTTCGCGGGGGCCAACCCAAATGTAACTGATATCAAACTGTTCCAGCAAAGCCTGTTGTTGGCTGGAAGTGGTTTGGGGATTGAAGAATTGGGCGACGGCCGTTTCCTTCTCATCATAATCCACCGTTTCTGCCCAATGACCCAACATGACCCGGTTGCCGGCATAAGCAGCTACTAAATTGCCTGTTTCATACGCGCCCAGGACAACGGCCGTCGGCGGCGTATTTTCTCTTAGCCAGGCGGCCGCTTCCATTTCGGCCGTCGGTCGGAAAAACAAATCAGGTTGGGTTAGCCCAGCCACACGCATCACATCAGCCCATAAAAAGAGATTGGAAAGGCTCATGAACAGTAAAAACAAAGCCACCAAAAAGCGACTCAATTTTTGGGTAGTGTAACGGGGGCGAGCCACAATTTTTTTCCAGGTGTTGGTACGCTGCAAACGGGGGATGACCATCTCTACCAATGATACGGCCGTCAGCATAGCTAAAGCGACATGTACGCCCTGCACAAAACGGCGCTGTGGGCCGAGTGGAGCATATAACAACAGGAGTACGGCTGCCAGCCAGCACCACAACACAGAAAAATGAAAACGGTTAGACGGCCGTCGCCACCAATACCCAAACGTCAGCAGCAGCATCACCCCAAACGAGATTAGATAATGGGGCCAGGGCGCGGCCGGCGTCCCTGCTTGCTTTTCCCAAATACGGAAAACATCATTTGTCTGCCACACAAACAAATAGTACAGGTACAACGGCGCTGGAATAAGAAACAACACCGCCATCATGAACCCCTGTGTCCACAACATACGCCGCGCTTTGAAAAGGAGGTATAGGTAGAGGAGTATGGCCGTAATAGCCACAATGTAAATGAGAAAGGGGTAGGCAATGCCCAGAAGAATGTTGCCCACGCCAGCCATGATGACTAAAAACCCCAATTTTCGTTGGGGGAGTTTGGAGATTGGAGATTGGAGATTGCCGTTAATCTCCAATCTCCAATCTCCAATTGCTTTTAATACCAACATATCCAACAAAATCAAAGCTGTCCCCAGGATGATATGGGGAAAGGTCATAGCTGTGAAAAAGAGATGCGCTCCCGGTTGTTTGAAATCTACCGGGAAAGCTCCCAGCCAGTAGGTTTGCCCGCTCAAAAAGAGTAGCCAACCCAAACCGGAACCATACAAGGCTAACAGATAAGCAGTCCAGCGGCTGAGTTTGCGGCTTAGGAACACGGCCGTAAACACAAACACCGTGATGAACAATATGACGGCGGCTACAAAACGGGAGAGATGCCACACGGCCGTGAGCGACCAACCCGTTAACCGCGCCACTTGCCCCAGCCAAACGTAAAAAACACCCACATAAGCCCCTTCATGCACTTCGGGTGTAAAGGGGATGGTGTAATCCCAGGCCCCATCCAACCCTTGCGCCATTTTGGCCCAATAGGTCAAGGAATCTTCCGGGTTCATGATCAGGTGCATGTACACCTGATCTTCGGGTGCGCTGTTGGCGCCGAGGAAGTAGGGTAGGGAGAGGAAGACGGCCGTGAGAATTGCTAGTATGACGGCCGTCAGCCATTCACGAGACGAAATAGTCAGAAAGCGCATATAATGATTGTTCAACGTGTATTGTTGGTAGTCCATAGGCATCATTGGCTACTGGCATATTAAACTGGATTGTAACCTTTATTCTGCTGCCCGCCAAAATGTGTTTCACAATCTCGGTAGATCTAAATTTCAAAAGGATTACTTTATAGGTATGCTGCGACCTGGGCGACATTCCCCTGAAAACGGCACAAAATTGTCAGGTAGACCAGACATTGATTCTGCAACCGGGAATCCCCAGCTTAACCTGACCAGAGTGATTCAATCTCCAAGATTGAACCACTCTGGAAATACCTCATCCTTCTTGATACGCATCGCCTGAAATGTTTTTTTCTTGCTGCGCGAAGCTATGTTGATTTTAGGATTCACCCTGAGTACTCATTTGCAAGAAATCACACAACGTTTGCAAATCGGGAAACTGCCACTTCTGCCCGGATTGAATGGACTCCAGTTCGCTGAACCAGAAAGTTGTATCCCCTTCTGAATCTGCCCGCGTCAAGCGGATCAGGTATAAAGCATAATCGTTGTCCATCAGATTTCAGATTAGTCCAGGCTTTGATGTTACGGCCGCTAATCTTCACTCATCACTATTGGCAGAAAAACAGCATAATTATCGTTTATGTTTAAGGTAAACAAGGCTGTAATCTGCCTGGCCGTATCCATTGTTACGATGCAAGTACCCGTTCCCGTACAAGTACCGCTCCAACCGTTGAAGGTGGAACTTATGTTGGCTGCGGCCGTTAGCGTAACCACTGTGCCATTATTAAAGTCCTCCTGACAATCCCCGCCGCAATCAATTCCCGGCGGATTGCTGCTGATCCGGCCGTCGCCGTTCCCACTTTTATTGACCATCAAAGAGATAACCGGTTCCAAAGCCACATGCAGATCAGTTACTTCCGGGGGGACGCCAACCACAGGCGTGTACTGGGTCAGATACCCTTCTGCCTCAACCTTAACGTACCAACAGCCGCGAACCACATCCCAGCCATAATGTCCGGCTTCGTCCGTCATTTGGGGATTGATCGTCGGGTCAATGGCCGCCGGTATGAACAGCGGGTCTTCAACCAAACCGAGGTTGGGGGCTGCGGGCGGCAATGAATCCCATGTGCCGGTAATACCGCCTGGTCGCGTTTCAATCGTGCGGCAGTCGCGTGTTGTGGTGCGCGTATCCGGCCAGGCTGATGTCACCCGGTAAAGTGTCACCGTTGCTCCTTGAATCGGCGCGCCGGTTTGGGCGTCGGTCACATTGCCACTAGGATCAAAGAATAGAGGTTCACCTGTTGTTGGATCGCAAGGTGTGACCCCATCAATCGGATCGAAGATGACATAAACTGAGTAGCCCAGACCAACACGCTCACAGTTACCAGTTCCCACGTTTGCCGACAGATACTCCCGTTGACTGCCTGCCGGTGGGTGGAACACAGGAACCAGGAAAATCCGCTCGTAAAAATTAAACTGCCCTACCGGAATTTCCCCCCGGTAGCGGGATGTCGTGCCGCTGACGAGGGTGAGGCTGAAGGTTTGCCCATTGTGCAGGGCATAAAATCGTTTCAGTGGACCGCACGCCGGCAGCACACACACAGGCGTACTGGTAATAACCACACCTACCTGCGTGGTTGGCTGCCCTTTAGGCAGGGCAATTGTCCACAGGCCATTGGGTTCAGTTGGCGGGTAGGCTAAACCATTGGTCACAGCGATGACGGTATTGATGGTGGGCGACAGGGAGACATCTACACTATCATACAGCCGGATGGTGCGTGGAGATTTGATGGTTGGGGTGACAATTGCCTCGGCCGTGTTGGTGTAGACCCCCACCGTCTGTGTAACAGCAACTCCAAAGTGTATGGTCACGAGGGCGCCTGGTGTGATGTTCAACGTGGGCCAGATGAGCGTTTGCACGCCGCTGTTGAGCGTTACCGTTGGCGGCAGCAGCGGGAGATTAGACGTGGCGCTGCCGGCGATGTAGGTAAAGCCGGCGGGCAGGATGTTCTTAAACGTGGTACTGATCGTTTCGGTATGGGAATTGGTCAGGCGCAGGCTGTAACCGCTGTTACTTCCAGGCAAAATCGTGCGCCGGTCAGGCTTCTGGCTGAACTCTACTAATGTGGGATTATCGGAGACGACAACGCTGTCTGACTGGTATTCCGGCCCGAAGGCTAACCCCAAGCCGCGCTCAACCTGGGCAAACTGGCCGCTGTGTGTACCATAACGCATCACCCGGAAGATGTCGCCAGAGGCAGGCAGGAAGTTGTTGGTCGGGGTGAGGGTTAACCGGCCGTCCAGCGTCGCCTGCCCCAAAACCTCAAAGACGCCATAATCATTGACAGGTACGAGTCCGCCAATATCAATTTGCAATGTGCCGCTCACCCCCTGCACATAATCTTCATCCAGCGAGAGCAAGCCGGTTGGCTGGATGATGGCCCCATTGTTTTCCAGACGGAAGCCTGAGAAGAGATCGATCGCTCCGTTGCCATACAGCTTGCCACCGTTAAAGATAAGAGAGTAGTTACTGTTTTCCAGCGTACTACTGCCCAGGAAGGTTTCGCCAGATGTCTGTACAAATGGGCCGCTCATCTTCAACAAACCGTCCATCACCTCAATTATGCCGCTGTTGGCCAGGCTAATGCCGAAAGAAATATCGAAATCACCCAAACCAAGCTTGGTGATACGGCCGTCATTGTTCACACTTCCCGCTCCATTCATTGAACCATTCGTTACCGTGTAGACGCCGCTGGGATGATTGTTGAACACCGCATTGTTGAGCATCGCAAAAATACGGCCGCTGGCCTGCTCCACCGTGCCATAATTATTCAAGGTACGGAAACTCAGGCCGCCGTCCATATTAACCATCATCCTGGCCCCAGCCGCAATGTTGAGCGTATTGGCGTTGGACGACGACCCTTCGACAATGGCATTATTGCCAGCTATCGTCAATACCTCTGTGACCGTAATATCATTTGTTCCCCGCAAGCGTGAGCTATAACTCATGCTCACCTTCCCTAACATCACCCCGCCGCCGGGTGTGTCTAGATACAGTTGTGTGCCTTGAGCGAGATCGGTTAAACCGGAAACGTCATAGACGCCACGCACATAAAAATTATGGCCGGTCGAGGCAGCCTCAAAACGAATGGTGCCCGCGCCTGAAAGAGAAGAGGCTGGCTGGAAGTTGTTGTCAGTCCCGACAAAGGCCAATGTACCTGGTCTGGCGACGGAAAAGCTGCCGGTGTGGGTGAGAACGTTCATGCCTCCGGCCATTTCCACCCGGAGTGTGTCACTCAATACGTTGACTTGTCCCACGTTAAAGAACGCGGCGCGTAAGGTGAACAAGCCATTCCCATCTTTAACCAGCGTCCCGGCATTTTCGAATGAGCCGCCATCGTCACCAAAGATAGCGTTCTTGTCAATCATACCGTTGCTGACATGATATAGGCCGCCAGTACGGTTATCTATAACTGCATATTTTAATCCCAAGATATGTCCGGCTGATTGTTCGATGGTGCCATAGTTAACCAGGCGGCCTTGATCCAGGTGGCTGTGATTGCCCCAGTTGGTGTCGGTGAGCGTCATAATTGCGCCGGGGGCAACGACCACCGTTTCCACAGCTCCTGTCGGGCTGAGGTGGGCGCCGCCGGCAATGAAGCCGTTCCACTCCATGCTGCCGGTCACAGTCAGGGTGTTATATCCATTGATGGTGCTGCCATCGAGGAGAATCAGGTGATCTACAGTCACCGGGGTATCCATATCCACAACCCGAGAATAGCCGCTGATAACGGCCGTGTCCCCCACCCCCGGCACAGCGCCACAATCCCAATAGGCCACGCTGGACCAATTGCGGGGTACGCTATCCTGGGGGCCTGTCCAGAGGCAAATCGTTTCAGGCGCGGCCGATACCTCTACCCGCATCATTGTCAGCAGCGCCATGATGCCAAACATTGCTAAAGCAGTAGAAATGGTCAAGTTAAACTTTCTCATGCGATTTCCTCCAATACGATCGGGATCGCTGACGCCAGGCCAGCAAACCCACAAGTAGCAGCACGACCGCAGCCAGCGCTGCGGGCTGCCACAACACATTATCAAGAGCTTACCAAAACAATGTCCACAAAATATCCACAGACGGAGTCATTTCCCCTTCATAAACTCCAATGTCTTCCGCGCTGCCACCAGTCAAGAATTTTTGCAAACAATGATTGCATAAGCGGCAATGCTGCCAGAGAGACAAAAAGTTCAATGACTTCTCCGGTTGTGGGTACGCCAACTCAAAAGCCTTTGTCAACTGATTGGCGCAAGGTGTTCATTATGGACTCATGTTGTTTTCTATCGTCAGGTTGATGTCTGCGTGAGTTTGGTTCAACAAGGACTCAATGTGGAGGTCAAGGTCAGAGGAGGAAGGTATGTCGCTATTGACAGGGACGGTTACAACCTGAGATTCGGTCGGTACATCCAAGTCGTCTTGTGGTGGAAAGCATGCTGTGCTTTCATACAGAAATCCTGATACCGTCGCCGTGATACTCCTGTCCGGCTGCATGTTCACTGTAATGCTTACGTCAACACGTACCTCTTCGTCTAAACAAAACCAATACTGTACTTTATGGCTGGTTTTTGGCTCATAGATAGAGCTAACCGGAGCAAGGGTAAACGTATCATCGAAGGAAAATGTGTCGTCATTATCCCATATTAGGTTGTCATTAAATATATCGACATCGCCATTTACCCTGACACTGTTTCGATTCCAGATAAAGGGGTCCGAGTTGGGGTCAGGATATTGCACCTCATTAAGGATTTGGATAAGTTCGGGTACGATCTGTTCACTCATGGCCTTGTGCCCCTCAATATTCGGGTGTGCAGACCCCCAAATACTGCCTTGCTTTTCCAAAGAATCTCTAAAGGTATTGGTCCAGCGATTATTAGAACAAACACCATGCTCCTGATCTACCCCGGTCATATCCACAAAAACCCATTCATCATGATCGTCAGCAAAATCGCCAAGTTTCGTATTTAGTTCGTTTATGACACTCTCGCCCCATGCAGACTTCTCGGTTGTCATTTGACTCATGCTTGCCCCGAGGTAGATATAGATTGGGGCTTGCGTATAGCTTAAACCAACCGTATACCCATCATTCCAACCATTGCAATATTGACCAGAGTAGTCTTTCATACCGGAAGTGTATCCAGTGAGTACAACCCGGAATTGATCTGATAGGAGTCCGTTAAAACCATCCCCCGTGAGTTCGTCATAAAATTTGTCTAGTCTGTCAGAAAGTCCATTCAGGCCAACGATATGAGGGTTGGCGCCGTCGTCGGTATGGGCATCTCCTGCATTGACACAATACATATTCGATTGATTTGTCTCGGTTTGTCCAAAACAACCGTTGTCAACCATAGTGTTGAGGTCTTGATTGTTTATGCATGCTGTCAATAGAGTGGAGCATGCTGTTATTGCACTGGCAAAACCAATATCGTTGCCGCCTATAGAGAGCAATAATATATCGAGCTTCAAATTACTTGCGACCAACCAGGTTCTTAGCTGCTCTAATTGTGAATCGTTGCAGGGTGCATCATTACCAGCACAAGGGATCGCCCCCATACCATCACCATTCTCCCATACCAACCCCGCATCAAATTGGGGTTCCAACAAACCCTTCTTTATTGTCGTGCCGGAACAGGCAAATGATCTCATGATCACACTCGTATCTCCATCCTGCTCTTCATCTGGTCTCCACAAAGGTGCGATCTCCTGAACAGCAAACATATGCCGATTATTTCGCGAACGATGGCAGATTTCGGCATTACGCTTTTCCTGCTCCTGGGAGGTTTGCCCATCAGGATCCCCCAACCACTGCGGATAGTATCCTAACCATATTGGCGCTGCGGTTGCGGTACTCAAAGTATCTGGATTTCCTTCACCCGAAGCGTATGAATCGCCTAATGAGGCAATAACGAGCTGTTCGTGGTGAATGGTATCGCTAATAATCTCAACCGTGTCTCCATTACAACTTGTCATCAATATGCTCAAAAGTACAAGAATAAAGAATTTTGATAATCTGTTCATTTTGATTTCCTCTCATATGTTCTATAAGCAGATGCTTTCTCTACGCTGCTATGCACACCTCTGCCCAGCAAAGAATCCCACATTGATAACCCTGCCTGATCAATGTCCACAAAAAGTCCACAAACGCAGCTACTTGCCCAATACCTGTCAATCCTGGACGCTCACCACATAATGCGTGTTTGCCAGCGGTCTGACGAGAAAAGGTTTGATCTTGTGTAGCTGCGCCTGGAGATATGCGCTGGCCTCGCCGGACAACATATCAACCCTGGTTTCCCATATGGAAATAGCGATAAATTGATGGGTGTCGGGATTGCCCAATAATAATGTTCCTTTGAATCCCGTTTGTTCCTTCATCGTCGGCAGGATGGACTTTTTATAGATGCTAACCGCGCCATCCAATCTGCCCAGTTTTACCTGTCCGATTAATACGCTTGCATGCACAATCTGTTTTCTCCGGGCAACGGGCTGCAAAAGAATATGCTGCCTGAATGCCTGGCAGTATACGGATTGTGCGTTATGAAACCGTTAGGTGGCGGGTTTTTGCGCTAAATTCGTATAATTTGCTACAATGACGGGCATTATCTGGCTTGTGTAGAACATTTTTCGCCATGACTGAACCCTTAACTATCTCATTGCTCGGTTTCCCCCAAATTGCGCTCAACGGCCGTTCCCTCCATTTTGGTTCTACAAAAGCAACTGCCCTGCTGGCCTATCTTGCTGTTTCCGGGATGTTGCACAGCCGGGCAGAACTGGCCGCGCTGCTGTGGCCCGAATCGGACAACAAGCGAGGACGGGGAGCCTTACGCTACACGCTCTCCTTGATCAAAAAAGAGATCGGGGAGGGCTTTCTGATTGCCAACCGTCAGCAAATTGGTCTGGAACCGGTGGCCGCCTGGGAAGTGGATGTGGTTCAGGTACGCCAATTCCTGGCTCCTGCGCTGCGGCCGGAAGGTGAATTAACAACCGGGCAATGCAACCAAGCCGCGCAGGGCGTGGCCCTGTACCAGGCTGATTTTTTGCAAGGTTTTAGCCTGCGTGATTGCGAAAACTTCAACGAATGGGCTTCTATCCAGGCCGACACGCTGCGGCGAGACGTGGCGACGGCCCTCAAACATCTGGCGCTGGCTTATCAACAACGCCATAATTGGGAGGCCGCTTTGGATTATGGTCATCGTTGGCTAAATTTCGATTCGCTGCATGAGCCGGCGCATGCGTTATTGATGCAGATTTATGCTGATTCGGGACAGTGGACGGCCGTCCATAACCAGTACCAATCATTAGGTGACCTGTTGCAGAAAGAGTTGGACGCGCCGCCCCAGCCAGAAACGGTTTCTCTGTATCAACAGTTATGCCAAACCCGCACAATGGGCACGGCCGCGCCCTTAACCACACGTACCCTAGAACAGAGCAACCAGTGGGTATTGATGGAAAAAGTGCGCCGTTTTTGGGTCAACGGAATGCTAACGCCTTTACGTGAAGAAGAAACTTTCATCCCTCTCAAGTTGCAATGTGTGAACGATGCAGTTGAACATCCCTGGACAGATGTGATCGACATCCGCCAAACGCCAGTTCCAGCAAATATTTACCAGGCCTTCCGTAATGCCAATCGGGCTTTGCTCATCATGGGTACGCCCGGAGCGGGCAAAACAGTGAGCCTGGTAGAATTGGCTGAATATTTATTGGCGGTGGTTGCTGACGACACGACTCAGCCAATTCCGGTGATTCTCAATTTAAGCAGTTGGGCTGGCAAGCAAGTAGATATTGCCACCTGGACAGTAGAGGAAATGGTGGCTAAATATCAAATTCCGCGCCGCATGGGAAGGGACTGGTTGGCCCAAGACCGACTCTTGCTGCTGTTTGATGGGCTTGACGAAATGCTTCCAGTTTACCGCATTGAATGTCTGGTTGCGCTGAATGTTTTTCGCCAGAAACATGGTTTGGCAGATATGGTGGTTTGTTGTCGTGAGGAGGCGTATGAAACGGCCGTTACCGCCAACAACACCCCGCTGCAACTCAATGGGGCAGTTCGGGTACGGCCGTTAACCACCGCACAAATCAGAGAAAATATCCCGCTCCACCTGGTTGATTCACTGTTTGCCGATGCCGATCTGTTGGAAATGGCACAAACACCACTGGCGCTGAATATGATACGATTGGCTTATGGCGCTGCTAATGGGGACGAGAATGGCTCACAAAAGGGAACGGCCGTGCCCACTACAACCCGACATCTTTTTGATATTTATGTTCAGCGCATGCTGCAACGCCAGACCGCAAAGACGGAAAACAACCTGCCGGACGCTGACGTGACAAAGCATCTGAGCTGGTTAGCACAACAGATGCAGCGCCACAATCAATCTATCTTTCTGATTGAGCAATTACAACCAAGCTGGCTGGGAAACGGCCGTACTAAGCGCGAACGCAACGTCCGTAGCCGAAGCAGCCGTTGGCAATGGTTGTATCTGCTGCTGACACGCTCATTCCTGGCCGCTTTGTTGGGAACGCCCATCGGTTGGAGCTTTATCCAACTAATCAGGGTAAACCCGCCCGGTGTTGAAGTACACTTCTTAAATCAGGCTGCGGCCTTGTTTGGTATTACAGCCGTACCCTGGAATGGTCTTTTTTCTGTGTTTTTGCTTGTGTTGTGTACCGGTCTTATGGCCAGTCTGGTAGATGGCTGCTTTTTTACCTGGCGTCGCCGCCGAAACGATGAAGCCCATATCAGCCGTAAGTTGGGTTGGTTCCAATTGTTGAGCGTGGGTGGGGCTGTCTGGCTGTCAGCCACCGCCCTTTTATCCCTGACAGACGATTGGCTCCTAGCTTTATCTCTGGGAGGCATGGAAGCCGTTGGTTTTGTTCTGTCTTTCGGATATCTCAGCTATGGGCAAAGCTGGCACACAGAAGTTCGCGCCAGAGGCGCGCTAACGTGGTCGTGGCGCAATGCCGCTCAACTGGGACTGTTGGGGATAGGTCTTGCCTTCATTTGGTCCGGCACTGCCTGGCTGCAAGATCCGAACAGCCCACGTTGGGCAGCGAATTTGATCAACACCGGTTTTACATTCTTTTTGTTGGGAGGTGTGAGCGGTAAGCGGGCCGAAGCAAGAGATCGTCCCAACGAAGGCATATGGATTGCCGGGCAAAATGGGATCAAGGCCGCTCTATTGCTGTCTATACCAACCGCCCTGCTGGTTGGTATAACTATCAACCTTATCTCTGGGATTCTTACCGGTATTTTATATGGTACGCTGGCCGGGATTGTGCATGGGTTCAATGATGTTTTGAAGCATCTTGTCATTCGCCTGCTGCTGGTTGAGGGTAATGTGCCTATACGCTACATTCGGCTTTTAGACTATGCTGCCGACGCAATATTACTACAAAAAGTGGGCGGTGGCTATACTTTCCGCCATCGTCTGTTACAGGAGTACTTTGCCAAAAAATAGAAACGGTTGGCGCCGGCCATCGGGGAACCCTTGCAACGGCAAAATGGAATTTAATTGGCAGCATCATAAGACACACACTGTTTGGGGGTTAGAGGTATCTGTATTGGGTGCCGAGAGCCCGGAGCATTTGACCAGCAGTTAGTTCTTTCAGCCCCGCGGCCGTTGTCAGGTCGTCCTGGCCGCAGGTGTGGATGATGAGGGAGACGGCCGTTTGGCAACTGCCAACTCCTCTTGTGATATAATCTTGCTCCATTGTCGTTAACTTAAGACCTCGCAGGTTTCCAAAATGATCTACGCCCCTCTGAGGTTTTGCGTTAAAACCTGCGAGGTCTTCGCTTAAGTTAACACTTATGATACACACAATTTTGTATTATTTAAGTGGAGCAACCGAGCGTGTTAGCCGCGAGGATTTGCAAACGGTTTTGCGGTAACAGGGATCTGAAAGAGAGCGAGCGATGACAACAATAGCCCAAGAATTTATTCGACAGGGTGTTGAGCAAGGTATTGAGCAAAGCATTTGCGAATTTTGACCCGACGTTTTGGTAGTGTTCCAGCAACTATACGGCCGAAACTGGAGGGACTGTCTATTTCAGACCTGGATTCGCTGCTTGATGAAGCGTTAAGTGTGTCCGATTTGGATACTTTTGATCATAGTCTTACGGTCGTTTCTAAAAATTAACGAGGTGAGAAGGAAACGTTTCTCGGCTTATATTTAGGGAACGTTTGTTCTGATTTGCTTCTTGTATTATAATGACGGGTATCCCATTCAGGAGAATTGTGATGCCCGCTTTACGATCTCTTACTCGACAAGACGCCCGCCGTTTAGCCATCTCCCGGCAACATTTAGACGGCCGTCCCCCGCCCCCCATGCTCAATCTCATCCGCGATTTGGGCTGCATACAGCTTGACCCCATTCGTCATGTGGAACGCACCCATTTGCTGACGTTGTGGAGCCGTTTGGGCCAATTTGAGGAAGCGGAATTGGATAAGCTGCGTTTTAGCGACCGTCGCTTGTTTGAATATTGGGCGCATGCCGCTTCCCTCGTTTTAACCGAGGAGTACCCGGTGCATAAATGGCATATGGATTTGCTTGGCGACGAGACTCGTTCGCGCTGGGCGCGGAACATCAAAAAATGGTTTGAGGATGAGCCGGACATTTTGAATCCTTTGCAAGAAAATCTTATGTGGCAGTTACGCCAAAATGGGCCGATGTTGTCGCGGGAGTTTGAGACGGTAGCCAGAATGCCTTCTAGCTGGTCAAGCGGCCGTTACGTCAGCCGCCTGCTCGATTATTTGTGGTCAACGGGGGAGGTGATGGTATACGGCCGTCCGGGTAATCAACGCCAGTGGGGGTTGGCCGAAGAATTTTGGCCCAATTGGACGCCACAGGAAAAATGGGAAGCAGATCAAGTGACAACCTTTGCCGTCCAAAAAGCAATCCGGGCTTTGGGCGTGGCTACGCCCAAACAGATCAAAAAACATTACACTCGTGGAGTCTATCCCGGTCTGGCTAACATTCTTAAAAAGCTGACAGAGGCGGGTACAATTGAACCGGTGCAAGTTGTAGAAAATGGCGCAGCGCTAAAAGGAGATTGGTATTTGCATGTTGAAGATGTGTCGCTGCTTACCCAAATCCAGGCTGGAGATTGGCGGCCGCAAACTACCCTGCTTTCCCCATTTGATAACCTGATTTGTGACCGGGACCGCACTGAACTGCTGTGGGATTTTCATTATCGTATTGAAATTTATGTGCCCGTTAAAAAGCGAGAATATGGTTACTATGTTTTGCCTCTTTTGCGTGGCGACCGGCTGATCGGCCGTGTTGATTCTAAAATGGATCGCAAAACCAAAACATGGCACATTCACAATATATATGCTGAAAAAGGGGCGTCGCGGAGTGTGAAGACTATTCGTGCCATCAGAAAATCGATCAAATCTTTGGCAAAATTTTTGGGGACCAAAACCATTACCTGGGGAAATGTGCCAGACAAATGGGGGAAGCTGGTTGACTAACTAAGTGGGCGTCTAAGAATAACTTCCCATTTTTAAATTGGTTCATTCTTGGAGAATGAACCAATTTTGGGGGAACTAAATTATGGGCAGTTACTAACGATTTCACTCCGGTTGGTTGGCAAACCAGCGCCGTATCAATTCAATCTGAAAGCGGCAGCCCCCATTTACCGATTCAATCAACTCACGGTGTTGTAATTGTTTGAGAATGGCCGGGGACATTTGGGTTAAGCTGGCTTGATCGGCCACTCCTCCTTCACCCACTTTTGCTAATTGGCGCAAGGCGGCCAAACCGGCCCCATCCACCTGATTTTGTTTGATGTCGGCAAAGAAGAAGCTGCCGTGGGTTAAGGCTTCGGGCACGGCCGTTTCCACATCAGCCACCGTTGCCAACCGCCGTTGTTTGGGGGGTTGATCATTTTTCAAGGCTACAATTTCGGCGCACAAAAGCTGTACTAAAAAGGGGTGACCTCGCGTCAAATCCAACACCCGTTGGCTGGCGTCTGATTCATAACGCAAGGCAAAATCTTGTACCGGAGATTCTACTAACTGCCGTGTTTCCGTCTCGTTCAAATAACCAATATGGATTACCTGCACATTGATCAGATAACTTGACCAGCGCTGAAACTCATCTAGCGTGTGTGAGCCGGACAGCAGCGCCTTAAACTGCGGTCGGTGTTGGATGAGATGACGTAACATGCCCAGCACAATTTCTTCTTCAAAACGGCCGTGTTCCAACACCCTTTCCAATACTTCAAACTCGTCCAGCATTAGTAAAGCCATCTGCCCGGCTAAACTGATTTCTACGGCGTCCAGCCATTCTTCAAAGCGAGTAAAAGGATCATCCAGCAGCATCTCACGAGTCAAATCGGGCAGAGCCACTCCCCGTTGCCGTTGGGCCGACCGGCACATTCCCCGCCCTATGTTGTAGAGAAAACCGGCCTCATCTTTAGCGCGGGATGCAGGGCCTTGCAAGTCTACAAATAGGGGTACGATGCTGCTGGGCAGCAGCCGCCCCAGGTTATTGAGCAGAGATGTTTTACCTACTCGCCGCTGCCCATATAGCAGTAAGGGCGGCTGGCGACGGTCACGCAATAATTGTTCAATACGGCCGCTGATGTCGGTACGGCCGATAAAAATTTCCTGCTTTTCGGTGAGGGGCACGCCGATGATGTAGGGGCTGTCAATCTCTTGCCGTAGTTCGGATTCTACGGCTAATGCCTGGGATTTTTGTTCGATGATATGCCGCCAATCGGCCGCTATGGGGCGGAAGCGTTCGGCGTAAGGCTCATTACTGCGGGTTAGCTCGCGCAGTAAGCCATCTAGCCTGTCTTCAACGGCGTGCAAGGCCAGCCGCTGGTTGTAGGCGCTTTCTTGCTGTAAGGCGGCGGCCACATCGCTGCTGAGGCGGCTGAAACTTCGCAGCAGGGCGCTGGCTGGGCCGGTTAAATCACCGCTGGCCAGGCCGGGGTGGACGGAGGCGATAGATTGGCTGTCGCTGCATTGGCTCAGGCGAGTGGCGTCCTGTTCAATTTGGGCGGCTTGAGCGGCCCAGCGTTGGCGAGTAGCGCTGAGGTAGGCCATGGCGGTGCGAGCTTCGGCTACATCGGTTTGTACAATCAGCAGCAAATATTCGTCCAGATTGAGGAGAGGGAGACGTTGTAATTCATCCCAAAAGGCGGAGTGCCAGCGGAAGTGGGGCACGGCCGTGGGGTCATTTAGGCGGTTTTCATCCAATTGCATAAGCAGCATGTTCCAGGCCATCAAAAAGGGATAAATGAGAATGGGACGCCACCAGGCCAGTGTCAGGCCGAGTAAAAGTCCGACAAAACTGAACCAGAGGTAAGGACCAAAAGAGATGCTTTCGGTGGCGAAGAAGAAGAGACTGGCTCCGCTGCCCAATGCACCCGCCAACCCACCGGCCCAGACCCCGGCAATCTTTTCGGCCAGAACGTAGGGTAGGGCAAAGGTGGCCGCGATGAAGGCCAACAATGCGATCCCTTGCAGCAGGCTGCGGACGGGTGTTGTGCCCGCAAACTGTCCGGCCAGGGTGATGATGACGCCGATGATGAGTCCGGCGATGAGGCCCCGGTTGAGATTGTTACTGCGCCAGCCGACGGCCGTGCCAAACACAAATCCTGAGGCGGCTCCGGCCAACACATTATTGGCCAACAAAGCAGCCAACTGCCCAGCGCCAATGCCTACCAGAAGGCCGACAATGATGCCGCTGACTTGCCGTAGAAAAGAGACAGAGGCGTCGGCTTCACGCTTTTCACGAGTGATGCCCATACCTACGCCGTAAGCCAATCCCCCGGCCAGCCCGCTCATCAACCCAATGAGGACGCTGAGGATGAGGTCGGTTTGGTAGAGACGGCCGTTAACTTCCAAACTACCCGCACTGTTAACGATAAGGCTGCTGCCGATGCCCATGACCAGTGCGGCAGCAATACCGATGGTGGTTCCAATTGCCAAACTGCCGGCAATGCTGGTAGCGATACTGGTGATCAAACCCAAGGAGACGCCAATCATTACGCCCAAAAAAATGGTCCCCGTTGGTAATTGTAGGATGGTGAGAATGAAGATTAAGGTGAGAGCGACCAGGATGGGCCAGGCCAGAAAAGTCTGGATTAGAAAGCGCCAGATACTGCTGTTGCCCCACTGCTGCCGGTTCAGATCAGACAGGCTGAAGTCGGGGGAGAGTGCAATGTCTATGCGGGACAGGTGGCTGCGCCAGGCGGTGGGGTGGATAAACAGCCAGCCGAGTAAACGTAGACTACCCAGGATGAGGCTGCGGGGCAGGTGGGGGGCGTCGGTGTAGCGGTTTTGGAGATCACCTCTCATAGGAATTGTCCTCTGGATGAGGGGTAAGATGATGAGGTGACTTGCATACTTGCCACTTGCAACTCGGAGTCATGATTTTGCCGGTTGGATAAAGGGGGTAATTTGGCGACGGCCGTCAATCTGCCAGGCATCTCCTTCATCTCCTTCTTCCAGAGCTAACAATCGTTCGCGGCAGAGGATTTGCAGCGGCATGGGCCAGCGGCCGCTTTCGGCCAATATCCAGGTGATGTCTGCTTCGGAAAAGGGGAGGGGAGAGGCAGCCATTAGCTCACGAGCGGCTGGTTCTGTGAGAGGGTGGAGGACGGCCGTGTAGCCAAAAATATTAAAAAATGGCGAACCTAAACCTTGATGCTGGGCCAGAGAATCGGGCGGTTCATGGCTGGTCAGAATGAAGCCCAAATTACCATCTACCAGGTTAGTTGCCAGTGAGCGCAAACTTTCCCAAAAAGCATCGTCCAGTTGAGGATACCGGGCCAGGGCGACGCCAATTTCATCCAGCAAAATGACGGTGGGGGTATGCAAATGGTCGGCAACAATATCCAGGAAAGTGTCAATATCACAAAGGTCGGGCAAAGGGAATGACATTTGGGTTAGCAGGTAGCGTAGCAACCCGTCAATTGTGCCCAGGCGCGGGTCTTGAAAATCTACAAGGACCCAGCGATAGGAAGCAGGATTGTGCAGCCAATTTTGTGTTTGTTGCGGCCGAAGCTGGTTGGCGGGTATGTGGGTGATATTTCGCAAATAGTGCAGCAAAGATGTTTTTCCACTGCGCCGGGGGCCGATGATGGCTGCATTTTGCAACGGCCGCTGACGGATCATATTAAACAGGCGTCGGATTTCTCGTTCACGGCCGAAAAACTGGGCCGGGTGGGTGATGGGAGGGCCGGCGATGAAGGGTGGTGAGGGGGTGAGGGAGTGAGGGGGTGAGGAAGTGGGGTGATAAGGGGGGGGAGGGGTGAGGGGTGATGAGGGGGGGGGGAGTTGGTTGTGGCGGATTTGGTTGGCGAGGGCGGCCGTTTCCGGAGAGACATCCACACCGAGTTCATCTTGTAATTGTTCCCGATATTTTTCTAACTGACTGAGGGCCATGGTTCGTTGTCCGTTGAGAGCTAACAGCCGCATAAGCAAACGATGGCTGGCTTCGCGGGTAGAGTCAAGAGCGATCAGACGATGAGCGATAGAAATACCGGCTTCGTAGTTGGCCTGTTCACAATACAATGCTGCCAGCCGATCATGCCCCTCAATGGCTAATCGCTGAAATTCGACCCGCTGTTGTTGCAACCAGGCTTCAAAATTGGGAGCCTGACGCACATAAAAACCATCTAAGAATTCGCTGCGGTAAAGGGGGACGGCCGTTTCCAGTTGGCTAATGTTGGGGGTGGAATGGGGTTGTTGTTTGACGGCCGTTAAAAACTGTTCTACATCCAACCAATAAGCAGACTCTCGATTAAAGGTGATGGTCTGGTGGGTGATGGTTAGATAGGGATCGGCCGTCTGACGTAATTTCATAATGACTCCGCGCAGATTGCGACGAGCGCCCGCTTCGGGTAGTTCCCCCCATAACAGGGCGGCTAATATTTGGCGAGAATAAGAACGGCCGTTGACCGCCAAGTAGCATAACAGAGCCTGGGCTTTGGCTGAAGCCAGTTCTTCCAGAGGGGAATTGTCTAAAGAAAGTTGTAATTGTCCTAGTAGAGCCAGATTTAGTACTTTTGTCATGCGCCAAATCCCATAAAACGGGCCAAAATAACAGTAGATCAACGCTTGATCAACGCTTGATTAGCAGCCAGCCAGTATGATAATGATGATATATGAACTGTCAAAGCGCAATCAGTATACAACATCCGTGAAAATTGGTAGAAAAAGTGTTCAGATGGAAAGACCAATGAATAAATTTAAGAAAAAGTACGAAGAATCCCCCGGACAGGCTTTAGTAGAATTTGCCCTGGTTATATCGGCCGTGTTAATGATGATGTTC
>JAAEOP010001150.1 GCA_024223125.1 Chloroflexota bacterium
CATTGTTAATCGATTCTGGACAAAAGTTTCCATCCATGCCGGAGCCATGGCCGGGGTGGCTGCGGCAGCGGCCTTCTACTCGATTCCCCTGGCCGTCCTGTTGGTGGCCGGGACGCTGGCCGTGTCCTGGGCCCGACTGGTGACCAAACGTCACACCGCCGGTCAGGCAATTGTCGCCTGGGTTATCGCCACCGTTTGTGTGGGGGGAGTGTTTGGACCAATGTTAAATATATAAAAAGAAGTCGGTTTTATTCGTATAGTACTTTTCGCGTAGTATTTTCGTGTAGTGCATTTGTTTAAAACCCTATAATTACACTCACTTGGAGGGGGTCAGATCGCCACCGCCTCATTCTAGCCCATTACCGAATTATTTTCTGAAAGTCCATCATTCGGGGGCAGCGGTGGCCAAAACGAAGACTAACGCCAAACTTATCCATTACCCAAATCAATTAATAGACATTATCGGAAATAAGGTGATAGCATCCCTTCGACAGGCTCAGGACGCAGCCTGAGTAGCCTTGAGTCTTTTCCAAGGTGTATCGAAGGGTGCGGCTCAGGCAACGAATCTGGGCCAACCCGCACCCTTCGATACGGTTTCCGCTACGCTCCAACCTACTCAGGATGCTGGACTTGGGCATTCACGGCTGCCAAATACCTGCAATTTTATTTCCGATAATGTCTAATGTTAAAAACATCGCTTGACAAAACTTAAAGATGTGTGATAAGATATGTCCGAGCTTGGACAAAAACAACCTACCAAAGAAGATATAATTAGCGCACGGGAAGCTGCCGAAATTTTGGGCATAACCCAAAGGCATGTAACCCGCTTAGCCGAAAGCGGAGAAATAGTAGCCCGAAAACTGGGTTGGCAATGGGCTATCATCCGCCAATCAGTCCTGGAATATAAAGCCAAGAAAGAAGCTCAGAAGTAGTA
>JAAEOP010001151.1 GCA_024223125.1 Chloroflexota bacterium
CAATAGTTTCAAACCCGGTATTGGCAATAAGATGATTGCTGCTCTGCGTCGGGTCGGTCTTCTGCACGGGGTGAATGATGTACCCGGCGAGACGCCCACCTACGGGGCAATTCCTACTCAAGAACAACCGTATGAAATAATCGGTATTCGGGACACATGGCTCCATTGGTATCAGGTGCAGAACGGACAGCCAGCGGGCAACGGCCGTCGCATTGCAGCCAAAGAACGAGTCAAAGCCAAAGAGCGTATCAAGCAGTTGGCTCGCGGCCAACTGCGGCAAATGACAGTTATTGTATTCCAGGAGGGGCAAGACCTGGTTGCCTATACCCCGCGTGACCACCGCTTGGGAACAGTGCAGCCGGGGAAAGGGCAATCATTCCGTGACGGCCAACAGTTCCGCATCCAACATGCCCTGGCTGAAGATGGTCATTTGCGGTTGGCTGTGCGGCCGTTAATAGAAAAAGAACCTCATTCAGAAAAAGGTATGGGCGAAAAAGGATAAAACTGGAACGACTCACATTCTCGTGACGAGATCGGCCGTCTTGCTCGCGTCAGCCGCCTTGATGAAAGCGAATAAAACCAACAACACAGCTTTAGGAGAACAGAAAGATGCGTACAGATCATATCTTGCACCCAGATGAACCTCTGTCGGCCGTTGCCCATATTCCTTTAGC
>JAAEOP010001152.1 GCA_024223125.1 Chloroflexota bacterium
AAACATCGTGCGGGGCCGGTCGTACAACTCATCAGGGGTGTCGAAAGCTTGCAGTTGACCATCCATCATCACCGCAATACGGTCGGCCATGGTCATAGCCTCTATCTGGTCGTGGGTCACGTAGATAGAAGTGACCCCCAATTCCATTTGCAGCCGTTTGATCTCGCTGCGCATTGTAAGCCGTAAGCGGGCGTCCAGGTTAGAGAGCGGTTCATCAAAAAGCAACAGGCCGGGTTCTTTGACCAGCGCTCGCCCCAGAGCCACGCGCTGCTGCTGGCCGCCCGAGAGTTGGGCCGGTTTGCGGTCCATCAAATGCCCAATGCCCATCATATCTGCCACACGCTGTGATCGCTCTTGCATTTCATTCATCGGCACTTTCTGTAATTTAAGGGGGTAGCTAATATTTTTAAAGACCGTCATATGAGGATAAAGAGCGTAACTCTGAAAGACCATACCAATGTTACGGTCTTTGGGGGCCACCCGATTAACCACTTTATCATCAAAACGAATAAAACCATCTGAGGGTTTGTAGATACCAGCTACCATCAACAAGGTGGTAGTTTTGCCACAGCCCGAAGGCCCCAGGAAGGCCACAAACTCGCCGTCTTTAATATCCAGATTCATTGCATCGGCCCCGACCACAGGCCCCCAACGTTTGGTTAAATTTTCAAGTTCTACTTTCATAATATTCTCCTATGACACCCCACCTCGTTCCCAAACTCCAGTTTGGGAACGAGGTGGGGTGTCATCTAAAATCCTTATGTTCCGCCTTTGCTACCGCCGCCATAAATATTGAGCAGCATTTCTTGAGTAAAGATAAAAAAGATCAGAATCGGGATGAGTTGGAACAGGCCCAACGCGGCTACGGCGTTCCAACTGGCTTGTCCGGTATCGCCCGAAAACTGGTTCAGGAAGACCGGCAAGTTGGCCGATTTTGTGCCGATAGTAAAGGTGAAAGGAACCAGATAAGCGTTCCAGCCGGTAATGAAGGTGAAGATAGAGAGGGCGGCCAAACCGGGCTTTATCTGGGGAATGATGATTTCCCACCACACTCTAAAGCGCGAGGCCCCATCAATGAGGGCGGCTCGTTCCATGTCCCAGGAAAGGTTGTCGAAAAAGCCCTTCATCAGCCACACACCCAGCGGTAACTCCAGGGTAATCATAACCAGAGCCACCCCGCCCACGGTGTTAAAGCCAAAATATTTGCCAATTAGCGGCAAGCCGCCGATGAACAGCAGCACCTGGAAGAGGGAAATGAGCAGCATCTCGGCTTTAAAGGCGTGTAGCACCAGGGTCATCCCCAGAAAGGTTTTACGCCCCCGAAAGTTCATGCGGGCCAGAGCGTAGCCGGTTAATGATGAGACAAAACCAACCCCAATGACCATACTGACAGCGATGAGAAACGAGTTGAGTGTGGCCCGCCAAATAGCGGGGTCTGATAAAAAAGACCAATTTTGCAAGGTAAAGCCGCCAATGTTACCGTCTGCATCCAGCGGCATCAGCCCCTCGGTGCGATGAGAGAAAGTGGCGATAAATATCCAGAGGTAGCCAACTATAATAGGTACAATACTGATGGCAAGCAAAATGTAGGGGATTACCCGACCTATGGTTTGTTTTACCCCGTAAGCGCGTTCAGTTTCAAACGTCGTTGTCATATTATTTTTCTCCTATAACACATCAATCTTGGGTTCCTGCACCAGATCATCAAACCGGAATGCACGCAGGTAAATTACAGACAGTATGGCCCCAATAGTTACCAAAACAAAGGCCCAGGCTGCCCCGTAGCCCCATTGATTAGAACCAAAGTAGGTGCGTAAGGCACGTTTATAAGCGGTCAAGGCCCAGACCTCGGTGGTGTATAGACCCGGCCCGCCTTGGGTTAGCAGCCAGATAAGCTCAAAGGAGACCAGCAGCGAGAGCGTTTGGTAGCTGGTGACAAAGAGCATGGGCCATCTGAGCATCGGCAGAGTAATATCGCGGATAATCTGCCAGGCCGAAGCGCCATCTACTTTGGCAGCCGTAATCAGGTCTTTGGGGATGGCTTCGATGGCCGA
>JAAEOP010001153.1 GCA_024223125.1 Chloroflexota bacterium
CAATGGCCGTCCGCAAAGTGGAAACGCACCACAATGGCAACCCGGCGCTGTACTTGAATTACGTCGGCCCATTGCGCGGCGACTTATCCAGCCGTTTCTTGAAAGTTGACATCACGCGCGATGAACTTTTGTTGTTTCCATTACTCGAGAACCCGCTTCAAACGCCATATAGCGATTGCCGTGGACGGACTGAGACGCTCCAGGTCTATTCGTTGGAGGAAATCTTGGCGGAGAAATTGTGCGCTCTTCTAGGCCGCACTGAACCGCGAGACCTGTATGACATTCACCACATACTTGGTCAACGGTTGGTCGATGCAGAGACGGTGTCGTTTCATTTGCGTGAAAAGATGAATTACAAGGGTTTGGACTTGGGGCAGTTGAGCGATGTATTGGCGCGCAAAAAGAACACGCTTGCCCGTTTATGGGAACTGCGTTTGCGCGACCAAATGCCCGATCTTCCGTTCCTCGATATTGTCATCCGTGAAACTAATCGTTGGTTACGGCAAAGCGGATTGGTATGAATACCTTACTCAACCTCAACCTTCGGTAAGATACTTTTTAGGGTTGGAGAACCCAAACAGCCTAATTTGAACAGCAGAGTCACCTACCCCGCAGTGGGTGCAATTAAGGTGCAGTTTTGGTGCAGATAGGGTAGAAACAATAGAATTTGTGGGATAAATAGACCCGAAAGACCCCCATATGTAGACGCAATAGACATTATTACCCCATATATACACCTTGTGCTGACTTCCTATTTGATTCGTTCTCAAATGGTCGTTTTGGGGTCGGCATTGTTGGTCAATGTCCATCGTCTCACGCGTTACTATCACGAACAAGCCTCTCAATTGGATGAAAATGCGTCTGGGGCTTTTTTCGGAAGAGTCAATAGTCATGGTTTCACAACTTTCCTATACCTCCCCCCAAGCCGATACTTCCTCCCCCGCCTCGAAGGATCGGCAACCTCAAGCCACCCCTGCTCCACCCAA
>JAAEOP010001154.1 GCA_024223125.1 Chloroflexota bacterium
GGACGACCGCGGGCCAACGTGCGCACGCCCAGGGTGGCCACCGCTCCGGTCGAACGTTCCAGGGCGTGAATTCCGAAAACCGTACTCAAGACACTCGGCGGTTTGAGGTAATTGAGCAGCCGGTTGGTTTTGCCGCCGCCATCATCACCAGCCCCATCCCCGCCGCCGTTCTGTCCCCCCTTCTTGAAGAAAAACTCGCTGACCAGGCCAATCACGTTAGCCACATCGCTGACAGGATCACCGGCCGGAGAGAGGCCCAAATTCTTCATCACTTGACCCACTTTGACGATGTCCTGGTAAATGTCCGTATTGCCCACTGAAACACCGACGGAGCCTAGATAACGACTGGCGGCCTTGGCGACCCCATTGATAATAGCCGCACTGGCTGCGCTATTACGCCCTTGCTCACAAGACATCAATTATTGCCTCTTGGTCTTATACCCAACTTTGTTATGAGTTCGTCCATAGTTTTGCCATCAGCGCACGCTGCCTTTTCTCCAAGCCCGGGGCAGGTTCCAAGCTATCTCTACTTTCTTCCCGCCCCAAGCCCGATCCATCACCTGCTCCGGATCAAAATCTTTATCTGCCGGCTTGACCGCAGATATCTTGTCCAGGGACAGGCGCATCATCCCCGGCTTCCCGTCTGCATACCCCCACAAGTAGCGTTTTCCGGTCTTGCGGTCGTTCTCCACATCTAACGGGGCCAGCGTTTGCTGCTTACGCCCTTTGGCCGTGCGGTAGCTGACCTGAATTTGACGCCTTTGTTTGACCGCCTCGTGGATCTGCTTGGTCTTCTTAACGACCGCTGCTCCTGGCTCCGGAGGCTGTTGTTTTGGGGTCGGCGCTTCTGTCTTTAGCTCCGACCCGGTCTCTATCCACCACGTCCCCTTCGCCGTGGAGACGATTTGGGCCGGGCCGTCAATCTTGATCATCTGTCCATCAAGGGGCGTCATCCGGCTGTTGCCCCCATTCTTGACCACAATATACCTGGTTTTGTCAACACCTTGCGGGTCGCTGATGATGATTTGCTTTGATTGCCCGGCCAGACCGAGTACCTTATTGGATTGTCCGGGAATGCCGTTTTTTGTAGCCGTACCGGCCGCGGCCTTGGCGTTTTTCGTGCAAGACACATTACACCCTTTTCTGCGTACCCCAATGAAGTTGGCTCAGAATGGCCGCCTTCTTGGCCTGCATCCAGGCCAGGCACAACGCCTCCGTTTTAGTCACCCGTCCGACGTACCCCGGCACGGTCTCGGCTTTTATTCGACCCGCAGCTATCCCGACAGCATCCTTGTTGGACACCGGGCGGCTAAAGTAATAACTGGTGTTAGGGAGGCTCAAACTTTTCAGGTGCGTGATCGTGCGGTTGCCCTGTCCGACTTTGAACTTTATCGTGCCCTTGTACCAGGTTCGGCCCCTGGTCTTGAACATAACGCCTGTACTAGATTTGACTTCTCGGCGACCAATCACATTAGAGTTATTGAGAACCGGGGTTAACCACGATCTCCACAATTGAACCTTCTGCCTTGACGGGCCAAACCACCCTTTTTTCTCGACGGTGGCCGTACCGGCCTCCCCATTCTCGCTCACAGCCCCAACAACAGAGCCGCCTACAGCGGTCACTTTTTCCGTTACGGCAATTGTTGTTGTTGCCGTTTTGATTACCGGGCCATATCCTGATACTATCAACCCCGCTTTGATGGTCGCCTTGGTAACGGTAGCCAAACTTTTTAGCGCAGATCTCTTGACCACTCCCAACTTCCCTTTCCCTTTGGGTTCGATGACCTTTAGGGCCAGGACGGCAGCGGGCGCTACTGCTTTTTGCCCTATGGTGTCTGCGCTCTGCGTCATGGTTTCAAGAAACGTTCCGACTGCATACCCCATCTTGCTGCCAAGTTGAGATAATCCTGCGGTGGCCATCGCTGCTTTACTAGCCTGGCTACTACTCCGGGCACAACTCATAACCTTCGATCTGCCTTATCACCGTAAAAATCACCCCAAAATCTTTAAGCCTACAGTGATGCTGTGATTTCCAACGTAACGTCGGAATCTTCGGTTTTTCCATTGTAAGCTCGGAAAAAGTTCACGTTTTATGTCAAGAAATGCTAACAAAAATGATATTTTGTTGCCGATAAGTTCAGAAAAAAGCCAGTTTCCAACGTAAGTTCGGAAAAAGTTCACGTTCTGGGCTTTTAAAATTTCTACTGTAACCACGGAATATTTCACTATGACTTCGGAAAAAGTTCATATTTGGTAAGCCAAGCACTAAATATGAGCTTTTCCCAGAACTTGACCGGATTATTATGGCTATAAGGCCCGCCACAGTTGGATTTTTTCCAGAGATACTCTGGAATCTCCAATTTTTAAGGGACTAAACCAATTCGATTTTAGGCGGTTTAGACTTTTTCCGAAGATACTCTGGAATCGACTACTTTTTCCGGTGTTGTGCTGGAATATTCCGATTTTTTGGCTAAAGAATCTCAGATTCGTTTTGGTTGCTTTTTTCTTTCACCTACTACATCTTGGGGGTTTTTGCACACTACCCCTACATATTGGGTCTAAATGCGAGTTTGCGCGTTTTCTGAATTTTCATTCCAGTCCGGCGTTACGTTGGAACTCACAGCCGTGATGTGTGATCGCAATCATTTCCAGTCTGTTGCATAACTACGTAGCGTTTCTCAACACCGTTGATTTTGACCACGCAAATCATTCGCGGCTGCCTTAACTGAGTCGCTATTATGGAGTCCAAAATGCATTTTGGACTCCATAATGGTAGCTCATAACGCAAAATTGTAGACCGCCCTCTATTGTTTTAGCTTCAGAATACTTATACAACAGACTGATTTCACGTATCACGTTTTCGTTTGCCACTCGGCCTCCGGGGAAGGGTGGTATAACCTGGCAGTAATCATGGCCTTTTTGGCCGCGCCCCAACCCGGCGTTAAACTTTCCGTGGGGTGAATTTCGCCAACGTACCCCTTCATCCGGGACGCTTTCTCGCGTCCGGTGATAACCCCGGCCACCTCCTCATTCGATAATTTCCGGTCGAAATAGTAACGTTGCGTGGGCAAGCGCAGGCTTTGCAGGTGGGTGATCGTTCGCTGTCCCTGGGGAGTTTTGACCACCGTTGTGCCCCGATGCCAAGCGTTCATCC
>JAAEOP010001155.1 GCA_024223125.1 Chloroflexota bacterium
AAATCCTCCCTATCTCCAGGCGAGCATGATCATCGTTCCCTGCGACACCCCGGGTTTCAACCTGGTACGAAACATTCCGGTCATGGGGCATACCGGTGATGATTATTTCAGCCATTCGGAAATTCTGTATCAAAACTGCCGCGTGCCTGTGGAAAATTTGCTGGGCCCAGAGGGTCACGGCTTTGTTATCGCTCAGGAGCGTTTGGGGCCGGGACGTATTCACCACTGCATGCGATGGATAGGCATCTGCAACCGGGCCTTTGATCTTATGTGCGCCCGTGCCCGTGATCGGGTCATCTCCCCGAACGGAAAGACCCTTGCCACCAAACAGATCATCCAAGCCTGGATTGCCGAGTGCGCAGCGGAAATACAGGCAGCCCGGCTCATGGTTCTTCATGCGGCGTGGCGGATAGAGCGGGAGGGTGCCAAGGCAGCCCGAAAAGAGATTTCCCTCATCAAGTTCAAGGTGGCCAATGTCATGCAGATGGTTCTGGACCACGCCCTGCAGGTGCATGGAGGTTTAGGCATGACCGACGACACTATTTTAGCCTTTTTTTTCCGCCATGAGCGGGCAGCCCGGATTTATGACGGCGCGGATGAGGTACATAAAGTTTCAGTGGCAAAACAGATTCTAAGCGATTACGAAGGCCGCCAAATTAAATGAATATTCCCAGGAGGTGTTGCATGGATTTCATTGACGAAGCTACGCGGATACGTCCGGGTGAAGAGTTACACACCGGACGCATGGAAGCCTTTCTGAAAGAAAATGTTTCCGGTCTGAAAGGGCCGTTGACCGTTCAGCAGTTTCCCAGCGGTCATTCCAACCTGACCTATCTCATCCGCATGGGGAACCGGGAAATGGTTTTGAGAAGACCCCCCTTCGGTACAAAGGCGAAAACCGCTCATGACATGGGCCGGGAGTATAGAATTCTAAAGGCTTTAAAACCTGTTTTCTCATACGTCCCTCAACCCTTGGCCTATACCGAAGACCTTTCCGTCATGGATTGTCCCTTTTACGTAATGGAGCGCATTGAAGGAATCATATTGCGAAAAGATATGCCTAAAGGATTGAATCTTTCTCCTGACAAAATAAGGCGCCTGTTTCAAAGGCATGTGGAGATTCAGTTTGAGCTGCATTCTTTGGATTATAAAAAGATCGGCCTGGAAAATTTCGGAAAGCCCATCGGCTATGTAGCTCGCCAGGTAAAGGGCTGGAGCGAGCGCTACCGCAGCGCCCGTACCCCGGATGCACCGGGCTTTGAAAGAGTAATGGCCTGGCTGGCCGATAACATGCCTGAAGACTCCTCTTTCACCGGCATTATCCACAACGATTTCAAATTCGACAATCTGATCCTTGATCCGAATGATCCCCTTTCCATCATCGGCATCCTGGACTGGGAGATGGCGACGGTGGGAGATCCGATTATGGATTTGGGTTGCACCCTCGGGTACTGGGTGGAAAAAACTGACGCGGAGGAATTTCAATTGATGCGAACCCTTCCCACCCATATAGAAGGGGCCATGACCCGTAAAGAGGTGGTGGCCTGCTATGAAAAACTTTCCGGAAAAACCATAGATAATATGGATTTCTACTATTGCTTTGGCCTGTTTCGTCTTGCCGGCATTGCCCAGCAGATTTACTACCGGTTCTATCATGGCCAGACAAAGGACGAACGGTTTAAAATGCTGATTTTCGCGGTGCAGCTCCTTGCAAAGGCCGCCGAAAATGCCATGAAAGGTTTTTAACGCAATTTGCCACCGTCCGAGGTATAGAATATAAGGAGATTATAATATGCAAATTGGCGATATAAAAAAGATTTTAATCATCGGCGCAGGAACCATGGGACATCAAATCGGTTTTGTGTGTGCGGAAAGCGGTTATGAGGTTACGGTTTACGACGCCTTTCCGGAAATCCTTATAAAGGCACAAAAACGAACGGCTCAACTCGCTAAGCGATTAACCGGAAATGGGATCATAGAGCCGGGAGGAAGCGACGCTGCCATCGAGCGCATGACGTTCACCGATGACCCCCAAGAGGCCGGCCGTGATGCCGACCTGGTCATCGAAAGCATCCCGGAGGATCCGAAACTGAAAGGGGAAATCTTTGGCAGGTTTGATAAGATTTGCCCCAAAAGGACCATATTCACCACGAACACATCTTCTCTGGTTCCCTCCATGTTTGCGGAGGCCACCGGACGGCCGGAACGGTTTCTCGCCTTTCATTTTCATGACGTTACCTTGACTAAAATAGTGGATGTCATGCCCCATGCAAAGACAAAGCCTGAGATCGTAGAGATAACCACAAACTTTGCCAAAAAGATCGGCCAGATCCCCATTGTCCTGCAAAATGAACATTCCGGGTACCTGTTTAACAACATGCTCATGGCCCTGCTCGATTCGGCCCTTACCCTGGCCTCCGGGAAAATTGCCCCCATCTACGACATTGACCGATCCTGGATGGGAATTATGCACAGTCCCACAGGACCTTTTGGCATCATGGATTCCATTGGATTGGATACGGTATTAAAGGT
>JAAEOP010001156.1 GCA_024223125.1 Chloroflexota bacterium
CGCCGCTTTATCTTTATATCAAGCGATCTATCGGCCATGGTCAGCACAATGTACCCCCGTTCTGCGCTCATCAACTGTAACACCTGATCCATAGTGTAAGAAAGCAACTGGTCTAAATCCTGAGTTTCAGCCATATGGCGACTAACGGTGAGAAGGTATTCGAAAAGTTTAGTTTTTGATTGATCTTTCATTGTACTTGACCTCTGTGTAAAAGCAGTTTCATAATCTTTCGATGTTCAGATAAATTTTCCAGGCATAAGTAGTGAATCATCGTCTCGTTTCTGATTTTGACCACTCGCGTTTGCAGAAATGAATAAGCTTGCACTTGCAACACATTCTCTGGTTTGCGGTGGACGACGCCCATCCCGCCTTCGCCCAGTTTGGCTTGGAGAATATAACGTTTGTTGATGATGCTTTCAGGATTGGTTGTCATAAGTTGTCCTCTGCAAATTCATCCAGCAATTCTGCCACCACCGTATCCAGGTCGAGGGCTATGCCGCGTTCCAGGGCCGTTTGTAATTCGGCCGGGGGTAGGGCTGCTTCCAGTTGGGGCAGCAATTCATCCAGCCAAAGCTGCACATCGCTGTCAAAGACTGGATGATGTTGAACC
>JAAEOP010001157.1 GCA_024223125.1 Chloroflexota bacterium
CAACCGCAAAAAGGCGTTGGCATTCAGGGGTGTGAGGTGCAGATAGACCGGGTGGTAGCGATTGTGGGGCAGCTGGTCGATAAAGAGTCTGAGAAGCGAGGATTTGCCCAGGCCGGTTTGCCCGATGATCAATGCAATGGCGCCCTGTTGCTCAAAGAATTTGAGTCTGGCCAGTGCCTGATCGGTGCGTTCATCGCGCAGCAGCCAATCGATGGGCGGTTTTTCGGCAAAGGGGTGGGCGGTCAAGTCAAAATGGTTAAGAAACATGATTTTTCTCCTTTTGGATTAGATATTTAAGTTCCCGAACGATGTAGGGAACCGTGGGATATGGGGCTTTTTCAAAAGCAGTTTTGACCATATGCCGATTAATGGCGAGGCTTTGATTATAGACTTTTTTGAGAGATTCCAGTTCACCGGCGGTAAGATCCGCCAGGCCGGCCTTTCTACCCATCAGCTGGGCCACGGTTTTGGCGAACTCATGAAAGGGCCAGGATCTTTTTGCCACGACTTTGCGGTAATCAATGCCACCGGTCTGCTCGGCGAGCATCTTTTTGTGCTGGCGCAGCAAAAGGTCGGTATAGCTGTGTTTGGGTTTTGCCCGTTTTGGCTCGGGGCCTTGCGGGATAACGCTCAAACGGTCATGAAGGGTCCCGTGGCCCAGATATTCACCGGCGAGCGAGTAGATGTGTACGGTATCGAAGGTTGAGAAGGGATCGAATTTGACCTGTACCCGGTCGCCGCGCAGTTTGGGATCGACGCGGTAAAAACGCCTGTTGAGCTGAACATCGGAAAATGTTCCGTTGACGGTACGCCGTATGGACTGCATGAAAGATTCAATCGCCCGTCCCATGTCG
>JAAEOP010001158.1 GCA_024223125.1 Chloroflexota bacterium
AGCCTGTACCGGTTTCGGATAAAGATATCGGGGTGGAGCACGTTTCGGGCAGAATAAGAAATTCAAAAAATGCACACCGTCGATAACCTGGTCTACAGGTAACCGTTCAGTCCCCCCCCTCCTCGTTACCACGCTCCTGCGTGGTAATGCCTACCTGCTGCGCCGTATCGAGCATAGGCGTTCCAACGCTGGAGCATTGGAACGAGGGGGGTGAACGATTACGTCTACAGGTATGGGGATGCCCATTATTGTTTGAATACGCATACATCTAATCAGAGTACAATCTCGCTCAAGAAGTGCCAATAAACGCTCCACCCACTCTAAATAATCACTTATTATTCCACGTTTTATTGTTTTTTAGAGTTCTACGCTGATTGTTGTCAAATCCGAGAACTTGAATTGACATTTTTATTGAATACGTATACAATCGGGGTGATTTAGCCGCTAAACAAGAGCGAAGTGAAAAGGAATATCATTTCTTTCATTATCAGCGGCAAAACAAAACGGCATAACACCACTTCCCACAAAGATTATAACAAAACAACCGACACCGAAGCCGGATTTATAACAACCGAACAAATCTATCTTGAAACGTAGTTATTCAAGCCGGTGAATCCTTGCGATGGTTTCCAACTTGCAAGGTTTTTCTTGTCTAAACTGAAACCAGTTTGAAACCAGTATTTTTTGTCATTGTGAACGAAGCGAGAAATCTTTACGCAACAAATACTACAATTTGACTTGGAAGATTTCGTGCAAAGCCCGCTTTGCCACGTTCCTCATCGAAATGACAGTTGGTTGAACCCTCCCAAAAGTATCGGTCTCATTCTGTTTTCAGTATAGATAGATATTTAGTTTTCAGGCCACAGTGCCTAACTCAAAATAAGGAGGTGTACCGAAAAAAATTTAAACCAATCAGCAATTAGGATGTAAAAAATCAAAACCAATATTTAGGAGGAAAAGGAATGTTTTCCAAGAACAAAAAAGTTTTATTGTTACTATTAGCGTCTCTGGTGGTGCTGGCCCTGGTGGGAACAGCCTGCGGTGGAGCCGCTCAGCCACAAAAAGTGGTTGAGACCGTTGTTGTTGAAAAAGAAGTTGAGAAGATAGTAGAAAAAGAAGTAACCGTTGTCGAGACGGTTGAGGTTGAAGTTGAAAAAATTGTCGAGGTTGAGGTTGAAAAAGAAGTTGAAAAAATTGTCGAGGTCGAGGTTGAAAAAGAGATGGAAGCGCTGCCGTTTGGCCTGAAGCCGGGTAAGCCTTACGACGGCACGGAACTGAGTTTCCTGATTTGCTGCAATACCGCAGCGCAGTTCCACGCCCTGGACGTGAAGAGTAATTCAGAGTTCTACGACATGACCGGTATCAAGGTTAGCTGGGATGACGTGCCGTATGGCGCTTTCCAGGAAAAGTTGGTCACGGAAGCCACATCAGCTTCTGACAACTACGACCTTTTCGCGTTCACCGATGCTTGGGGCGCCGGCCTGAAACCTTATATGGTTCCATTGAATCCCTTGCTTGAAAAAGATGACGCCGCCCATCTTGATTTATCCGATTTCCCGAATGCCTATATTGAAGCCAGTAAAGGTCTAGACGGCGCGGTTTATGGCATCCCGTTGCGAGGACACCCCTTTATGTTCTTCTATCGCCAGGATATTTTTGACGAGTTGGGCCTGGAAGCTCCGACCACCTGGGCCGAGTTGGAAGAAGTATCTGAAGTCATCAAGGCCGAGAAACCCGATATGTTCCCACTGTCGGTGTACTACGGCATCAACGCCGGTCAGAATACCTTCTGGTGGGAAGCCTTGCTGTGGAGCAACGGTGGCGACTTGTTTGATGAAAACTGGAAGCCGATCTTTAATAACGAAGCCGGTGTTGAAGCCACTGAGCGCTATATCTCCTGGCTAAACAATGAACTCACCGGCCCCGGGTCGGTGGCTTTCAATGAACAAGAGGGACTTGAAGAAATGCTGCAAGGGCGCGCCGCTATGTTTATGGGTTGGTGGTGGATGTACAGCCGTCTGAAAGATTGCGAACGCGCGCCGGATGTTTGCGAAAACGTTGGTTTTGCTACCGCCCCCAGTTGGGAAGGCAAAGGCAAACCCAGCACCTACGGTCACGTTTGGCCGATGGGTATCAACAAATATTCCAGAAATCAGGAAGCAGCTTGGGAATATATGAAGTGGGTTCACAGCCAGGAAGTTCAGAAAGCCGTTATTACCGACAAAAGCGCCCCGGAAGTTAGCTCAAACGTGGCCACCCGGCTTTCTGTCTTGAGCGATCCGGAAGTGAACGAAGTTAATAGTGGCTTGCCGGAAGTAGGCGGCGCTATCTTGGCCGATGCCCGCACCAACCCCATCATCCCCGAATGGCTCGAAATTCTGAGTATTCTGGAAGTTGGTCTTAATGATATGGCCGCCGGTGGGGCCGACGTGCAATCTACTCTGGACCAAATGGCGGAAGATGTTGAAGCCATTATGGACCGGGGCGGTTACTACGAATAAACCGATGTTTTAGGTGGAGCGAGAAACCTGCACAATGTGTCCGTCTCGCTCCATCTCACTTATCAGGAGTGCAGATTCAGTAGATCCAAATTTCAGGCTCGGAGGGGGTGCGCCATAATATGGCGTGTAACCCCCGACGCCAGTTACAAACCGGCTTGGAGCGTTAAAAATTGGATCCACTGAGATTGAAATCTGCCCCCTCGTTACCACGCTCCTGCGTGGTAACGAGGGGAAAAATTGCGACAAAGTGAACATTGCACTGCACTCCTGATAAATATAGTTGCGCAGTAAATTTAGGAGCGTGTGGGATGAGTAAAAGACTACCACAATTAGTGCTGCCGATGGGAATCATCATTTTAATATGTTTTTTCCTGCCCTGGCTGCCCCCCAATATTACCGGGTTTGACCTGGCCAGCGCCAATGTGAGCGGGGCGGAAGGGTTTGGCTTCTTTTACACCATTTTGCTTGGGGCAATCTTGATGATAGGGTTTGGCTTTCCACTGTGGAAAAACCAATACAAGCAGAATGCCTCCTTTTCCACAACCATTGGGGCTTCTTTGGTTGTTTTAGTTATTTTCTTTGGGATGACTACCCTGGCCGGCCCTACATTTTTAAATATCGATCTTTTTAGTTTGGCCCAATTTGGTTTTTGGGCAATTCTTGGGGCCGGCATTGTAGGTTTTATTGGGGCAATTGCCAGTTTTTCTCGTGAACCTAAAAATGTTAAATTCTTGCTGCTTACCCCATCGCTGCTGGTGGTGATGGCAGTTACGGCCTACCCACTGGTCAATACGTTTATCATTAGCTTCCGCGAGTGGCGACTGGACCGATCGCCCCGGCCAACCGATTTTGTTGGCCTGGAAAACTACATTCGGGCCTTTGGTGACAGATTCTTTTGGAATAGCGTTTACGTCACCCTTACTTTTACCATTATTTCCGTTGTTTTATCGGTGGTCATTGGCCTGGCTATGGCTTTGATCTTGCAGAAACCAAGCCGGTTCAATACCGTGGTCAAGACTTCGTTAATCTTTCCCTTTGCCGTAGCCCCCGCCCTAAAGGGCTTCTCTTGGCGGTTTATGCTGAACCCGTCGTGGGGTGTTTATGACACTATGCTTGATACCATATTTCCGTTCGCCGCCGATGTGGTTTGGTTATCTAACGCGTTTTGGGCTCAATTCTGGCTGGCAATGTCAGAAGTGTGGGGCTGGGCGCCGTTGATTGCCTTGATGTTTATTGGCGCATTGGGTTCTATCTCTCCCTCTATTTTTGAAGCGGCTAAAGTAGAGGGCGCTAACAACTTTGAACTCTTCTGGAACATCACGCTCCCCTTATTAAAGCCGGTCATCATCATTATCACCCTCTTAAAAACCATCTTCTCGCTTAAAATGTTCGACCAGGTGGTGACAATGACCGGCGGCGGGCCGGGTAGAGCGACACAGACGCTTAATTTTTATGTCTACATCAATGGCTTTCGATTTATTGATATGGGGTATGCCAGCGCGCTGGCCTATCTGTTAATTATAGCCTTAACCGTATTTGCCATTTTGTATGTTAAGGCGCTATACGGTAAGGGAGGCGTGTAAAAAATGAGCCTTACGATGAAAAAACGGCTGGGTTGGGTGGGCGATAATCTCGCCGCGCTTCTTTGCCTGTTATTTGTAATATTCCCAATTTTTTGGCTTATTATAACCGCCTTCAAGCCGGAAAAATATGTTTACTCCAATGCCATCTTCTTCCCGCCGACATTGGATAACTTTAGAGCAATTTTTGGAGAGGCCCTGGACTTTGGTCCCTTCCTTGTTAATAGTCTCATCATATCTTCTGCAACCGTGCTAATTGCCGTGCCTCTGGCTATTATGGCCTCCTATGTCCTTTCACGATACGTATTTAAAGGCAGTACACCCATTCTTATTTGGTTTTTGTGTACTCAATTTTTGCCGCCGGTCGTGGTGGTTATTCCATTTTTCACCCTGTTTCGACAACTTGGCATTATTGATACCCGGCTATCGCTTATTATTATAAATCTATCCCTGACCGTACCCTACGCGGTCTGGATGCTCAAAGGGTTTGTCGATTCTTTGCCCACAGAAATTGAGCAAGCAGCCGAGGTGGACGGCTGTACCGAACTTCAGGTGCTGCGCTATATTACCGTCCCGCTGATGATGCCCGGTATCATCACCACTGCCGTATTTTCTTTCATCATCGCCTGGAATGAATTTCTCTACGCCCTGGTGCTTACCAGAGACGTTGCTACAACAATGACCGTGGGCCTGCTGACCACCCAAACCCATCGCGGCGTGCAGTGGGAGTGGATGTCGGCGGCTGGTATCCTGGTAATGATCCCAATATTTGTATTATCCCTTTTCATCAGAAAATACTTTGTCGAAGGGATGACAATGGGCGCGGTAAAGTAGGCATCATCCAGGCCTCCCATTTTGACACCCGGCATGAATACCTATACTATCCGATAAAATTATTCTATCGGAAGGCATACTCATGAAAAAGCAATCACAAAAAGAGGGCAGAGCCTCTCAAATTGATGTGGCTCGATTGGCCGGCGTGTCGCAAGCAGCGGTGTCGCGTACGTTTACGCCGGGCGCCAGCGTGTCGGC
>JAAEOP010001159.1 GCA_024223125.1 Chloroflexota bacterium
CGATCCCACTGGTCAATCATGGGGCTGTTGAGCATACTGACAGGGGTAGCCTCGGCCATCGCTTTGATATCGGCTCCGGCGGCAAAAGCACGTTCGTTGCCAGTGATGACGATGCAGCCAATCTCATCGTCAGCGTCAAACACTTCTACGGCCGACATAAGTTCCCGCATCACACTGATATTGAGGGCGTTGAGCGCTTTGGGGCGGTTAATTTGGGCCAGACCGACACGGCCGTGAACGCTGGTAAGAATATACTCGTAAGACATTTTTTCTCCTTTTCAGAAAGGGGGATTGGAGATTAGAGATTGGAGATTGACAGTTTAATCTCTAATCTTCCAATCTCTTTAATTAAAAATATCAGCCAGAACAGCCAATTCGCCATCTAAATAACGACGCAGTTGATTGACGACTTGGGGTAAATCAGGCAAGGCGTGTTCCTTTTTTGCTCGCAGCAGATACGCTTGCCCTTCAAATTCATCAAAGGCATCTTCCAGACAAAGGGTAACAACGGCATGACGATAAAGGCTGCGTTGGGTTTTATCTAAAGGGGCCAGTTGATCGGCCAACAGCCGGGTTGCCAATTTCTGGCAGACAGTGGCCACAACCCAGGGCGGGTCTTCATCATAGGGCCAGGGTGGGGATTCGCCGACAGCTTTTGGAGGGGGTAGAAGCAGGTAAAATGTGGCCTGTGACGTCGCCAACACCGGCCGCAGAGCAGGGTAGACAAGATTGGGCATGAGGGCAATTTGACGCAGGTCTGGATTGCGGGTGAGCTTGCCCAGGAAGGCAGCCACTTTGCCATCTTGAAAGATTTGGACCAGGGCGTCTACGGCCGTTTGCCACACGGCCGAATGTTGCTGCCAGAACGTTTCATCAATTTCGGTGGCGTACTCAAAATCGGCCAGGGAACGCGCCCAGCGTTCGATTTTAAGCAGATGGGGCAGTGGTTCGGTCGGTTCAAAAATAGGCCATTGGCAGCGCACGGCCGTGCTGAACAACTCCTCTAACGTCACCCCATTGAGCATCGCCTGATTGGCGCCAAGCACCGCTTGATGAAATCGGTAATCGTGTAAAAATTTGCGGGTTTGCTTGGCGTGAGGGTGTACAGCATGAGTAAGCTGTTTCTGTTCTTCACCAGACCATTCACTGACAGACAACACGGCCGTTACCAATCTAGCCCGGTCATCAATTTGCACATTTATGTTTGACATAACAGTTCTCAGAATAATTGACAATTGATCATGAACCATTGCCAATTGACAATGCTACAGTCGGTAATCGCTTTCTTCTTTTGGCCACAACCGCCAGATGAATAAGAGCAGCAGCGCCGTTGATAGACCGTAAACCCATTGCAGTTGAGCAGCCGGCGTATCTGGGGGCAAGGGGCCGAGGGCTGTCCAGGCAGTAAAGCTTTGCATAGCCTGGATGAGCGCCATTCCCAATATACTGCCGGTGCGTAGACGAATGATACCGTAAAAGATGCCCCAGGCGGAATAGTATATTAGCGTTAAGAGACCGGCCGTGTACACATTTTGGAAGAGAAGTACGGCCGTAGCCCCAAACAAAACGCCGCTGACGGTAGCGGCCGTTAAAGGGCCACGCCAATCAGCCAAAGAGCGAAAGAGTAAGCTAAACAGCCACAACTGAACGGCAAAAGCTTCAAACAGCAGCAGGTAGATGAAGATGCGGGCCGACTCGGCCGGTTCGGGGTTGATAGGGATGAAGATAGCCCGCAAGATGATGAACACCACCCAGCCCAATGTGGCAAAACCGATACCGGCAAATAACGGCCGTCCGCCGCGCAGCCCCATTCCCGGTAAGCCGTAAAAAGCCAACCCCACAAACCAGCTTGCCAGCCCCAACGCCCCCAATACCGGAGCCAAATTTGTGCCACCGTTAAATCCGCCAGTGAGAATGCCAATGAAGACGGCCGCAGCCAAAGGCACAATAAAAGCCAGAACTGTTCGTGTCAGGGGAGGCAGGTTTGTGCGTACTTTCTGTTTATTACTGATCTGTTTTTTGTTTGCCATAGGTTTGAATTTTATCACAGAATGAAGCTACAGTTTACCGCAGACTGTGTAAGGGTATACTTGGTGCAACTTATTTTGTAACCATTCAGGTGCCTGGCACTTCATTACCAAGTCTACTGGAGTAGCACACTCGTTTATAAGTGCCGGGCACCTTGGGGGAGTGAATGATTACCTTATTTTATGGATATAACGGAGATTTGATAATTACTTAATCTTCCAATCACCCAATTACTCAATATCAAAACACCCTCATGACACAATCCCCAACAACCCAACCGCGTCTCATACATAAACTAATCTGGATTACCCTGGCCCGTTTGCTGATCAATATTGGGCTGCGGATGGTGTATCCGTTTGCGCCTGCTTTGGCTCGTGGTTTAGGCGTACCCATTGCCGATGTGTACCGCTTGATTACGCTGCGTAACCTGGCCGGTTTTTTTAGCCCTCTGTTTAGTCCGTTGTCGGAGCGTTACGGCCGTCAACCCACGATGATTGGGGCGATGGTTGTCTTTTCTCTAAGTTGCCTGCTGGTTGTTATCTGGCCCACTTATCTGACGCTGGGTGTGACTCTGGCGCTGATTGCCCTGACCAAAGTGATCTTTGATCCGGCCATGCAATCTTACGTAGCCGAAAATGTAGCTTATGAGCGGCGCGGCAAAGCCATTTCCTTTACAGAGCTTTCCTGGGCTGGCGCATTGCTGATTGGCGGCCCGGCCATTAGTCTGGCAATGGCCCGGCAGGGTTGGCAGGCGCCATTTTTCTGGTTGGGTCTGTTGGGGGTTGCGGCCGCTGTGGCTCTGTGGCGATTTGTGCCCCGCGTTAGCAAGCAGTCAGGGAATGGCGCTGTCAATCTGCGGCAAACGGCACAGGTGATCTGGCAGTATCGCGTCATTTGGGCGGCCATGATTTACATTGCGCTGGCGATGGGCGCCAATGAAACGCTGTTGATTGTATTTGGAGATTGGATGGAAAGTTCGTTTGGCCTGCCGCTGGTGGCTTTGGGTTTTTCGGCCGGGCTGATTGGCCTGGCGGAAGTGACTGGAGAACTAACGGCCGGTTGGTCGGTAGATAAATTTGGCAAACGGCCGATTATAATCAGCGCCGGCATCTTAACAGCCCTGACCAGCCTCATTGTACCCCTGACAAGTCATAATTTGACGATGGCTCTGATCGTTTACTTTGGCATGTTTCTCTTTTTTGAGATCACGGTTGTAGGCGGCGTTCCTTTGCTGACGGAAATTGTACCGGGAAATCGAGCGGTGGTTATGTCATCCGTATTGGCCGCCAGCGCATTAGGCCGCACGCTTGGCTCCTGGTTGGGGCCACACCTGTTTATAACGTTTGGTTATGTGGGGAATGGTGTGGCAGCGGCCGTGATGATGGGTGCGGCCGTGTTTGTGTTAACCTTGTGGGTACAGGAAGGGGCTGCCACAGAGGGTACAGAGGAAAATCTCTGAGCGCTCTGTGCCCTCTGTGGCTTAAAATAAGATTTCGTGGCAGATAAATCTGCGACTACATTTGCAAAACTAGCCTTCGCTGGTTAGGTTTTAGTCGGCGAAGGCCGACTTTGCAGGTGTTGCCGCGAATTCATTCGCTAAGTCGAGATAGAAAATTTCAAGTAACCTTTGACCACTACAGAAAAGGAAGAATAATATGAAAAAAACAGATTTACTTATTATCAATGCCAGCCAGGTATGTGTGGTTCCTGGGGGTGATCGGCCGCAACGAGGTGCAGATTTAGGTGAATTAGGTTTGATTGTAGATGGGGCCGTGGCCGTGCAGGCGGGAAAGATCACGGCCGTAGGCCCCACATCCGACCTCCAATCCATCCACCACGCCACTCAAGTTATTGACGCCAACGGCCGTGCCGTCATCCCTGGTTTTGTAGACCCCCATACCCACATCCCTTGGGCCGGAGAACGAGCGGCCGAGTTTGAACAGCGTGTAGCCGGCGCAACCTACATGGAAATCATGGCCGCCGGTGGCGGAATTATGTCAACCGTTCGTCACACCCGCCAGGCCAGTATAAATGACCTCACGGCCGACAACCTGCCCCGACTAGCGCGAATGCTGCGTTACGGCACAACCAGCGCCGAAACCAAAACCGGCTACGGCCTGGAAACAGAAACCGAACTGAAGCAGCTAGACGCCATTCTGACCCTGAATGCAGCTCAACCTATCGAATTGACCCCCACCTTTTTACCCGCCCATGCTGTGCCCGCAGAGTTCAACGGCCGTACCGATGAATACGTACAATTGGTTATTGAGGAGATGCTGCCCGCCGGCGCTGCCTGGGCCAAAGAACACAATCAACCCCTGTTTTGTGATGTGTTTTGCGAAAAAGGGGTGTTTGATGTGGCCCAGACGCGGCAGATTTTGCAGACGGCCGTCAACCTGGGCTACCGTCTTAAAGTTCATGCCGATGAATTTGTGGGGTTAGGGGGCACAAAACTAGCTGTAGAATTGGGAGCGGTGTCAGCCGACCACCTAGTTTACACGCCGGAAGCCGACATCGCCGCGTTGGGAGCGGGAGACACTATTGCGGTGGGTTTGCCGGGCACACCCTTCGGTTTGGCAGAGCGAGATTACACGCCGGCCAAAGCGATATTACAAGCCGGTGGCGCATTGGCTTTAGCCACCGACTGCAACCCCGGCACCTGCTGGTGTGAATCGCAACAAATGGTGATGGCTTTGGCCTGCCGGTATATGGGCTTGACCCAGGCGCAAGCATTAACGACCGTCACTCTCAATGCCGCTCATGCTATCGGCCGTGGTCATGAAATTGGCAGCCTGGAAGCGGGTAAACAGGCGGACATACTTGTTTTAGACACGGCCGATTACCGCCAACTTGGCTACCGTTTTGGCACCAACCTTGTTCACACCGTCATCAAAAAAGGGCAGATCGTGGCGACCAATCCATAACTAACTACCTGAAAAGACCTGCGAGGTTTTTGAAACCTCGCAGGTCTTCCCGGAAAATAGCTGCGTTTGGCGAATGGTTGAAGGCGTGTCATAATTTCAACTGTTTTTAATGAGTTTTACACCAATTCAAAAGGAGATTTGAGATGAAGAAAAAACGCCCATTTTATTTGTTAATTGTTTTACTTTTAGCGTTGCTGCTAGCCGCTTGCGGTGGTGGCGGAGCGCCAGCCGAGGAAACGGAGGAGCCGGCTGCTGATAGTGGCTCAACCACCGAAACCAGCGGCGAAGAACCAGAAGCGGCCGACGAAGCCACAGAAGAAGAAGCGGCCGACGAAGAAATGGCCGAAGATATGAATGATTTAGGCGGCCGTGAAGTCACCATCGCCGTCGAGAACGCCTACCTCCCCTTCAACTACATTGACCCCGAAACCGGCGACCCCACCGGCTGGGATTATGTCGTATGGGATGAAATCTGCGCCCTGATCAACTGCGTCCCCGTTTACATTGAAGCCGGTTGGGAAGGGATGATTCAAGCCGTTTCCGATGGTCAATATGACGCGGCCGCCGATGGCATCACCATTACCGCAGACCGCGCCGAAATTGTGGACTTCTCCGAAGGGTACATCAACATCGAGCAACGTTTGCTGGTTCGTAAAGATGAAGACCGCATTGAAAGCATTGAGGACATTGTTGCCGACGAAGACCTGGTTTTGGGTAC
>JAAEOP010001160.1 GCA_024223125.1 Chloroflexota bacterium
AATGACGAGGGCTGAACGATAGCCCAATACAGCATAGCCAATAAACCCAGTACGACTAGCCCACTGCCAAACCCTAAATATCGTTGTGATTTCATGTTACCGCTGCTCCTTTTTTGATTATTTACATGTAACATCTCAATGCTCAGGCCTCGACTTATTGAGAAGTTGCGTTTACATATTGAAAGACGTTCCCCACCAAGAAGTTCAACTTTTCCGCTCGACAGAATGTCGTGAGCAATAGGTAAAAGTTGAACTTCCTTCGATAAACTCAATCTTTATTTCATTGCTAATATGAGAGCATTGTATCGCATAAATAGAGGGGCATCTTCCCTCAAAGGGAGTATTTAGGGGGGAGTATTTCACTGTTGAGAGGGGGGAGCGGCTACAATATATTCAACTCTCTAGCTCGTGCGGCCGCCTGGGTGCGGTTGGCGACATCTAATTTGTTGTAGATGTGTTTGATGTGAACTTTGACAGTGCTGAGCGCTATCACAAGCTCTTGAGCAATTTCTCGGTTGGTTGCGCCAACTGAGATGAGCGCCAACACTTGCATTTCGCGCTGCGTTAACGTTTCTAGCAATGGGGATTGGGCCTTGGGGAGACTGTTTCGTAGCGCGGGCAGCAGTTTGTCGCTAAACACGATTCCCTGCCTGACCGCCTGTCGCAGTAGAGCTGCCATTGGCTCCCCTTCATTGACAAATACGCGGATATACCCGCCCGGTTTTGCCATCGTCAATGCACATTCTAAAGCGTGCAAAGCGGCCGTTTTGTTTCCAACAGTTTGATGAGCCATCGCGGAAATTATCCAAACCCGAAGCTCGCTGTCTACCCGTTCTTGCGCTGTCGCTCTGGCTAATAGACGAGACAAGAGCGGAAATGTTTTTGCTGCCCCATCCTGCCCTTCGGCGATGAACAGTTGTGCCAGAGTGAGATACTCTGTTTCGTGCCGGTAATCGTCTGCTTCATCGTCCAGGGCGATGTTATTTGTTTGCAGCCAATGGGTAACGGCCGTTTCATCCCCCTGCATCAACGCTAATCGCGCCTTAATCGCCCGCGCCTGTCGTTCACGAAAAGGGTCGCCAAGTTGACATTCAATTTGGATTGCCCGATCTATGAAATCATGGACTTGTTCCGTTTTCCCACGCGCATGAAGCAGCAAGGCCATAAACGTATATCCAACCCCCGCATAAATCTCCAGCCCAGTCTTCTCAAGCAGTTCCAGCGCGGGCCGAAGCTGTTGCTCCGCCGCATCTAAATCATGCCATTCCAGCAATATATGACTGTACAATATCTGGGCGACCAGCCCGCCGTGAAGCACAGCGTCGCCAGATAATTGCATGACTTGACGGTATAGGTCAGCGGCTTGTTCAAGCTGCCCTTGAGCCACCAACACCATGCCCAGCGTATTGCTGGCGGCTGTATAAGCGTACCTGTTGCCGCTCATTTGTGACATAGTCCGGCTTTTTTCCAACGCCTGACGCGCTTGTTTAATTTTGCCCATCGGGTAGTATGCGCTGCCCAGATACATCCAGCTCAAATTGCGGTTGTAGGCATCCTCCTTGTCCAAAAATTCTAACGCTTGCCGCGCCAGTTTAACGCCAGTTTCAAGCTGATTGCGGGAAAGGGCTATGTCGGCGCGAAGGTTGAACACTTCCCCCAGTTTGGTATCGTTCTCTTCTCTTTTCCAGATTTGTTCGGCGGCGGTTAACGGCCGTTTATAAGCCTCAATCTCTCCCCCAAACAGTAGTCCCCAGGCATACATCAGGCAAAG
>JAAEOP010001161.1 GCA_024223125.1 Chloroflexota bacterium
ACAATCAGGTGCATTGCCCCCCCACCTCGCCCGTTGTTACCACTGGAACCCAGGGCGGTTGGAGTATAGACTGAACCATAGGTAGGTTGGTTGCCCCCACCATAACCACCGTGGCTGGCCCCGCTGTTGTCCGCACCCGGGCCTTGACTCAGTGAATAGCCCAGCCCATTGGCCGAGATTGTTGCCCCACTATCAATAATAATTTCATCAGCGGTAATTACGATAGAGCCAACAAGGGTTAGCGTGGTGTTAGTACCGGTCACTACCAGCGTTCCCAATACAACATCCGTTTCATCCCAGGTAGTATCTTGATCAACCACCACCAATACTTTGTCCACCCCAAGGGATACCGTTTCAGACAATGTGCCATCAGAAATAGTGATGGTCTGGGTACCGGAGTTTTTCAGGTAAAGATTGGTGAAAGTATAGATACCTTGATCCGTGATATTGTTAAACTGGTGACTAATTGGAAAAGCGGCTGAACCATCAGATGTAGTCAGGCTAACACTGTCCTCGTATCCCGTGGCAATGTTACCGGCCACATCACGCAAGGTCACAGTCAAGTCAAATGGGGCCAGTAAATCTACATCAGGCGGGGCGGTCACCAATAGCTCGGTGGCCGCACCCGATCCAACCGTTGAGGTAAAGCTGTCGCTGTTATTAACAAAATTGGTTTCGTCCAGGTCTGATGTGGTTGTGCCCATCGCCACCAAAGATGTACCTATTGACGCTATAGGGCTAACGGTGCCGGTAATAACCAGATTGAGGGCATCCTGACTGGCGAGTTCTGCAAAGTTCCAAATCTGGGTTTGAGCCAGTTGGGTTGTCGGCGAAATTGAAGCCTCAACAAAGGTAATTGTAGAGGGCAAGGTGTGGGTTACAACAACATTGGGCGCGGTCAACAAGCCATCATTTTGGATTGTCAAGGTGTAATTAACCACGCCGTCCAAAGACGCTTCGGCCGGCCCATTTTCGGACAGAACTAAATCAACGCCGCCAAAAGCAATGGTAGCGGTATCAGTAATAACGATACCGCCAATCACGGCCCCAATTTCAGCCGGACCTACTTCGTCACTGCTCACCTGTCCAATGGTTTCTCCGTTTTGATCCGTTAAAGTTGGTTGAGTGAAGCTTACGGTAGCTGTTGAACTCAGAACCACGGTTGTGTCGGAGATGGGGTTATTATAGGCATCCAGAGCGGTCACTTGAATATCTATGGTATCCACCCCATCCGCTGCGGCGGTATCGTTGCCGATAACCGTCAACAAGGAGTTATTACCATCAGGCAAGCCGGGTAAAAACGTTACCGTTACTGGCTGGGTAAAGAGGAATGTTTTGGTTTTGGCCTGAACAACTTTGTCTTCTGCTCGACTACTGGTCAATGTGGCAGTAATCAACCCCTGCGCATTGGAGAATCCAATGTCTACCCAGGTACTGCTGGGGGCAGACTGCCCATTGATAAAGTTATTCTGACCAGATACAGATAGTGAGACCGGCCAGTTAACAATGGGTTGATCATCAGAAGAAATCAGAGTGGCGGTAATGGTTGAGGTTGTCACGCTGTCAGCCGTAACAAGGCCGGGGTTGGCCACCAGAACTGATTGCTCGGCATCAATGGCAATATCACCAAAAGCTTGTAATTCGCTGACCCCAACCTTGCTGCCGTAGAGGGTTTGACCATAAACACGCAGGTAGCGACCATGGGCCGGCGGGGTTAACGGAATGAAGCGGATTGAATTGTTTAAGGCACTGCTTACGGTATCGGTGTAAACCGTTTCCCAATTATTACCGTCTAGTGAGGTCTCAATCAGGGCCGTGGCCGGTTCTCCCTGGTTAGTATCCCAAAACCAACTCAGCAACAGCTCATTGACATTGTAAGCCCGGCCTAAATCAACATAGAGCCAGGAGCCGCTGCTGCCGTTACTAAACCAATGGGTATGCAGATTATGGTCAACGGCATTATCAGCCACCTGGTTATACCAGACGCTGCTGGCTGTGGCTGGCTGATTTAAGGCCAAATTGGTGCCCTGCGTAGCAATCACCCGATTAAGGCTGGTATAGCTTTGGGTTGAGCCACTTTGTTGGGCTTGCAGGGTAACGGTATAGATACCACTGGGGGTAAAGACATGGGTGGGCGATATAGCGGTACTGGTGGTGCCGTCGCCAAAATCCCAAAGGAAGTTACTCCAACTCTCATCAGCCTGGTTGATAAAGGTGACTTCCAGCGGAGTAGGCCCAAATTGGGCATCTGCGGTAAAATTCAAAGGATGTTGCGCAATCACCCGGCCAAAAGCAAAGGAGTTTTGCTCGCTGTGGGGTAAGGCTACCCCTAACCCGGCTGAACGCCAGCCGGGTAGACTGGATACGTTGGTGGTGTTAAAGCCCACCGGACTGTTCCAGTAGATTGGGTTTTGTACCTCGCTACTGCCGGTGCCATCATTGTATTCTTGACCAAAGGCTAAATCCAGCCAACCGTCGCCATTCAAATCTGCGGCCAGGGCACTCTTGGCTTTGCTGGTTGGTAACTCTAAACGTTGGGTGGCGCTATACACTTCTGCGGTGTTGGCTCCCCAATAGATGTAACTGTTCATATCAAAATGTTGGGCATCTCGATAGTTGGCAAAGGCCAAATCCAACTGTCCGTCCTGGTTGAAGTCTGCTACCGCTACGCCACGCGCTCCCTGGGTCGGTAACCCGGTTCGATTACTGCTGCTAAAGCCGGTTTTGCTGCCGTCGCCCCAATATACATAACTGTCAACAAGGTAGCTGCCATCGGTTTGATAATTGGCAAATACCAAATCGGGATGAGTATCATTATTCAAATCTGCAATCTTAACATCACGAGCCCGATAGGTAGGCACGGTATTCCGGTCTAGCCAGGAATAGCCTGTTTCACTGCCCCAATAAATGTAGCTGTTGGTGGCTGAGTTGCCATCATAATAACTGGCCAACACCAAATCCAGATAGCCATCTTTGTTCAGGTCTCCTATGTCTACGGCCAAGGTACCATAAGCATTCAAACCGGTGCGGTTGGTCTGGCTGTAGCCGCTGGCGCTGCCCCAATAGATGTAGCTGTAGGCAAAGTAATCCCCGTCATTATATCCCCCTAACACCAAATCCGGATAGCCATCTTGGTTCAGATCGGCCACCCCGCCGCCACCACCACCATAGTTGAATAACTCCTGGCGAGGGGTGTTGCTAAAACCGG
>JAAEOP010001162.1 GCA_024223125.1 Chloroflexota bacterium
TGATTTGCAAATTGGCAAAACAGTGGATAACAGCAACCCCTCGGCAGGAGGCATCATTGTCTACACGGTGGTTGTCACCAATGCCGGGTCGGAGGCCACCACCGGCGTGGTCATCAGCGACACGTTGCCTTTGAGTGTCACCTTTGTCTCCTCTTACACCAGTCAGGGTCTGTATGATAACAGTACCGGCGCGTGGCACGTAGGGACTATCAATGGCGGAGATACAACCGCTACGCTGCGTATTACAGCTACCATTGATGCGGGCACGGCGGGGGCAACCATTACCAATGTGGCCGCCATCACCGCTTCGGCTCTGGCCGATTTGAATAGCAGCAATAATGTGGCCACGGCTACCCTGACGGTTAAAGATGCTGATTTGGCGATGAGTAAATGGGTTACACCAACCATTCGGCGTGAGGGTCAGACAATAATCTACACTCTGGTTGTGACCAATGCCGGGCCGGATAGTACCTCTAACATCATCGTCAGCGACACCTTGCCCATCAGCGTAACCTACATCAGTCAAGGTGGGACGGGGGTTTATAACAGCTTAAGCGGAGTCTGGAGCGTAGGCACAACCTTGAATAAGGATGATCGGGTCACAATGACCATCACCGCCACAGTCAACAGCGGCACGGCCGGGCAAAGCATCACCAACACGGCCACCATCAGCGCTGCTGAGGGGGAGACCAACAGCGGTAACAATTTGGCCAGCGCATCCTTTAGCGTACAGGAGGCCGACTTAGAGCTGGCTAAATTCATCACCGGGCCGGATGACGGTTCGCAGTTGCTCAAGCTAACCAGCGCCGATACAGACCAACGGATTACCTACACCCTGGTTATTACCAACAACGGGCCGGATACAGTGCCGGCGGGCAGTGTGGTTAGTGATACGCTGCCATCGAACCTGACCATCCTCGCCCCACGCGCGGTGAGTGGGACCATAGGCAATGTGGGCAAACTGGTTACCTGGACCTTGCCCCCATTGGCCCTGAA
>JAAEOP010001163.1 GCA_024223125.1 Chloroflexota bacterium
CTGCTGCGTAATCGGGTGTTGGTCAATGTGCTGTATTCAACGGCCGCCCGTCTGTCGGAAGTGTTGGCGCTCAATCGGTCACAAGTGCAACACGGCCGTTCGCAAACGGCTACTATAATAGGAAAGGGGCAAAAACCGCGCACCTTGCACTTGATGCCCTACGCCCAGGAAGCGATTCGCGCCTATCTAGTTGAACGTCTGGATGCGAATCCAGCGCTGTTTGTGTCTCACAGCCGTAATGCCAAAGGAGCCAGACTCTCCCAATCCGGCGCGCACAATGTCGTAAAAAAAGCGGTGAAGGCAGAAGGTTTGGAACCTTCTCTCTCCGCTCATGACTTTCGGCATTACCGAGCCACCCAGCTTTTACGTGAAGGAATGCCGCTGGAAGTGGTACAGGAACTACTCGGCCACGCAGACGTATCCACAACTCGGAGCATCTATGCACCCGTTTTAGGAGTACATGTGGTGCGCGAATGGCTAGATAATATTGACATTACCCCACCCTAAAGGGGATGGCTCAGGCGAAGATTACCTGTCGCTGCTCGTGTACCCGATACCCTGTGAATGACCACGCTGAATTTAGTCAAGCAAAATCATTGGTAGAAAAATATTGTACACTGCACCGGTGTATACGATACAAGCCTCGCCTGATCTGCCTGACGACGTTTCGACATTACCCGCCTTATCTGTGGCCTGTGTGGCAAAGCAGTACAAACCAGGCCCATACGGCGGCATAAAGTTGAAAGCACCTATAGCGTCATCGTGAACTGACAATCCGCTGTCTGTCCGGTTCCCTCCTTCAAACCGGTACCACAGAGTGACCGTATCTATGTCGCTGATGGTATCGGAGGCAACCCAGGTAACTGTGATTGCGCTATCTGCGGCTAGTGCAAGTTCAGATACTATTGAAGTTGGTGAAGACATGTCAATGGAAATAGTGTTGGTTTGCGTGATTTCCACATTGTTTGCCCTGTCCACGCTGTAATAGTCTAAATTGGTAACTCCTTCAGTGTTGAGAGTGATAAACGTTGTATAAGTTTGCCAATTACCATTATTTAGCCAGTAATAAGTGCTGCTGATTCCAGACATGGTATCGGTGGCGATAAGGGTGATGGTGACGGAAGTGTTGTGCCAGCCGTTGGTTGCTGATGGTGAAATGTGAACGGCCGTCACCGGTGGTATTGTGTCTTGTTCGGTTAAGATGATGGAATGGCTTGCTTCCACATTCCCGGCCGTATCCAGGCTGTGATAGGAAAACGTCATCGTCCCCTGAACGGTCAGGAAGAGGGGGGCTGTGTATGCTTGCCAGCCGCCATTGTCAATTTGGTACAAGGTCGCGGCTACGCCGGATGTGGTGTCCTCGGCCGTCAGTGTTATTGTCACCATATCACTCTCCAACACCCTTCCACCCGGCCAAGAGACAGATACCGTTGTCGTTGGTGGGTGGGTATCAATGGGGATGGTGACCGTGTGAACTGTTTCCACGTTGCCGGCCAGGTCGGCGCTGCGGTAGGCAACGGCCGTCACCCCTTCAACGTTTAGAGAAATTGGTGCGGTATATGTTTGCCAGCTACCCCCATTAAGTTGGTAGTTGGTGTTGTCTATGCCAGAAGTGGCGTCGTCGGCCGTTAAGCTCATGGTGAGTGCGGCCGTGTACCAACCATTAGCATTAAGTGGCGGCAAATGTAATGTTGTCGTCGGCGGTAGCAAATCAATCTGCACCGTTGTCGTCAGTGCTGTTTCCACATTGCCGGCCACATCTTCACTATAGAAGGCAACTGTGTGTGTTCCCGGTGCCGCCAGCGCGATAGGTTGGGTGTATGTTAACCAATTGCCACCGTTCATCTGGTATAGGGTTATTTCTACACCGGATGCGGAGTCAACGGCCGTCAGCGTCACCGTAACAGGCTCATTGTGCCAACCATTGCCGTTCGGCGGCGGGATAGTGGCGGTGGTGGTGGGCGGCCAGCTGTCTATAGGGATGGTTGTTGTGTGAACTGTTTCCACGTTGCCAG
>JAAEOP010001164.1 GCA_024223125.1 Chloroflexota bacterium
CTTCTTCTAAATTTGTATCAGGAATTTGAAACGTTAATTTTTCAGGCGCTGACCCATGCCTATCCCCATTCGCCACAATCCCAACGCCAAGGCATTGCCTTTAGCATTATGTGTCTGGCGAATGATGCCTGGTCTATGGTGACATTAGGATTTACGGCCGATCGCATGAATTACGGCCGTGACAGCGCCCAACTGTTGGTAGAGACGCTTAAATAACAACCACAAACATCTGCCGCCTAAAGAAAACTGCCAACCCAATTAAAGCAACCATCATAGCTCCTCCCATGCCAAAATTAATGGTCAGAAACAACAACACATTTATTTGCAGTATGTAACTGACGCCGCCAACTAGGCAGCACAGACCATTGATAATGAGGGCATAGCGGATGATTTTTTGCAAACGGCCGTCCCCAAACACAGGCGCCAAAAACAATGTAGATAACCCCAAAAAGAGCGTAATGCCCAACATATTAATGGCAGACAGGGCGGAAAGTGGATTAGCTTGTACCACCTGTTCCAACCCTTCAATTTGCCCGGCTTGAATGCTAAGACGCACGGCCGTTAACTGGACAAAATAGTGCAGACTAATCAGCGTAGCAAAAATAATGCCCATGCTTAAACTATTGCGCGTCCAGATTTTGTGGTTGGCTGCGGCCGTCTCGTGAACAGCGTTCAGCAAAATGACAAACGCCGGTGCAAATAACAACATGCTCAAACGGGCAAAATCAGCCCCAAAGCTGCCCTGTTCCTGTACCCTGGTTATATAGGCAGCCAGGTTCGTCCAGAAAAACAGCGGCGGCGTTGCCAGCACAATCACAAAACCCACCGTAAACATGATAAAAGTCAACACACAGAACACGGCCGACCACATTCCCAGTTGAAAAGATAAACGATTCATTTTTACTCCTACGAAATTAGAGATTGGAGATTGAGAGATTGATTCACCTAATCTATCAATTTTCACCCATGATGACGTTTTCCACGCATCTCGTCTCCTCATAAATAGCCACGAATTCCACAGTTACACTGCGTCGCGTCATTCCGAGAGGAGCGAGGAATCTTTACGTCTTAATGGTTGAGGAGGTTTATTCTAAAAGGGAGCAGGAAAGAGGATAGGCGCGGTGGGGCACGGCCGTGAGGAAAAACAAAGAAGTCAAAGAATAGTGCGGCAAATAAAGGGGGGTGATATGGGCTAAAATAGTTGCAAATGTCTTCGGAACAACGGCCGCTACCATCTCTACAAACAGCAAAAAGATAAGCCATACCGGGTTTACCCCGGCAGCCTTTTTAGAATGATCAAGATAAGCTAAAGTTCCAGACATATCAGTAACGTTATTCGGCTTCAAAAATCTCAGTCAAAGCCACCGTAAACCCCGGCAGCGTCTCCCCGCCCGTCAGTTCATCTTGCTTACCCAGCAGTTTCACCTGCTCCAATGCGTGATAAACATGCACCTGCTCCAACTGCGGATCCACCACCCAAACCAGCTTCACATCCACCGCAAAATATTCCGCCAGTTTCTCTTGCACTTCCGTCCAGGTATTCGACGGGGACATGATCTCTACCACCAATTCCGGAGCCACATCCAAATACCCAGCCACCTTCGCCCGACCCAGCCGCTCATGAGAAATAAAAGACACATCGGCCGCGCGCACTGTGTCTGGGTTCCGTTTGGTATAAATCCCAACTTCGCCAGTAAGCACACGTCCTAATTTATGTTCACGAACAAACAATGTCAGAAAAAACGCTATCAAGCTTTCAATAAAGCCATGTGGGTGTCCGGTAGGCATATGATTTTTAATCTCCCCTTTTATTAATTCTGCTGGACCAATGTCACCCATTGCAAACAGTTCCTCGCCCGTAATGAGTTTCTGTGGCGGGAGAACAATTCGTCTATTGCTGGTTGGCGTAATCGTTCTTGTACTCATCATCCTTTCCTCTGGCTAATTTGATTGCAGCCTATGTTGCCAGATATTGTAACATAATTGGGGAACGGCCGTATCCCACACATCATCAAAAAGACACGGCCGTCACAATTACTCAATTACCAAATTACACTATCTCCACCGCCAATGCCACCGCTTCACCCCCGCCCAGGCAAAGTGCCGCAACACCTCGCTTCAAGTTGCGCTGTTGTAGGGCATGAAGCAGCGTTACCAGTACCCGTGAACCGCTGGAACCAATGGGATGACCCAGAGCCACCGCGCCCCCATTCACATTGACCTTGTCCCAATTCCAATTCAACCCCTGGCGAGTCATATCTACGCCGTTGGCTAATGCCTGGGCAGCAAATGCTTCGTTTAGTTCAATCAGGTCTACATCGTCCAGCGACCAACCAATCTTATTCAGCAAACGGGGGATTGCTTTAGCCGGCGCAGAAAATATCCATTGGGGATTCACGGCCGCAAGCGCATACCCCACCACGCGAGCCATCGGTTCAAGATTTTGTCGTTCTGCTTCCGCCCGACTGGTAACAACGACGGCCGACGCGCCATCATTCAAACCGGGAGCGGTACCGGCCGCCACCTGTCCATCTTTCTCAAAGGCCGGACGTAGTTTGGCAAGCTGCGCC
>JAAEOP010001165.1 GCA_024223125.1 Chloroflexota bacterium
GCGCACCTCCTCGGCCGCAGACAACCACGAACCGCCACGTAATGCTTTGAACCCTCCTTCGGTTGGCCCCATCGGGTTGGTGTCGGTGGAGCTTTTATAGAAGCGCGAATCGTACCAATCGTTAACCCATTCCATCACATTACCGGCCATATCATAAAGTCCCAGGGGAGAACGGCCGTCGGGATAACTACCTACCGGCGCTGTATCTTTGTGCCCATCATTAAAAGCGGCGTCCCGTTCGGCCGAAGGACAATTTTGGTCGCAATAATTCAGCTTGACGCCATCGAACGCATCTCCCCAAGGGTAGGTCAATTTTATGGCTTCATGGGGATCAAAAGCGGCCGCCATTTCCCATTCCGCTTCCGATGGCAAACGGCCGTCCCGCCATTGGCAAAATTGTTCTGCCTGATACCAGTTGACAAACACAACCGGGTAATCATCATACGCCGGATCGCCATAATATGCGGGATGAGTCGTCGGGTTTGAACGAGATGGAGCTTTACAAACGCCAGATTCCACACAAAGCTGGTACTGTCCATTGGTCACTTCAGTTTCATCAATATAAAACGCATCCATCTCAATGAGATGAGCCGGTTCTTCATCCCGTTCCCCTTCGTCTGTGCCCATGCTAAAGGTTCCGCCAGGCACAAACAACATCCGCGCCCCAGAATCGGTAACAAGAGGTTCTGGCGTGGGTGTGGGTGGGTCGGTGGGGATAGGGATGGGGGATGGCGTGGGGGCCAGGGCAGTCATTGCTTCGACCACAGCCGAACGAACAGTAGCGGTAGCTTCAGCTTCGGTCACATCCTGAGTGTTCATGTTTACGGCCGTCAAGCCCAAACCCACCAGCACAAGAATAACCAACAGCGCCGCCAGAGCATAAATAGTGCGTACTTCAATCTGGCGTCGTTTTCGCGGCGTCAAACGGGGGGGAACAGGCTGCCCGAACTGGTCGCTGGGGGCAGTTCGGCGGGGAGGCGCCGGTTCAGGTTCGGTGCGGCCGTAAGGCCGATTCAACGCCGCCGCAAACGCCGCCACCGATTCATAGCGGGCATCGGCGTGAAGCAACATAGCTCGATTAGCAACAATGGAGAGATACGGTTCCACTTCCGGGTTCACTTCCCGCGCCGGAATCAGATCGGCCAGACCGCTTTCTCGCTGCAACGCGCTGGGGGGCGTCTGGCCGGTTAACAAAGTGTACAAAGTAGCTCCCAGACTGTAAATATCACTGGCAGATAAAGTCTCTTGCTGGGCTTGCTGTTCTGGTGAACCATACCCTTGTGTATGCGGACGAATACCCAAACCAGGCAACCCGCTGTCTACCAGATAAACATCTCCACCGGGCGTAACACGGATGTTGGCCGGTTTGATGTTGAGATGCAGTTGGCCTTGTGTATGCAAATAAGCTAATGGTTGGCAAACAGCTTGCAGCCAGTTGATGATGAGGTCGGAAGGGAAACGGCCGTACTGCCCCAACAACGTCTGCAAATCTACCCCATCTACATATTCCCATACTAAATATTGCCCCACCCCTTCTATAGCGAAATGGTCTAACATGCGCGGTAGTTGCGGGTGCTGCCATTGGCTGATCTGACGGGCTTGTTGGCGAAATTGTTTTTGAATGGTTATGGAAGGATCGAGGTACTCTTTTACGGCCGTGTTCACCCCATCCACAACATCCCACGCCCGGTACACAGCGCCATACGCCCCTTCTGCTAACAGGCTGACAATTTGGTATCGCTTAAGGAGACGTTCACCCGGTAATAAAGGCATAAGTTATCCGATCAACACCTGCGCTTCAGGGCACTGTACTAAGTCCGCATGAGAGTCGCTTTGCTGCACCATGGCAATCACAATTGTCAATGCACCCAAACGTCCCCAAAACATCATCATCTCCTATGCCTCTAAACGCAGCGATACATCATCTAGCTTCTCTGACGATCCTACAATCGTTAAAATATCACCTTGTTTCAACTTGGTATAACCATGTGAAATCAGTGCATGTCCGTCTCGTTGCACAGATAGAATCAATACCTCTAGCGGCAGCCGTATGTCTCGGATAGCCATGCCATCTAAATCTGGGTTGGCCAACTCAATATCTATCATCTCTTGATCATCGCGCATACCCAATAGCATGGAAGTACCAACAGGAGCGCGTACAAAATGTTCAAGGAGGGTAACAACGGCCGTTTGCGGTTCCACAATCATAACGCCCAACTGATGGAACATCTCCGCATTAGCGCGATCATCTATTTTGACAACCATCGTGTCTGTGCCAAAATTTTCATACGCCAATTCACAAAGACGGTAACTTTCAGCATCCGGCAAAAAAGAGACCAACGCATCCGCATGAACCATATCCAACGCCTGTAAATCTGCCAATGTTAGCCGAGGAATCAGGCTAGCCTCAACACCAGTTGCATTTAACTTTTCTAACGACTCCTGACTGGTACAAACTTGCTTCACCTGCCAATCATGCGCTTCAAGTTGTTTGGCTAATTGCACAGATTCAGGTTTGAGACCAAATATCACCACATCTCGGACGCCATCAAATTCGGCCGGTTCGGCCCGCGTTCGCGCTTCGCCCATAAACTTAATGGCCCACTTAAAAAATGGCGGCCCCACAAGTTGGCTAAGAACAATGACCGCAATAAGGAGGGTGGCAAAATCTTCACCTAGAATTGGAAACTCAACCGCCACTTCCTTGGCCAGACCCAAACCTACACCGGCCTGGGTCACAAAAGCCATCCAGCTAACGGCGTTTTGTTTCGGGGGATCACCAGCGGCAAAGCCACCAGCAAACGAACCAATAAAGACGCCTACTAAACGCACAATAAAAAGGATAACGGCAATGAGCCAGACTTGTGCCAATACATCTAAAGCCAATGAGGCGCCAGTTAAAGTAAAGAAGATGACGTAAATGGCGGGAGAAACATCATGGATGATTTTTGCAAATTCCAGACGAAACCGACTGTAGTTTGTAACCACAAAACTGCCAATCATACAAATAAGAAGCGGTTCAAGGAGAATTTCAAAAGGGGCGTTTTCATGCGTATATTCACGCAGTAGATTGGAAAGAGCAAAAACACTATAGCCTACGATGAGAACTATGATGATTTTTATGGCACGGTTACTGTTTGTGGAAATAATGGCTTGCAAAAGTTTGCCCAATCCATACCCGGCCGCCAGAGACAAAGCCATTTCGAAGACCAGCAAGGCTACAAACAGCAAATTGATGCCGATATTGTTTAACAAAGCATCAGCCATTTCAGAACCCAGAGCAAAAAGAAGGATGACAGCCACATCAATGACCATGGTGACACCAATGGCTGTTTGTGTAAATTCTCCTTTCGCCCGTAGTTCATTAACAATGGCGATGACGGATGATGGCGACCTAGCCACCATAATTATCCCGGCAAAAACAGATGCGGATACGCGGGCCATTAATGGCATTGCCTGCATAAAAGGTATGTAAGTGGACAGCCAAAAAACAGCTATCCCGCCCAAAACAGGTATGATGATAATGTTCAAGCTGGAAATCCAGGCAATGCTTTTGAAACGGCCGTGTAACTCTCTTAGATACAATTCGCTCCCGGCGGCAAAGGCAATAACAGCCAGAGACAACTCATCAATAACGCGGAGATTATCGAGGGCCTCCCTTCGCACCAGGTTTAAGCCAAACGGCCCCACGAGAATACCGGCAAATAAAAACCCGCTAATCAAGGGTAACTTGAAACGGGCAAAGAATTGACCAATTTGTTTGGACGCCAGGGCAATAATAATAAAAGCAGCTACGAATACAATTGTTTCTTGAAGTTGAATCATATAACTATTGTTCGCTTATCCTATAATGTTTTTCACAATACGGCCGTCCAGCATTACCAATCCAATATTATCCACATTTTCTAACGAACGGATATCCGCCAGCGGGTTTGTTTTCGTGATAATCAGGTCAGCCAGTTTGCCTGATTCCAATGTACCCACCCGGTCTTGCCAACCTAAACATTCAGCGGCCGTCTTCGTCGTCGCTACAATCGTCTCCATCGGCGACATTCCCACATTGCACATCAACCCCAGTTCACGCAGGTTTGTACCGTGTTTCATCACACCGGCATCCGTCCCCATAGCAATATTGACCCCAGCCTGAAACGCTTTGCCAATATTCTCACTATGGATTTCGATAACCTCCCGTGACTTTTGCACGCCCCACTCCGGCATTGAACCAGTCGCTTCAGCAATTTCCAAAACGGCAAGCGGAGCCAGCAATGTCGGCACTAAAAATGTTCCTTTTTCCAACATCAATTCAATCGCTTCATCATCAACAAAAATACCATGTTCAATCGAGTGAATACCGGCCCGTACCGCATTTTTAATACCTTCTGCCCCCTGTGCATGAGCCATCACCTTAATACCTTTCCGGAAAGCCGCTTCCTGCACCATTACTTCTAGTTCATCCTGACTAAACTGCGTAAACTCAGGATGATCGGTTGGACTCAGGACCCCACCTGTGGCACACACCTTAATGATCTCTGCCCCGGCCCGCAAAATCTGACGCACTTTTTTACGCACATCTTCTACGCCATCACAAATGCCTGACGGCCGTCCCGGCGTTTCCGAGAACAAATCCAAATTCGTCCCTGATGGCAGCCAGGTATCACCATGCCCTCCTGTAATGGAAAGTACCGATATTGAAATTTGCATCCGCGGCCCCAGAATAACACCCTGTTCCACAGCCTGCTTCATACCTAAATCCGCCCCGCCTGCGTCCCGCACACTGGTAATTCCAGTATTCAAGGTACGTTCCATCCGATCCTGCGCGAGATAATAGTTCAGCGAAAACGGCGTACTGAGAAGGCGCATGATATTAATCTCTTCAAAAAGAAAATGGACATGAGTATCAATTAGACCGGGTAAAATGTGGCCGCCTTGAGCGTCCAACATTGTTACTTCTACATCCGGTAGTGGAATATCTAATTTTTTCCCCACTGCTTGAATTTGATTATCTTTTACTAGAACAGCGCCGTTTTGAATTGGGTCACGGCCGTAACCATCAATCAACGTTCCATTGTGAACCAGGGTATATTGCATGACAACTCCTTTTATAATTTAACAAACATTGAGTGTACAGGATGTTATAATTGGCGGCGAATGAAAAACAACGATACACACCGGCAATTAAAACAACTCTCAGAAGCGCTATGGCGCATTTATCGGCGAGCAGAACGGCCGTTGCCCTGGCAAACTCACGATGGCAATCTCCCTTGGGACGATCCCGACTTCTCTGCCCGAATGTTGCGCGAACATTTGGATGAATCTCATGGAGCCGCCTCCCGCCAGACGACCGAACGCAATCTGCAAATTGAATGGTTGTGGCCTCGGCTAGATTTACAACCTGGCTGCCACCTGCTCGATGTTACCTGCGGCCCTGGATTATACGCTGTAGAATTTGCCCGGCGCGGCTGCCATGTCACCGGCGTAGATTTTAGCCCGGCCGCCATTGCCTATGCCCGCGACCTGGCGCACGGCTACGATGTCGCCTCACATTGCACCTTCACCCAACAAGATGTGCGCCAATTTGATTTTGGCGCCAGTCAGTTTGACGCTGCTATTCTACTTTACGGTCAGCTTGCCGTTATGAAAAAAGAAGAAGCGCAAACATTGCTGAGCTACATCGCCCAGTCACTTAAACCGGGCGGCAAACTATGTGTGGAATTGCTCAACCAGGAGCATGTAGATAAAAGGTACAGTAATTGGTGGTTTACCGACGACGCGGGGCTTTGGGGAAATGATCCATTTTTGCATCTGGGCGAACGATTTTGGCTGGAAGAAGAACAGCTTTCTGTGGAACGCTTTTACACAGTTCATTTGGAAAGCGGTGAAATGGACGTGATTGAACTGTGTGACCAAACCTATGCAGTTGGCGAAATGGTTGCAATGATGCGAGCGGCGGGTTTCACGGCCGTAACCCACCACCCCGCCTGGGACAACCTCCCGCTTTATGATGCCCACGAATGGCATCTTTATGTAGCTGTCCATTAATGTTTATGCGGTCGGCCGTCATTCGTCAGCAGTCATTGGTCGCCCACCCACTAATGCCGCTTTAATGTCACCGTATTGACACTTGTGTGGCACTGTACTAAAATGATGATGTACTTCCTCCTCTCAACACCGATGGCCTGACCTTTTGGTCAAGATCAAAGGTATTCGGGAGATGGGCGGGGTCAAGGGGTTGCCCCGCCCTCCTGTTTTCATTTGATCAACTTCCGTAGACGAGCCAGATTCTCCACATCCATATCCATTTCAGTTCCATCAGCCAGTGTTTCCGTTTTTGGCGTCTCTAAATGGGCCGGATAGTCTGTCCAACGGGGGTCATTTACAAAATTGGCAAACCCTTCAACGCCAATAAACCCATCCCCAATATGCGCGTGCCGGTCTTTCCGGGAACCCAATTCAAATTTACTGTCGTTAAAATGGAAACATTTGATGCGCTCCAATCCCACAACTTTGTCAAACTCAGCCATTGTGGCAGCATACGCTTCTGGCGAACGAATATCGTAACCGGCCGTAAAAACATGACAGGTATCAAAACAAACCCCCAGCCGCTCATCTCCGCCCACTTCGTTGATTAGATAAGCCAGTTGTTCAAACTTGAAGCCCAGGTTTGTGCCCTGGCCAGCCATTGTCTCCAGGCAAATGGTGACATTGGGGGCGGTTGCGGCCGTTTCCACCAACAAACGCTGCAACGCTTCCACAATTTTACCCAGGCCGCTCTCCTCATCACTCTTGACATAAGAGCCAGGATGAAAAGTCAAATACGGAATGGCAAACGCAGCCGCTCGTTCCACTTCAACCCGTAACGCCTGATAGGATTTTTCCCACAACTCCGCCTTGGGGGAAGCGATGTTAATCAAGTAACTGGCATGAACGGCAACCGGGGAAATATCCTTGTATTTTGCGGCCGCTTCCCAGTATTGGGTCACATCCTTTTCCGTAATCGCTTTGGCTTTCCACTGCCGGTTACTTTTGGTAAAAACGAGTATAGAATCGCAGCCCGCTTCATGGCCGCGTTGAAATGCTTTATACAGTCCCCCCGCTGCACTCATATGTGCGCCTAATCGCATAATTGCTCTCCTGTAAACAACGTTGTAAAACGAACTTTCAGTTCGTTGCCGATTTGGAAAATCGGCCTACATTTAGTAATCAAGGTTCGACGGCCGTTCGCCGCTAAAAAACCCGATCGTCTCCGAACTATCCAACGTATAAACGCCATCACCAACCACACGCCAGACGCGGTTCCCGGCCAGATCAACAATAAACTCCCCCTGCAAATGGCCACTCGGCTCGCCATCTAGCGTGTGCAAAATATTTCCTTCTAAATAAGCAAACTGTTCCCCTTTGCGATCAATTAACCCACGCATGTCAACCTCCTATTCCTGTGCCGGAACCGTCAGCGTCGCCATGATATTGTCATCTCCATCCAGCAATGTCACCAATTCGCCTGGTTCCCACACAGCTTCAGATTGTCCCCAATATAAATCTGTAGCGCTGTTGCGTCCTGCACCTGTGTGAATGAGAATGCCGGCCCCGTCCCCAAACAATGTTACCTGAGCAAAGGTAAACAGATGCCCCTGCAAATCTGCCAGCTTCCAACCAACCAACGCAATGGCGTCACTGCCAGAGTTAACAATTTGCACCGCTTCTGTTTCCAATTCACCAGGGCTGACAACGGCCGTAATCTCCACCACCGCCTCACTACTCTCCGTCACCGTCACCGCCTCCGTAGGAATGGGGCTGGGCAGCACACTGGCTGTCGGTTCGGCTGGCGGAACTGGCGTGGCAGTAGCCAATCCACCCACCGGAATCACCAGTTGATCGCCCACAGAAAGGATATTGGGATTGACAATGTCGTTGGCTTCCACAATATCATCCAGCGGCACATCGTAAATCTGGGCAATGTTAGCCAGCGTATCCCCAGCTTTAACCACATGTACCGGCGGCCCCTCAGCTTCTGGTTCCAACTCCGGTGTCTCTGTACTCACGGGCAGCGCGGCAAACTCGGCCGTAGGTATTTGCAGAGTCTCAGACACGGCCGCCGGCGCCGACACCCCTTCACCCAAGCGCCGATTCTCCCAAAAATACAGAATGGCTAATACGACTACGGCCGATACAAAAATATTGACTAAAATAAACGGTAACATACGTCGAGCAGACATAGCGTTCTCCTTCAAGATATTGTACTGGCAACCGTATAAAACTGCATCCCAAACAAAGTATAGAACTGTAGATAATGTTATGAGGAGAGTGATAATTAGGTAATTGGGTAATTATCTAATTACAAATTGCTTCACTACCTTAAATCAGGGACAATACAGAATATTCATTAACAAAGGCAAACATAACTATACATGTCATTCCTGCGTAGGCAGGAATCCACACAATTGGATACCCGCCTTCGTGGGCATGACAGTCGAGAGATAATTGTATCGTTGCAGGTAAACAACAAATGGCAGACAAATTAAAGATACTATTTCTGAGCGCCGAAGTGGCTCCCTTTGCCAAAACTGGCGGACTGGGTGACGTTGGTGGTTCATTGCCCAAAGCCCTACACAACATGGGGCATGATGTTCGGGTCGTCATGCCTGCCTATCGTCAAATCGAAGCCGGGTATCCTGACGTTACCCCTCGTCCCGGCCATCTGGAAGTTCCTACCGGCGCCGGATTGTTAACGGCCGGTGTTTTTGCCGGCACACTCCCCGGCAGCGATGTTCCCATCTACTTTATTGCCGAACACAATATGTTCAATCGGGACAATATTTACGGGTACGGTGACGATGTTTATCGTTTTGCCTTTTACAGCCGTGCCGCGTTAGAATTAACGGCCGCTCTACATTGGAAGCCAGATATCGTCCATGCTCATGATTGGCATTCAGCGCCTGCCCTCACCTGGCTGTCCACCGCCGGGCAAGGGCAGGAACATTTTCAGGGAATTGCCACCGTTTTTACCATCCACAATCTAGCTCACCAGGGACGTACAAACTGGCAAATCTTTGACTACCTGGGCATCCAAACTCATTCCCTAGCCGAAGAAGGGTATAACGAAGTGAACTTCATGGCGCGGGGCATTTACCATGCCACCATGGTCAACAGTGTCAGCCCCACGTATGCCCGTGAGATTATGACGCCAAAAGATGGCATGGGATTGGACGGGTTACTACGCCATCGCCAATATGATGTTCACGGTATATTGAATGGGTTGGATTATGATGATTGGAACCCGGCCAACGACGGCCGTCTGGCCAACCCATTTGACGCCGACCACATGGAAGCTCGCATCCACAACCGGCACTCCTTACAAGCCCAGGCCAATTTACCCCAAATAGACAACATTCCCCTGGTGGCGATGATCTCCCGACTGGATGGGCAAAAAGGGCTGGACATTAGCGGCCGTGTTATCCACCAACTCCTGAACGGGGACGCCGGGGACGCCCAATTTATCATCTTAGGAACTGGCGCCAGACAGCATGAAGATATGTTCGCTCATCTGGCGGCTGCCCATCCCGGCAAAATGACCGCTTACCTGGATTACAACGCCGGCTTTGCCCCGCTCATTTATGGTGGCAGCGACATCTTCATTATGCCTTCCTTGTTTGAACCGTGTGGCCTGGGGCAAATGATCGCCATGCGTTATGGTAGCGTTCCTGTTGTACGGGCCACCGGCGGTCTGGCAGATACGGTAGCAGATGAACATACCGGTTTTCTATTCTACGACTATAGCAGCGATGCGTTTTGGCAAGCATTGCTGCGGGCGATTTATGTGTACAATGGCGATCGGCCGCGTTGGCAGCAAATTCAACACAATGGCATGACGGCCGATTTTTCGTGGCAGCGTTCCGCAAAAAACTACCAACAACTTTATGAATGGGCGATGACCCGAACGTTTTCGTAATTAAGTAATTGGGTAATTACCTGATTGCCCAATTACCCAACATCGAGAAGAGGAAAACATGCGTTTCAAAAGAGCCGCAGGCATCTTATTACATCCAACATCCTTACCCAGCCGCTATGGAATTGGAGACTTTGGCAAGGCAGCATACCGTTTTGTAGATTTTTTAATTGATAGCAAGCAGGCGCTTTGGCAAATCTTGCCCTTAGGGCCTACTGGTTATGGAGATTCACCTTACCAATGTTTTTCAGCTTTTGCCGGCAATCCGCTGCTCATCAGCCCAGATAAATTGGTAGACGAGGGATATTTACCGGCTGCGGCAGTGGCCACAATCCCTCCTTTCCCTAACAACAGCGTAGATTTTGGGGCTGTTATTGATTACAAAACTGCCTTGCTTAAAGAAGCGTATCTCCATTTTCAAAAACAGGGCACGGCCGAACAACAGGAAGCGTTACAGAAATTCAACGCCGAAAACAGCTTCTGGCTAGATGATTACGCTCTGTTCATGGCTCTCAAAAATGAGCATAAGCAGCATGAAGGCGGCGTCTGGAGCAGTTGGCCGCAAGAAATTGCCCTCCGCCAGCCGAAGGCTATGAAAGCGTGGGCAGAAAAATTGGCCAATGAAGTGGCTCTGCATAAATTCCGGCAACACATCTTCTTTAAACAATGGTTGGCCTTAAAATCTTATGCCAATTTACGCGGCATACAAATTGTGGGCGATATTCCCATTTTTGTGGCTTATGACAGCGCCGATGTGTGGGCGAACCCCCATCTCTTTTTTCTGGACGCAGCCGGCCAACCAACAGTCATTGCCGGTGTGCCGCCCGATTATTTCAGTGAAACAGGTCAGCGTTGGGGCAATCCACTCTATCGTTGGGATTGGATGCAGGAAAATGATTATGCCTGGTGGGAAGCTCGGCTGGACATGAGTTTTGTCCAGGCAGATATTGTGCGTATTGACCATTTTCGGGGCTTTGACGCTTATTGGGAAATTCCGGCTGATGAACCGACGGCCGTTGTCGGCCGTTGGGTAAAAGGTCCCGGCGCATCCATCTTCAAACGACTACAAGAAAAATTGGGCGATTTGCCCCTCATTGCCGAAGATTTGGGTGTGATTACCCCAGAAGTAGAAACACTGCGGGATGAATTTGATTTCCCCGGTATGAAGATTTTGCAATTCGGCTTTGGCGGGGAACGGAACAGCAGTTTTTTACCCCACAGTTTCGGCCGTAATTGTGTTGTTTACACCGGCACACATGACAATGAAACGACAGTCGGCTGGTATCACAACGCCAGTGAAGATGAACAAGATCATGCTCGCCGTTATATGGCTGTCAATGGGCACAATATCGGCTGGGATATGATCCGGCTGGCGCATAGTTCAGTGGCGAACACGGCCGTTATCCCCATGCAAGATTTGTTGAGTTTAGGCAATGAAGGCCGAATGAATTACCCTGGTAAAGTGGGTGGCTACTGGCGCTGGCGTTACCGTGCCGATGCGCTCAACGACCATCTCATTTATCGTCTGCGCGAAATTACAGAACTTTACGGCCGTGCCCCCAACCAACAGCAGCTCACCAAAACAGAACCCATCACC
>JAAEOP010001166.1 GCA_024223125.1 Chloroflexota bacterium
CTGGCCGATATCCGGGCCGATATTCTGGCCCTGGAAGCCGAAACCGAGGGGATGATTCACGAGGCACTGGATGATGTCGGGAATCTCAAAGCTAGCTTTGAGATTCTCTAATGCAATTGCGCGGCGCGATATTGAAATATAATTTTTCTTATTTCAATTGTATGGTATGATATTGAAATACAGAAACGCTTATTTCAAATCGAGGGGGGTTTTTGCCAATGGACATTGCGGACTTTAAGGCCGGCAATTATCAACAGCAATACCAGTATCAAAGTTTTGAACCTTTCCCTATCAATCATGAATGGGTTATTTCCAGCCCTGAAATCATCAACCTGTTAGCCGAAGCCAGCCGCTTACTGGGCGAACTGGATGCCTTTGCCCGCTTCATCCCTGATGTAGACTTTTTCATACAGATGCACATCACCAAAGAGGCCACCACCTCCAGCCTCATCGAAGGGACGCAAATCAACATCCAGGAGGCGCTGATTAGCGAACAGGATATTTACCCGGAAAAGCGGGATGATTGGCAGGAGGTGCAAAACTACATTCAGGCGGCCAATTTTGCGCTTGACCGCCTGCAAGAACTTCCGCTTTCAAATCGTTTGCTCAAAGAGACGCATCGCATCCTGCTACAAGGTGTGCGCGGGAAGCACAAACAACCCGGCGAATTTCGCAGCAGCCAAAACTGGATTGGCCCCAGCCTCAAGCAAGCGGTTTACGTGCCGCCGCATCACAGCAGCGTACCGGACTTGATGAGCGACCTGGAAAAGTTTATGCATAATGAGCATCTCCACGTCCCGCACCTGATTAGAATCGGCCTGATCCATTACCAATTTGAAACCATCCATCCCTTTCTGGACGGCAACGGTCGTTTGGGGCGTCTGCTGATTGTCCTCTACTTGATAAATTTCGGCTTGCTCTCTAAACCGGCTTTATATATTTCTGACTTTTTTGAGCGACATAAAAGCGCCTACTATGATTATCTGACGGCCGTCCGGGCCGGCGACAACCTTCACGATTGGCTGAAGTTTTTTCTATCCGGCGTGGC
>JAAEOP010001167.1 GCA_024223125.1 Chloroflexota bacterium
GCGTAACCTATAATGCAGTTGGCAATTGCCATATATAAGTAACAAAAACGAGGTTTAACGCATGTTAATCAAAAAACGAACGGGTATCGAAATACCATCATCGGAAATCACCCCTAAACATCATTACTTCTCACGGCGGCATTTTATGGTGGGAGCCGCTATGACGGCCACAGCCGGTTTGTTGGCTGCCTGTGGCGCGCCCGGTCAAACGGCCGTAACAGAAGAGGTAGTGAAGAATGAGGCTGCGACCGTGAACCCCACCGCCAGCGCGACGACAGATGAATTAGGCGACCCTCTCAACTCCTTTGAGGATGTGACCTCCTACAACAATTATTATGAATTCAACACCAAGAAAGACGGCCCGGCTAAACTGGCCCAAAATTTCCCCACCTCTCCCTGGCAGGTAGACGTAGGCGGTATGGTGAAAAACCCCAAAACCTACGGTCTGGAAGATTTGCTTAAGTTTGAGCAAGAAGAACGCATCTACCGCCTGCGCTGTGTGGAAGCATGGTCAATGGTTATCCCCTGGCAAGGATTTCCCTTGTCCAAAATCCTAAATGAAGTGGAACCGACGTCCGAGGCAAAATTTGTGCGCTTTGAAACCATCTACGACCCAGACAATATGCCCGGCCAAAAAAGCCCCCTTTTCCCCTGGCCTTATGTGGAAGGATTGGCCGTTGAAGAAGCAATGAATGAGCTGACACTGCTGGCAACCGGGTTATATGGGGAAGAACTCTTGCCCCAAAATGGCGCTCCGGTACGCTTGGTTGCGCCCTGGAAATATGGATTCAAAAGCATTAAAGCCATTGTCAAAATCGAACTGATGGACACAATGCCTACCTCATTGTGGATGGAGTCAGGGCCAAATGAGTACGGCTTTTATGCCAATGTGAACCCCAATGTAGACCATCCGCGCTGGTCTCAGGCTACAGAACGGCGAATTGGGGAACTCGGCCGTCGAGAAACGCTCATGTTCAATGGGTATGAGGAACAGGTGGCGCATATGTATCCTGATCCGAATTATGATACGAACTTGTAGAGTGGCAAGTGTGCAAGTGGTTTGTAACTCGGCTAACGACACAATCTCTAATCTCTTAAAGAGGCTATAATGGCTCCAATAACAAAACCTATGAGTAAAAAACGCAAACTCAACCACAAGACAACGGCTCAAATTCTGCACGTCAGCGCTCACGTACTGGCGCTTTATCCGCTGGCGCTGCTTATCTGGGATTATTATCGGGCGAATCTGGGGGCTGACCCGGTGCGCGAAATTTTGTTACGTACTGGGGAACCGGCGCTGGTTCTTCTCATTTTATCGCTGGCGATTACGCCGCTGAATACATTATTTGGCTGGAGACAGTTGTTTCCGCTGCGCCGCATTTTTGGTTTATATGCTTTTATGTATGTGGCTCTCCATTTCAGCACCTTCCTCTGGCTGGATTATGGGCTAAATCTGAAATTTATTTTGGATGGGGTACTGAAACAGAATTTTGTATTGATCGGGTTTGCGGCCTTTCTGCTGCTGCTGCCGCTGGCGATTACGTCTAATAAATGGTCACAGCGAAAGTTGGGGAAGAAATGGCGGACGTTGCACAAACTGGTTTATATCATCATTTTACTGGCCTTGATTCATTTTTGGTGGTTGGTGAAAAATGTATATTACATGCCATTCTTTTATTCGGCGATTGTGACGATATTGCTACTGGTTCGTTGGCAGCCAGTCAGGCAGAAGGCGCTGCGCTTTAAGCGGAATATGAAAACCCGCAAAAATCGGCAGCAGGCTGTGTAGGTTGGGAGATTAGAGATTAAGAGATTGAATCTCCCAATCTCTCAATCTCCGACAGGCTAACAACCATCTACCTGATTGCACGTATAGCGTTTAGTTTTGAGACGGCCGTTTCCCTGGCAAATTTTACTCCTGACACGCCGGGGATACGGCCGTTTTCTTTTCCCCTTCTATTGACGCCCCTTTATGAAACGCCTAAACTTTCCACTGTCATGCAAGACACTGTCTTGCATGAACAAAACAACGTTTTGTCCTACATGGTTAGGAAAGGTCTTTATGGCAGACAGCTACCACACCCCCACAGATATTCACCCGCGTTGGCAACATTGGCCTGACACGGCCGTGCGGCTGGGCTTCATAGTCGGCTTTTTTAAGCGGACTGTGCAATCGTGGCGGTTGGTGCGGCAGGGCAAATATGATCGGAAGGCATGGGCAAAAAGTTCTTTGGCAATATTTCAGTTTGTGGAGCAAATAGGGGGACGTTTCCACATTACTGGGCTGGATTTTCTGCAACAGCCTGGCCCCTTTGTATTTGTTAGCAACCATATGAGCAGTCTGGAAACGGCCGTTATGCCCGGACTCATCGCTCCCATCATGCCCGTCACCTTTGTCGCCAAAGCTACTATCATGGATTATCCATTTTTGGGGCAGGTCATTTTGGCTACTGCTCCCATTCTGGTCAAACGGAAAAATCCGCGCGAAGATTTTCAAGTGGTGATGCGGCAGGGAAGAGAGGCGTTGACTCAGGGCACATCCGTTGTCATTTATCCGCAGAGTACGCGCACGGCCGTGTTCGACCCCCAAACATTCAACTCGCTAGGTATCAAATTGGCCCGCAAAGCCAATGCGCCCATCATTCCCATTGCTGTGAAAACTGACTTTTGGGAAAACGGCCGTCGTCTGAAAGATTTTGGCCCCATCCACCGCAAACGACCGATTCACATTGCCTTTGGCAAACCATTTAATGTAGATTCCACAAGTAAAGAAGCCCACCAACACACCATCGCCTTTATTCAGAACCATTTGGCAGCCTGGAAGAAAAATGCTCCTGCAGCAGCCGATGAATAAACATATAGCCCCCACCCACTTTATTCAAAATCACCCGGTTTGCCGCTTCATCTAAAAATTCGGGATACTGGCGGGGCATTCGCCCCAGCCGGATGAGCCACAAGCGCAGCCAGAAATGGTTAGCTACACTACCAGCGCCATACAAAGCCCCGGCTACCCAGGCGGCAATAATGCCGGCAATTGCCCCAAACGTGCCCCCCCAGAAAAATGCCGTCGCCAGACTCATGACAATGGCAAACAGACTGGCTGCAACCAAAGCGCTGCCCCTAGACAGGTGAATACCTTGATTGGGTGTACTGGTAGTTGGCAGTCGGTTGCCACGTAAGCCCCCCAACAGCACAGCCAATAGGCTAATACTGAAAACGGTGCTGAAGATGGGCGTCTGACCCACCACCTGGTATTCGATAAATTCAAAGATAGCGGCACAGAGTAGACCGGCAAACAATCCCACCAACGCCCCACCCCATGACCAACTTAACGCCTCGACGGTGCGGATGTCGCTGCGATAACTGTAACCGTGTATGAAGTAGGTGGTCAGGGCAAAGGAGACGCCGGTGAACAGGCTGGAAGCCAATCCCACGAACGGGGTACGATACAAACCGACAAGGGTGAAGGAGGCTAAGGAGACGGTTAGAACAACAGCGGCCGTTTGCAGCCATTGATCCCGTAAACGAGGTTTATAAGCGTCTCCCAGGTCAGCCCGCCTTTCATAAAAAGCAACATCCACAGCTCCTGCCAACAGCCCTAAAATCAGAAACATGAGGATGAATAGGGTCAGACTGAGCGGCGGCACGGGAATGGGTAGAGCATTGGTGACGGCATCTGACCAGACAGAATCGAACCCGGCCACTGTCAGGCGCACCAACAGCCAGAACATCCAGATGACCACGCCCATCGATAAGCCGTCAACCAGCCGCGAGGTGAGAATGAATAACCGCTGTTGGCGGCGTGTGGGCAACCAGCTTGGTTGGATTTGTTCCAGCAAGAAAAGGACCTGATTGTGCTGGTCCATTTTGCGAGCCAGCCAGGCCAGCCACATTTTGGTTTGGGCCGGGGGGTGCATAAGCGTACCGCGTCGGGTAAACATCTGGTTGATGTAGGCGTCGAAAATTTGGCGGCGCCGGGTGGCAATGTCTGTAGCGGGTATTGGGGTAACGGCCGTTTCGTCCACATACACCTCGCTCATCACGCGCAGCATCAGGGCAGATTGGGTCATCTCTTGCAAGATTGTGTCTTGTGTAATCAGATCGTGTACCTCTTCCTGGGAAATGCCGGCAGCCGTTAAATAAGTTTCAATTTGGGCGGGGGTTAACGGCCGTAACAACACCGCTCCACCCAACTTCAACTGCCCTTCGGCCGTCTCATAATCTTCTACCCGGCTGCACACGACCAGCCCTATCAGACCGTGCGTTTCCCGAAATTGATTGATAGCGGTCAGGCAGTCATCATGATGCGGTCGAGCAACTTCGTCCAAACCGTCTAACAGCAAAACCAATTCATCCTGTTCCAGCCAATGGCGGCCTGTGTTACGCGGAATTTGGTATTTAGCCGTCAATTCGGCGACAATCCATTTGTCTAGCGGTTCCCGGTTTTCGGCCCAGGAGGCCAGGTTGAGGATGACGGGGATGGGCTGTGTCTCGTCGGCCTGAGCGCGGCCGATGAGGTCATGGGCCAGGGTGATGAGGGTGGTGGTTTTACCACTGCCGGGCGTGCCTAAAATGAGCAGAGCGCGGTCGGTATCTATGAAGGTGTCCAGGATGGTTAGAGGGGCAGCCGCAGTAGGTGTGTTGATGATTTCTTGCCAGGGGTGGGCCACGACCGTGTCGCATCGTTCGCGTCCCAAATCGAGCAGGACGGCATCATGTACGGCCGTTTCCAGCACTCCTTGCACCCAGAAATGTTCTACCTTTTGCAGCAGGATTTGTTGTTTGCGGCGGTGGGGAGAAAGGGGTGGGAATTGGGAGATTGGAGATGGGAGATTGGGAGATTGGATTGATTGGGTTAGTTGGGGTACGGCCGTCGTTTGGGGAAAGATTTTTTGTTGTTCGCTTTCGTCCAGGGCGCGGTAGTTGCCGGCGGCTAAGAATTCGTCGGCCGTTTGGGGGAAATCGAGGCCATCGCAATTGTGCAGCACGGCAATCAACGCTGCCAGCACATGCCGGTCATCGGCGTGGATTTTGCTTTTGTCTCGTTCCCAATCGGACACGGCCGCGCCAGAGTAACCACTGTGTCCTAATTCATTCCCCAGCAGCTCACCCAATCGAGCCTGCGTCAGCAGACCGCCCCGCATGGGGTCGCGGCTTTGGCGGCGGTATTGGCGTAAAAGTTGACCGAATGTGTTCATAATGATCTTTCCAGCAAAACTTCGGCAACTACTCAAATTGGTTGGAGCATTTACCGGAATTGGTTGATTTCAAGCTGAATTTATAGCTCATTTTATTCATACTGGCATTACCGAAAGATTTCAAGTTGCACTCAATCATATCGAACCCGACCTCAAGGCAGGTATTATCGTGCAGTGTCGGATGGGACAACAGTAACTAGGGGAGCAAATCGCAGAGGCGGTCTACAAGTGCGACAACATCCGGCGATAGCATGGCGCTAGATGGATGACTGTCTGGCCTGCCGCTGCTATCGCTTCTACTATTTTGGGATGACTGTAGCCAATGGTGGCGTGCATCTAGACAGAGGAGAAATCTATGATCGAACGGCCGTTTCCCGCAAACAATCCGATTAACAAAAACGCCCCGAGTTTCCTCAGGGCGTTTCATAACAACTATTCAATTGAAATCAAATGCTTACAAGAACAAGCCAAGCACCCAGTTTACAAGCCAGGTCACAACAGCAATAGCGATAGCAGCTACAATCGCACCACCGAAACCATTGACTCTCATGCCTTTTACAAATTTATCACTAACCATCAAAACAACGGCCGCTACAATCAAATAAATGATTGCGCCTAAAAGACCACCGCCAAAGCTAATACCTAACAAACCAAGCAACCAGACCAAAACGCCAGCCACGATGGCAATAACGGCTGCCGCAATAAATGCGCTGCCAAAACTATCAACTTTCAAACCAAGCCCCAGTTTACTCACAATAATGATGACGATTGCTGCCAAAATCAACATTAAAACAATACTAACAATTGCACTTAACATGTTGTCTCCTTTTCCTTAAGACCTTCTTGAGTAACTCATTTCAACAAGTTACCAGAAATAAAATATAAACAATTTGCTTTGGTCCCCAAATAAAAACATTTTACTTCATTACTAATAACCATTTTAAATGGAAAACGTTACGTCAACATCAAAAATTCACCTTCAACGTCTTCTTTTTCTCAACTTTTGATCACATCTAAAAGACAATATAACGAATATGGTACTTCTCGAGTTTTGTTTTATGTTAATATGAAAATTAGGGAAGAAAGAGATTGGAAATTGGATTTTCAATCTCCAATCTCTCAATCTCAAGCTATTAATTCCCTAACGTAGCCGCATACGTTAACACCTGCCATATCTCGTCGTCGTTCATTTTGCGTTTGAAGTGAGGCATTTCACCGAAACCTTCGGACAGGAGGCACAGGTATTTGCCGCTGTCCTCTTGCAAGGCGGTTTGTACGTCGGCGCTGGTCAGGTCGGGGGGAATGTAAGAGAGTCCCTCAGCCCCTTTGCCGTTTTCTTCATGACAACGGGTGCAATGTTCGTCAAATAGAACTTGTCCATTTGCCAGAGCGTCGGCGTCAGCGGCCGTATACGGATTCGATTGTTCAAGATAGCTGGCATCGCAAACGAGTTCGTCAGGAATGGCGGTTGGTTCGGGGACAAACACGGCCGTTTCATCTCCACCCTCAGTGCTTTCTTCCCCGGCTGCCGCTTCTGGCGTTGGTTGGGGCAGTACCGGATTGTAGGTGAAAGTACGCACAAAATTAACGGCCGCCCACCGTTCTTCCGGCGTCAGGCGGGCTTGCCAGGCTGGCATGGAGCCTCTGCCCTGCGTCACCGACACAAAGAGATCGCTAGGCGACATATTACTCATAAATTCCTGGTCTGAAAAGTCGGCCGCGCCCAAAATCATGCTGCGGCCGGCCGGGCCATGACAATCTTCACAAGTAGCAGCGTAAATTTCATGACCGGCAACCAATGCTTCATCCAGCGCGGCAAAACGCCAGATGTAGTAGACAACATCCCAGCGTTGGTCTGAGGTCAGGAGGGAACCAAAAGCGGGCATTTCTTCATCAGTGACGACGTTTTGGTGGCCTTCGGTAACGGCCGTGTAAAAACTAACCGGCGTCTCACCGCGCATATAATCCACATCCGTGAAATCGCGTGCATTGGGAACCAGACCACGGCCGTCTTCCCCATGACATGCGGTGCAATGTTCCATATACAGAGCCGCACCAGATTCCGCCATCGGTACGCCCACCGGGTAGCTTTCTACAACCAACACTATCTCTGCTTGAGGTTGGTTGACCGGCGGCATGGTAGCCGGAATTAATGTGGGGATAGGCGTTGGCCCGCCCGGCAGCGGATTAGGGTCTGACGTACAAGCCGCCAATAAAACAGCAAAACAACCGATTACAATCATCCACACGCTTTTTCGCATCAACATCATCATGGTCTCCAAATAAACTCTATACTTCTTCACTCTACTTCC
>JAAEOP010001168.1 GCA_024223125.1 Chloroflexota bacterium
GACGATCAGGTAGCAAGTACCGCTACTCGCCTCACCGGCTTCACCGATAATTGGGATTGGGCCAGTTTGACGATGAGCAATACCCAGCCTACGCTTGACTTGACGGCCGCTGGCAGCTACACACTAAACGTCTGGATGCGCCAAGATGGCCTGCGACTCGACCGATTGCTGCTTATTACGGACACAAACTACATTCCGGCCGGTATCGGCCCAGCAGAAAGTCCTTCCCAAATTATTACCAACACCATCCCCGGCAATTTGACCAGCCACGTCATCCGCTACACATATGACGACCTTTACCGCCTTATTAACGCGGCTTACACCGGCGACATCACTGCTACTTTCCGCTACGCCTACGACCCGGTGGGCAATATGAAAGCTTACACGCAGACGGTTACAAATACGATAGGAATAACAATCACTCGCGTCACGCGCACTTTTGATGATGCTAATCGGCTACAGACTTCATTCGACTACACCCAGGGTACATCCAGCTATTTGTACGATAACAACGGCAATCTAACCCTGCTCATGCCACCCGGCGGCGATCAATGGAAACATTACGCCTACAACCAGCGCAACTTGATGATTAGCCACACACTGTCCGTCTCTGGTACAAACCCACAGTTGCAGGCGCAATATGTGTACGATGGCAACGGCAATCGGGTACAGCAGATTGACCGTACCGGCCCAAGCCCCATCACCACAACCTACGTCAATGACATAGTTGGCCTGACACAAGTATTGGTCGCCGACAATGGCACAACCCAAACAACAAACCTGTTTGGCCTGGATTTAGTGGGTCAGGATAACGGCACGAGCTTCCACACGTTACTAACCGATGGTTTGGGCAGCGTTCGCAGTGAGATAGCTAATGGCGATGTTGCAGCCACAGCAACCTATGATCCGTTTGGCAATACCCTGGACAAACAGGGCACAAGCAGCGCTTATGGCTACACTGGCGAACAATTTGATGATGCTTCTGGTCTGCTATACCTGAGAGCGCGGTATTACAATCCCAATTTGCACAGCTTTATGGGGAAGGATATGTGGTCTGGGTTTAGGGGACGGCCGCAGACTATGAATGGTTGGAGCTATGTGAACAATAACGTTCCTAATTTGGTAGATCCTACCGGAAAGTTTCCAGAAGACTGCCGATCTGCACAAAGCTATGCCCA
>JAAEOP010001169.1 GCA_024223125.1 Chloroflexota bacterium
CTGATGCTGCTCTACAAAAGCGGGCATATTGGGGCTGCCAATCTCCTCCTCTCCTTCGATGACAAATTTGATGTGGCAAGGTAGCTCGCCCACAGCATCTTTAACAGCCGCCAGAGCAGCCAGACGGCAGATGATGTGTCCTTTGTCATCGCTGATGCCGCGAGCGTACAGGGTATCGTTTCGTCTGGTCAGAGTGAAGGGATCGGATTCCCATAAATCCAGCGGGTCAGGTGGCTGCACATCGTAATGGAGGTAAAGGAGAAGGGTTTTGTCATGACGGCCGTGACCGCCTCCCACCACCACCGGATATCCATTAGAAGGCATGATTTCAGCGCTGAATCCCTGTTCTTGCAGCATTGTGGCTACCAGGTCGGCACATTCGTCTATGCCCCAATTTTGGGCGGACACACTGGGTTGAGCGCACAGATGGGCTAATTGTTCAATCCAATAATTCAGATTAGCTTCTATGTGGGCGTCAATTTTTTGATATAGATCAGTTTGTGGGGACATGGGGGACCAACTCCAAATGACTGGTATCATTTAGCCGGGTTAAATAAGGTTGCTTATTTATCACTTCCACAATGCTCAGGCCAGTATTACCACGCAAGGAAAAACGGCCGTATTCATCTTCATGTAGTCCAATCAACTGCCCGATGAGTGAATGGAGTAAACCGCCATGGGATACAACAGCCACCATTTCATTGGGGTGATCTGCCAACACTTTTTCATAAGCAGTTTGGGCGCGGCGGCGCACTTCATGGAAAGGTTCGCCGTTGGGGGGATCAATCAGTCCCCGTTTGCCATTTTGCCCAATTTTGGAGAAGCGTGCCCTTACCTCCTTGCTGGTCATACCGGAAAAATCACCCACATCACGTTCGCGCCAGATGGCGTCGAAGTGTGGTTCCAGGTGATGGTGAGTGGCGAGGACTACGGCCGTTTGCCTACAACGCTGCAAATCACTGCTAATAACTGCTTCAATCGGCCAATCGGACAGACGGACAGCTAACTGGGCTGCTTGCTGCCGTCCCGTTTCATTCAATGGAATATCGGCATGGCCTTGCCAACGGCCGGCTTCATTCCAGTCGGTAATACCGTGTCGAATTAAGAGTAAGGTTGTGGTCATGGGTTCCTTGTGCAGTGTGCAGGACGGGACACTGAAAACTGATTACTGATTACTGAAAACGGCCGCCAAATGAGCCAGGACAGCGCCATCAATCAAGGTCATCGGTTTACCTTGTGCCCAGGTGCGGGCGGAATGTGAAATGTCGGCCGTGGTAACAAGAAAGGCGTGGGCTACCCGTTCGTGCATAAGCGTACCGTATAGTTCTCGCACAATATCGGGACCGATGGTGTTTCGGTACCGTTTGCATTGCACGATGGCCTGTTTGCCATTCGCCTGGGTCAACATCAAATCCACACCATTGTCTCCACGACGGCCGCGCAGCTTCACCCGATATCCTTTGCGCCGGAACAAATCGGCTACATACCGTTCAAATTCGTAAGGGTTCAAGGCATATAGTTCTTCGATATCGAGGGGGTGGACGGTCACGGCCGTTTTCCGCTGCCCTCGCCACCACAACATCAGCCACAACAGGGTTAAGGTTACAAAACCGGCAATCTCGGCCAAACGCAGCAGTTCATCAATGGTGGGCGGCAGATTTGCCAGCCAATCGGGGCGACTAACCAAACGTACAAACAGCCACAAGAGGTACACGGCCGTTAATATTCCAATCATCAACCGACTACTCATTTTGGGTCTGGTAGACGGCCGTGTTGTCAGATGGGGTGATTGTTGACGGAACTTCAAATCATATCGGGCCAGCATTCGGCAATTGTAAAGGGGAAGCGGGAAAACCCCAAATTCTTCAAGTCCTCGGCGCTTGGGAAGATACCTTGAGAGATAGTCCCCGATGCGAAAACAGGGTCGTAAATTGCTGATCGCGATACAGTGACCCCATTTCGTCACGCATGGTCATATTCACATTTCCTTGAGGGACAAGTTGCCAGGACGGCCGTTCAGCGCGCCAATGTATGATATTCTCGATTGGGCATCATGCCTGTGGCCGCCGCTAAACGGTTGGTAAAGTTGTACATGGCAGCAATTTCGGCAATGTCAAAAATAGCCTCGTCCGAGAATCCTAACTGACGCAGATGTTCAATATCATCCTGGTTACATTCAACAGGGTTGAGCGTGATTTTGACGGCATAATCCAACATAGCGGTTGTTCTTTCATCTAACCCCGCTCGCCGGTAATCTAATGTAATACGATCTCCCAGAACGGGGTCTTCTAGCGCCGCCCTTAAATCAGCCCCATGACTGACCAAACAGTATAGGCAATGGTTTTCTGAGGAAACGACCACACTAATCATCTCTCGTTCGGCCGAAGATAAATCTGATTCGCCGCTTGTTAATTCCCGAAAATGAGTAAACCAGGGCCAAAAATGTGTCGGCCGAAAAGAGTAAGCGACAAAGACATTGGGCACAAACCCTATTTTTTCTCGTGCTTTAGCAAATAGTTTTTGCAAACCTTCATCCAGGGATTCCTCTTCGGGAAGTGTAAACCAACAAATTTGTTCTTTTTCAATCTTCATCGTCATCATTGTCACCTATTGAATGTTAAGGGATTAGGGTTGGGGATAAAATATATGTCTTGAATGAGATTAGGAGATAGAGAGATTCAATCTCCTAATCTCTCTATCTCTAATCTCTAAAGTGGAACAGCTAATAAATCATGGTTTGTTAATAACGCAAAATCGCTCCGATACGGCCGATATCTTCCAGTTTGGGGTTGTCGCGAATGACTTCTACGTGGCCGCCATTGCTCATTGTGCTGGCGCAGGCGGTATCTACTATGTCGTCTACGGCCGTTAGCTCAGTGTCGCTAAACGGGCTTTTGGTCAGGTTAGCCACCAAAAAACCAGAGGCGCCATCCATGTAGCCAGGATAACGATAGCCGTCGCTGATGATGAGAGTTTGCACCCGCTTTTCGCTGACTGCTTGTAATGTTTCATCCAGTCCGATGACGGCCGTACCCCCCTTTGCCTGAGTGGTAAGCAAACGTTCTACTAGATTTTGTTCTCGTTCCATATTTGTCTTTTGAAGCAAGTCAAGCGATTGTTGACGCACGGCATGTTCACCGGCATTCATGTCCATGGCAAATGTACCGGCAATGCAGCTTTGCAACTGTTTGGGCAGCAGTTCCCGAAACTCAGCTACCGTTTCCGAAGTGCCGCCTAAGAAGAGGCGTCGAATAGGGGCGCTGTTGAAAAAGTCTACGGCTGCTTCGGCTGATTCACGAATATTACGATGAACCATTTCCTCTTCATGACGGCCGCCGCCTACCCCGCCACGCATACCTACCGCTGAGGAGCCACCCCCTTGCTTCTGTTTGTGTATTTCTTCACCCATAAAGCCTTCCGTGGCCTGCAACTCGCCGAGATGATACTCAAAGAAGCGAGCGCCTATCCGGTCCACCAGGGTGACACCATAATGGGCATAAAAATCGAGCAAATGGGCCAGGGGTTTTACATAGGGTTTGGGGCCGACACGCACACGATTACGAAACGAGACGCCCGCTGGATAAGCCCGGAAAAAATTGTCACTATTGCTGCTAAAGAGAGCCAGACCGGGGCTGTCCCAGCTATAGCTCAAATTAAGGTACCGTTCAATAGCGGCTATATCTTCTTCCTGGTCTACGTTTGCCTCCCGAAGCATTCCTTTGACCTGCAACTTAATAGTCTCCTGGGATTCTTGAGCGGTATCCGCATCCAGGTATAGACTAATGACTTTACGGCCATTGTTCGTTTGATGAGACAACAATTCATGTAACTGGTCTTGAGTTATCATGGTACCTCCTACATAAACTCAATGTAACTATACAGGTGTTTCTTGACTGTCATACCCGCGAAGGCGGGTATCCAGGTGTGTGGCTTCCTGCCTTCGCAGAGCCTGCCCTCACGAAAATGGGGGAATGACCTGTATCGTCACAACTCAATAATAATATGGGATCTATGTTAGCTGCGTTGCGTTGTTAAAATGTTACGGCCGTTCACCCAATGTCAACGGCACAGTAACCTCTTCTCCACGACGGATGACGGTTAAATCTACCGGATCACCCACCTGTGTTTCAAAAACAAGATAGCTCAACAAATCATCTGAATTACGAACCGGCACACCATCTATGGCTACAATGTAATCCCCTTCAGCGGCAAACTCTACACTGAGATTGTGTCCGATTAAACCGGCTTTGTCGGCTGGCGTATCTGATCCCACGCCACTCACCCAAACGCCATTGGGCGGCAATCCCAACTCGTTTAACTCGCGTAAATTAAACGGCTCGGAACGCATACTGATGCCCAGATAAGGGTAAATATATTCACCCATGTCTACCAGCGCAGGGGCGATATTCCGCACGGCATTAACGGGAATGGAAAAACCCACGCCCGAACTGGCTCCAGTACGGGAAAGAATGGCGCTGTTGACACCAATCACTTCCCCATCCAAATTAAGGAGGGGACCGCCAGAGTTGCCAGGATTAATGGCGGCGTCTGTTTGAATGACCTGGGGGATGGAAAAGTAACCGCCAGCCACAACTCGCTGTGAATCCAATGTGCGCCCCAGCCCGCTGATGATGCCGATGGACATGGAGCTTTGTTCGCCAAATGGATTGCCGATGGCAATGACAAACTGCCCCACGCGCAGGGCGCTGGAATTACCCAGAGGGACGGGTTTCACATCGGCTGGTAATTCATCTACTTTGATGACGGCCAGGTCACTGTCTACATCTTTACCCACAACGTCGGCGTAGCGACGTTGTCCATTGGCAAAAACAACTTCGTAGTTGGTTCCGCCACCGACGACGTGGTTATTGGTGACGATGTCGCCATGGCTGTCAAACACGAAACCGCTGCCGGTGCCGGCCAACTCATCCCCTTCATAAACAAAGATATGGACGACGGAAGGGTTGACACGGCCGTAAATCTCAATCATGCGCTGTTCCAAATCTGAGGTGATCTGAGTATTCAGCGCTGGGACGTTAACTGCGCTGGGCGACAGTTCGGTCTCAGACGATTGGGCTTCTATGGTAGCCACCGCGCGAGCTACAATGTCGCTTGTATTAACTTCTGCCGTTTGTGGGTCTAAGATGTCGGGGTTTGTGGCTGCCTGACAGGCAAGACCAAGCAGCAAGAACAGGCCAATTAAAATTAAAATAGATTTATTTCGGGTGCGGATCATAAAACAAGTAGCTCCTTTTTAGCTTAAGTGTAAAAGCTGTATGCAGGGGAGCAAGTAACGTTTATGATTTTATTAAGTCAGTTGGGCCAATTCCTGGTAAAGCTGACGCTGTTCAGTGGTCAGTTGTGCCGGAATGCGAATCTTGATTGTGGCGAATAGATCGCCAATCTTATCTTTTTTTTGTAGGGCAGGCATACCTTTGCCTCTGAGCCGGAATGTTTGTCCGCCTTGAGTTCCGGCGGGAACAGTCAATTGCACGTCACCACTGAGGGTGGATACGGTCACTTTGCCACCTAACACGGCCGTTACCACATCTACTTCGGCTGTTGTTTTCAAATTGACGCCGTCTACAGTAAAAGTCGGATGGGGCTGTATCTGCACAACGAGGTATAAATCGCCGCGGCCGTTTGGCCCCTGGTTTCCTTTACCGCGCAGCCGAATTTTAGCCCCATCTACAACGCCAGGCGGGATGATGGCCGTAAACTGTTTGCCGCCCTGGCTAAAGCTGCGATCTGTACCCTGGTACGCTTCTTCTAATGTGATTGTGATTGGTTCTTCAGCATCCATATTACGGGGAGCGTTTCTCTGCCCAAACTCGCTGCCAAAGATAGATTGGAAGAAGTCAGAAAAGCCGCCGTTACGGCCGTCGCCAAACAAATCGTTAAGATTTACATTTGTCTGATACTGGTAGCCGCCGCGGGGGCCGCCCTGGTTAAAATATTGGGAAAAATCAAAATCACCGGGACGGCCGCCCATTTGCTGGTAGCGGTGATAATTATGACCCAATTGGTCATATTTTTGACGATTGTCTGAGTTACCTAAAACTTCATACGCCTCATTGATTTGTTTGAATTTCTCTTCCGCTAATTTGTTGTTGGGATTTTTGTCGGGGTGATGCTGCCGCGCCAAACGACGGTAAGCACGTTTTATTTCTTTGTCGTCAGCCGATTTTGAGACTCCCAAAATTTGATAGTAATCTTTGTAGTCCATTCGTATGCTTCTGTTCCTGTTTCCGTAAACGCTATAGTGTCATTGTATGCGCCAGATGGAAGATGGTCAAGGGGAGGAATATGGCGATTTGGTATCATGCGCCTGATTATGCAGTCCGGCCACACTGTTGATATGCTGCCACCAGGTTTCCAGATTGTCTTGTTTATGGGCTGCGTGTGTTACCCAATCTCCGTTGGGGACAATGGGGAGGGAGAGTTGGTGGTTGACCTGACCTATGTACACCCAGACGGTCACGGCCGTGCCATCCTCCAACTGTACTTCTCTGACCAAACGCGCATATTCACTTTCACCTGGTTTGTCAGGAAAATACCCTTCCAAATAATCTAGCCGGGTGAGGACAGTTTTGTAAGCCGACGGCCGTACCGTCATCATCATCCCTTTCACCAGATCATCCCCCGTTTCCAGCAACATGGGGTAATTGCCGAGGTCGTAGAGACGGCCGTTAGCCAACGCAGCCACTTGCCGCTGTATAATGCTCTCGCCCCACAAATAATAATTCGGCTGCCCCGGCAACAATGTGCCATAAACAAAAAATGGGAGTTGGTTATATTGTGCCATCTTGGATATTTACGTAGGGTTGGCAAGATCCGTCTGAACAGTGGCCAAAACGGCCGCCAGGTCTTCGGTTAGTAGAGCGTTTACGTTAAGCCATAAACCGGAGAAAATTTGGCTGCGAATGATGCCGTTTTCATCGGTGAGCAGTTCTTTGTATATTCCTTTGTCCAGATAATGCCAAACGACACGGCCGTCATAAATTTGCCACACAATATATTCCTGCACACCATTACGCCGGTAAATGTCCTTCTTCTCATACAAATCATAAGAAGCGCTGCTGGCTGCAATTTCCACAATGAGTTCGGGAGCGCCTTCTATGTAATCATCTTCGCTGATACGAGATTGACCATTTTTCTTTTCATCCAGCCGCAATAAAGCATCTGGTTGTACTTCATTATCGGTATCCAGGCATACTGTGGCATTATCGCCTAATGACGTGCCCGGTGTGGCCGCGCTATAAACGGCTAACCAACCAATAATATGGGCGTGAGGTTGGCTGTGGCTATAAAAATGGACGGAGGAGGGTATAATGACAACTCCTTCAATGAGTTCAGCTTTATTTATTCGGGGCATTGTCTTGTAACGGCGTTCAAATTCCTGTCGCGCCAATCTGTCGCCTGATTCCAGAGGGGGAATGGGGAGCAACCTTGTGGTATATGTGGCTTTTGGGGTCATCACGGCCGTATCGCTCATATAAATTATCTCCAGGTAGGGAATGGTTTTCCTTTAGCTTACCTGTACCGAACAAACTGACAGCTTGTTCTACAGTTTGGATTTGCATTTTATACCTTATCGGAAATAAGAAATTGGACAGGATTTACGAGATTAACAGGATTATTTCATCCTGTAAATCTTGTTAATCCCGTCAAAAAAGTTGTTTTCGATAATGTCTATTGTACCATACGCCTGCCATATTTTGCGGTCTTGTTATAATCATGCCTCTAATGAAGACAACAACATCAAAACCCCCTGAAATGAACCCGAACCAATTGCCTGGTCAAAGCCAGAAACAGTTATATGTGACTGTTTTTGTAGCCGGCATGAGTACGCTGGCGGTGGAATTTACTACCAGCCGGATGTTGCAAACGGTATACGGCACGTCCAACATCGTTTGGGCCAATGTTATTGGGCTGGTGCTGTTCTTCTTGACGATAGGGTATTTTTTAGGGGGGCGGTTGGCAGACAAACGGCCGTATCCTCACACCTTTTACACTCTTGTCACCCTCACCGGTTTTTGCAGCGTCTTCTTTTTGCTGTTGACCAGTATTATTTTGAAATCGGCCGCATCTGCGTTGGCGGCCGTGAATGTGGGCGCTATTGCCGGGTCGCTGTTGGCGGTGATTATGACACTGGCTGTGCCGGTAACGCTGTTGGGCTGTATTTCTCCCTTTGCCATCCGGCTAGCAGTGCGAGATGTGAATGAGGCAGGGCGTATTAGCGGCCGTATCTACGCCATCTCCACTATGGGCAGTTTATTAGGCGCGTATCTGCCGGTATTGTTCGTCATTCCGCTGGCTGGTTCGCGCATGTCGGCTTTTATTTTTGGGCTGATTTTGTTGTTGGCGGGACTGTTTGGCTTGTGGCGGAGTAGACCAAAAGCTGGTTTGGTGGCGGCCGTGCTGCTGCTGGCGCTGCTGCCGGTCGCTTATTTGTGGACACAGGGCAGCATCAAAACGTATGAAGGTCAGATTTTTGAGACGGAATCAGCTTACAACTACATTCAAGTCATTCGCCAGGGAGAGTGCAATTATTTACTGCTCAATGAAGGGCAGGCGTACCACTCCTTTTATTGTGACGGCGGCACTGTGCCTCGCGTCTCCGTGTGGAGCATTATGTTGGCCGCTCCCTACTTCAATCCAGGCCCGGTGGAAGTGCAAAATCTGGGAGTGATTGGGTTGGCAGCGGGCACAATTCCCAAGCAGTATACGCGGGTTTTTGGCCCGATTGAGGTGGATGGTATTGAACTGGACCCGGCGATTATTGAGGCAGGAGTGGATTATTTTGCGTTGGGAGAACCGAATATTAACCTGATTGCTGGCGACGGCCGTTACCAACTCAACCGCCTGGAAACCCATTATGATGTTATCACTATTGACGCCTACAAAGTGCCCTACATTCCCTGGCATCTAACAACACAACAGTTTTTCAATGAAGTGCAAGATCATCTAACAGAAAAAGGGGTGGTGGCGGTGAATGTCGGCCGCGCCCCACAAGACCGACGGCTGGTAGAGGCGATGTCGGCCACGATGTTGACCGTTTTTCCCACCGTCCATGCCATTGATGTGCCCGGTACGTTGAACACAATTCTGGTGGCCACCATGCAGCCGACAACAGCCGACAATCTGACCCAAAACCTATCCCAATTAGACCCTAATGTAGACCCGCTGCTGCGGACGGTGTTGGAAACGGCCGCAACCCACCAAGTCCCCCTCAATCCCGCCGATGTCATCTTCACCGACGAACGCGCCCCGGTAGAAACCATTATAGATTCGCTGGTACTGCGCTTTTTACTGCAAGAAGGACCGGGTGGATTGCCCGGTTTGGGATCGTAATCCATTGCCCGTAATCCGTATTCGGTAATCGGAACACGGATTACGGATTACGGAACACGGATTACGGAACACGGAACACGGAGAAAAAATGGAACAATCAACCTGGCTAAAAATCATACGGTTCGCCATCATCATCGCCATGCCTTTTTTCCTGGGGTTGGGGATGATTTTAATGGTAATCAATTGGAATTCGCCGACGTACCCGGAATGGGAATACGGCCGTATCCCCCCCGACCAATTTGGTTTTAACCCCGAAGAACGGCTGGATTTGGCCCAAAAAACATTGCGTTACCTGCGCCATCCAGGGCAAGCCAAAGATGTCATTACCTTGCTGGAAGAATTGCAAATTTCGGACACAGGCGAACCGCTTTATAACCCGGCCGAAATTGGACATATGCTGGATGTGAAAAATGTGACCGACAACATTCGTTTTGTGTGGCTTGTTTCCATGATTGTGGTCGTGGTTAGCAGTCTGGTTTTGTTGGTGAAACCGGAAACGGCCGTGACCGGCTGGCGCACTATCATGTTTGGCGGCATTTTTACGGTGATTGTGCTGTTGGCAATTGCCCTGTTTATCTTGCTGGCCTGGGACATCTTTTTTGTCCAATTCCACGAACTGCTCTTCCCGCCTGGCTCCTGGACATTTGCCTACAGCGATGGCCTCATCCGTCTATTCCCAGAACAGTTTTGGTTTGACATTGGCGTCATCATGAGCGGCGGAGCGCTATTGATGGGCGGAGTGACGGCCGTATTGGGCTACCTCATGGCCCGACGGGGGTGAGGGGCGACAAGGCAATCTCCCAATCTCCAATCTCCCAATCACAGGAGGCTTCCATGGAATCTATTCTCATCACCGGCGTCTCGACCGGCATTGGTTATGACGCCGCCAGGACATTGGTTGGGCGCGGCTACCGGGTTTTTGGCAGTGTGCGTAAACAGGCAGATGCAAACCGGACGCTGGCGCAGTTGGGAGAGGGGTTCACCCCACTGCTGTTTGATGTGACTGATGTGGCGGCAATTGAAACGGCCGTAAGCCACATACAATCAATCATCGGCCAGGAAGGGTTGACGGCCGTAATCAACAACGCCGGCATTGCCGAACCTGGCCCGTTGATGCACATGCGTCTGGATGATTTTCGTAGACATCTGGAAATTAATGTGATCGGCGTCTTGGCCGTTACTCAAGCCTGCCTGCCACTTTTGGGGGCGCGGCTGGATGCGCCTCATCCACCAGGACGAATTATTAATATCAGTTCCGTCAGCGGCCGAATTGCCTATCCCTTTATGGGCGCGTATACCGCTTCCAAACACGCTCTGGAAGCAATGTCAGACGCACTACGGCGGGAATTGCTGCTGTATGGCATTGATGTGGTTTTGATTGAACCGGGTACAGTGAAAACGCCTATCATTGGCAAATTTGCAGCGCAAGTAGAGCAGTATATGGGAACAGATTACGGCCGTTTTCTGCAACCACTGGCCGCTACCATTGAGAAACGGGAACAGTCTGCCCTACCTGTAGAACGAGTGACCGGGACGATTGTCCAGGCATTAGAAAGCGCTTCCCCCAAAACCCGCTACCCCATCCCCCGCAAAAAATTAACCGGCTGGCTCATTCCCCGTCTGCTGCCAGACCGTTTGTTTGACCGGCTTGTGGCGCGGCAACTTGATATGCGTAAACTGCAAAACGGCCGTTAACAAAAATTTGTCTAATCCTCAATCACAATTTCCACAAACGACGTGCGCCGCGGGTAGACCCATACTTCTTCTGTAAACTTTTCGTCGCCTACATGGACAGTCACTTCATAATAACCGGCGACCACATCATCAATGGCAAAATTTTCCTGCCACACATCATCCAGGTTTAAGGCTTCTCTGGCATAGCTGGTTGTGGTCGCATAACGGGAAGCGGCGTCTACACGAGAAAGGCTGACCGGGGCTTCATATGCCAGACTGCCATCCGGGAAAATAACACGGCCGACAACTGTCCCCCGATCTGGAAAAGGCCACAACCACAACAATGGGTTGACTGTGGATTCATAGCTATTTTCCCCAATTCGGACTTCAAAGTGCATATGCGGCCCATCAGCCACCCCGGTTGCGCCAGAAAGCCCTAATAACTCGCCAGCCTCTACATGCTGCCCCTCGTTTATCCTAACTTCGTTTAGATGGCCGTAAAGGGTATAAAGAGGATGTCCCCGGTAGGGAGTGTCATGTTCTAATATGACCAGGTTTCCATAGAAGTTGGTATGCGGACCGTGAGCGATGAGGTCGTCTCGTCCGGCGGCAATGACTGTGCCGCTGGCGGCCGCAAGAATTTCCGTATTGTAGGCCACATCAAACTCCACCCCATGATGGGGACGCAGTTCGCCGCCGCGAGTGCTGCCATAGGGATAATGTTTGTTTGTCCAAACGATGCCATCTTCAGCGACAGGCCGCCGCAGCCAGTAATGTTCGTCGGGCAAGGTTTGGGGTAGGGCGGGCGGGGTAAAGGTGGGCATGGGGGTGTTGGTGGCAGTTCTGGTGGGCAAGACGGCCGTCGGGCTGGGAAATGGCGTTGGTTCTTTTGTTAACTCATTGGGGTCAGGCAATGAGAACGAGGGCATATTGGTGGGCACGGCCGTAGGCGTGGA
>JAAEOP010001170.1 GCA_024223125.1 Chloroflexota bacterium
CTGACGCATCAAACCAGGCAAAAAGCGAGTTTCTGGCCAACATGTCCCATGAACTGCGCACGCCCCTGAATGCCATTGTCGGTTTTGCTCAGATTTTATCGCTCAAAAGCCGGGAAGTGTCTCTGCCCGGTGAATTTCGGCAATTCATTGACAACATCAAACTCAGCGGGCAGGCTCTTTCGGAATTGGTTAATAACGTTCTGGATTTATCCAAGATAGAGGCGGGCAAAATGAGTCTGTCGGAAGAAGATATAAACCTCAAGCTGCTGGTTCAGGGCATTTACCATATCAATAAGGCCCAGGCCCTCACCAAAGAGATTGATTTCAGCTACCACCTGGCATCCGATTTGCCAACAATGATCCGATCCGATCGGACCAAACTCAACCAGATTCTAATGAACCTGGTCGGCAACGCCCTCAAATTTACGCCCGAAGGCAAGAAGGTGCAGCTCAAGGCGATGATAGACGGCGACGCTACTCTTTTTCAGGTTGCCGATGAGGGTATCGGCATTCCTCAGCAGCGGCATGCGTCCATCTTTGAAGCCTTTGAACAAGCCGATGCCGGCATCACGCGCCGCTTTGGCGGCACCGGCCTGGGTCTGGTCATCACCAAAACGATGGTTGATCTGCTAGGAGGAGAGATACGGGTCGAAAGCAGCCCGGGTGAAGGTTCGGTCTTTACGGTAACCGTTCCCCTGACCGAATCTATGGCTTCATCAGTCGAACAAGAAACAATCGATCTCAACCAATTAAACTTTACCAAAGACAAC
>JAAEOP010001171.1 GCA_024223125.1 Chloroflexota bacterium
CATGGTTGCTACCAATCGGGCACGGCCGTATTGGGATCAATGGAGCGACGAACATCCAGAAGAGGCCATCACCCACTTCCTGGGCGATGATTTTGTAGATCAATATTGCCACGAGGTACAGGACGCCCTCACCAGCCGTCATGCTTCCCCCTTCACACCCGAACCAGACGCCCCCAACAACACCAGCCACCTCAGCGTTATAGATGGGCAGGGATTGGCCGTCAGCCTGACAACAACGGCCGGTGAATCGGCCGGGTACGTTGTGCCCGGAACTGGCTTCATCCCCAACAACATGATGGGTGAAGAAGATTTACACCCCAACGGCTTCCACACCCGCCCCTCCGGTAAACGACTGCCCACTATGATGACGCCCACCATTGTCAGGAAAGATGGCATGACCCGGCTCGTTGTCGGTAGCGGCGGCAGCATTCGTATTCGCAGCGCCATTTTGCAGGTACTCAGCAATCTTTTAGATTACCACATGACCTTGCACGATGCCGTGAATACAGCCCGTGTGCATGTAGAAAGCGGCGCGTTGCAATGTGAAGCCGGTTACGATCCGACGGCCGTAGATGAACTAGAAACATTGGGGCATGCCGTTAACCGTTGGCCCAGCCGCAGTATTTACTTTGGCGGCGCACATTCCGTTTCTCGGACGTCGGACGGCCATCTTGTAGCCGCCGGTGACAATCGTCGTGGAGGGGCTACAGCCCGTGTCCCCTAAAATTGTTTGCGGCTACCTTTTATTATTGATGTTAGCTGGCTGTGTCAAACCGTGGCCAGAACCAGAAACAGCCTGGCAGCCTCCCCCCATTCCCACCCTACTCCCGCCAGCAACACCAACTGTATCTACGCAATTTGTCGTTGCCGCTGTCGCCCAGATACAGTCTACCCAAGTAGCGCCAACATTTACACCAACGGCCGTGCCCCCCTCACCTATCAGCCCCTGCTCAAAACGCCAACCTCATGATGATTACCTCGTCACCATTACCAAACAATACCCCATCAGCCCCATGTACGCCCCGGATGATCTTGTATCTTTGGGGGCGGTATTGCCGCCAAACACAGTCTGGGGAGATAAGCTGTTGAGATCGGAAGCGGCCGCAGCTTTAGCCGGTATGGTTCAGGCAATGGGTGATGGTGGACTGCGGCCGCAAATCCTTTCCGCCTACCGCAGTTACAATGAGCAAGCAGCATCCTATGCCAAATGGCAGGCCGAACAACCGTGGCGAGCCGACATCATCAGCGCCCGCCCTGGCAGCAGTGAACATCAGTTAGGCACAACGGTGGATTTTGGCTCGCCGGAGTTGGCTGCCTGGGTTGGCCCCGCCATCCAGTTCCATCCCCTCTTTGCCAACACCAACGAAGGAGTATGGCTGACAGCCCACGCCCATGAATATGGCTTCACCCTCAGCTACCCGGAAGAGGGATTTGAGGTAACAGGCTTTGTTTACGAGCCGTGGCATTACAGGTATGTAGGGGTAGAAACGGCGACAATGGTAAAGGAGAACGGCCGTTACCTGACAGAGTGGCAATTTGAAAACCAGCCCGTTCCCTGCCTTCCCTAAATCCAACAACCTCACCCATCATCCACCGTATAGGAAACAATCTATTTTAGGAGTATTATATGAATGAAGCAGCCATAAAAGTCATAGAACTGGATAAACAATTTGCTGAAATCCACGCCGTCAACCACATTTCATTTACAGTGCAGCGTGGCGAAATTTTTAGCTTACTCGGCCCCAATGGAGCTGGCAAAAGCACTACCATCTCCATGATTTCCGGTCTACTACCCCCCACCCAGGGCGATGCGGCCATCTTTGGTCATTCCATCACCCAAACCCCGCAGCAAGCCAAATCGCAAATCGGCATTGTGCCCCAGGAAATCGCTTTGTACGAGGACCTGACCGCCCGTGAGAACATGGAGTTTTGGGGCAAAATGTATGGACTGCGCGGCGATGCCCTGGCACAGCGGGTGGATGAAGTGCTAGATATGATTGGACTAACGGAGCGACAAAAAGATCGCCTGGAGAAATATTCCGGGGGCATGAAACGGCGGGTAAACATTGGGGTAGCGCTGCTGCATAAACCGGCCGTCATCATCATGGATGAGCCGACAGTGGGCATTGACCCGCAAAGCCGTCGCCACATTTTAGACGGGGTAAAAGCGCTTAAAAATGAAGGGGCTACCATCCTGTACACCACCCATTACATGGAAGAAGCCCAGGAACTCTCAGACCATATCGCCATTATGGACAAGGGCAAAATTATTGCCAGCGGGACCCATGAGGAGTTGGTGCGGCTGGTAGGCCATCAGGATAAGATTGAATTGCAGCTAAGTATGCCCTCGGAGCCGGTATTGACTCAATGGCAGGAAACGGAGGGGGTTTTCCATGTTTCGGCCGCGGACGGTACGTTAACGGTATTGGTGGATGATAGCAATGTGGTCTTGCCCCGTTTGTTTGAGGCGGTGAATGAGCATGGGGTGCGGATCACGGCCGTAGACATCCAGGAACCGAATTTAGAGAGTGTGTTTTTGCATCTTACCGGTCGGGCTTTGAGAGATTAGTTGCTACCAGACATCCGATTTCTTAAAGAAATTGGATGTCTTACACGAGTACACCCTTATGAAAATCCTAGACATTACCCTCAAAGATATGCGCCAATCGTTCCGTAACAAAGGGGCGATTGTGTTTATGTTCATCATTCCCGTTTTGGTAACAGGTCTATTTTATTTCATGTTTGGCAGCATTGCCGGGGAAGGGGAAGATGAAGCATTTACACTGCCGCAAACGGCCGTCATCCTGGTCAATTTAGACAGCGGCCAACTCCCCATCCAATCAGACATGACCAGCGCTGCTTCAATGGGCGGTTTATTGCGTGATCTGCTGCAAAATGAAGAGCTGTCCAGCCTGATCAGTTTAACGGAAATGGATGATGCGGCGGCGGCGCGCACGGCCGTAGACCATCAAAAAGCCGGCGTGGCCATTATCATCCCCCCCAATATGACCCAGGCCATAATGAGCGGCGAAGAAACGGCCGTAGAACTTTACCGCGACCCCACCCTCACCATCGGCCCAGCCATTGTGGCCGGCATTGTCCACCAATTTATAGATGGCTTTTCCGCCAGCAGCATCGGCATCGGTCTAATAATGGAGCAGTTGGCGGCAGCTGATGTACCCATTAATGGGGACGTTGTACAAGAAGTGGTAGATCGGTACACGGCCGCAGCCAATCCCCAACAACCAAGCCAGCTTGTCACCTTGCAAGCCCCGCCCGGCCAGGCAAACCAGGGCAATGAAATGACCCAGATACTGACACTAATTTTAGGGGGCATGATGGTTTTCTTTGCCTTCTTCACTGGCGCCAATGTGTTGCAGTCTGTCCTGACAGAACAAGAAAACGGCACCCTGCAACGGCTCTTTACCACCCCCACACCCCATAAAACTATCTTCAGCGGCAAATTCATCGCTGCCCTGCTCATCCTCACAGTGCAGGTAGCGGTGCTGCTTATTTTCGGCCGTCTGGTTTTCAACATTCAATGGGGCGCACCGCTACCGGTAGTTTTGGCCGCTATTGGATTGATTCTCATCTCGGCTACAACAGGCTTATTTCTGGTATCGCTGCTTAAAGATTCGCGGCAGGCGGGGGCGATTTTTGGCGGCTTGCTAACGTTGACAGGCATGTTAGGGTTGATTTCTGTGTTTACGGCCGGCGCGCCTGGTACACCGGCCATGTTGGAAACAATCTCTTTACTGGTTCCCCAGGGCTGGGCTATGCGGACTTTTCGGCAATCCATGGACGGCCGTGCCCTACCTGACATCCTTCTTACCTTCGGCGTCATCCTCTTGTGGAGCGCCATCTTCTTTATCATCGGCCAGCGCCGTCTGCAAAAACGGTTTGCCTGACTGATCTGATTGATAAACTTGAGAACTTGCCACAGAGAACTCAGAGACAAGCCTCTGTGAACTCTGTGGCTAAAAGTCAAATACGGATAGAATAAAAATGCGAGTTATTGATTTAGCCCTAAAAGATTTACGCCAGATTACCCGCGACCGCAAAACATTTATCTTTTTGCTGGTCATGCCCATCGCCTTTACGCTCCTGTTTGGTTTTGCCTTTGGCGGCAACAGCACGGCCGATCCACGCTTACCAATTGGCATACAAGACAATGATAACAGCGACCTCAGTCAACGGTTGCTCATGATGTTGGAAAATTCGGAAGTGGTGCGGCCGGAAATGGCAGACACGGCCGTTACCAATCTTCCCCAACAAGTAAGCGATGAAAATATTGCCGCCGCCGTCATCATTCCGGCCGGCTTTGGTGATGGGTTGCGTGCCGGAGAACCGCCTCTGGTTACAGTTATCGCCACCGGGCAGACCGGGTTTACAGTAGAGGGTGAAGTGCAAACGGCCGTGTTCCGGATGCTCAGCGCCATCATCATCGCTCAGACCAGTTTGGAAACGGCCGTGCAGCACAATCTACTGCCAGACGCGGCCGCCCAACAAGCTCACTTTGACGACATTTTAGACAGCGCCCTGACGGCCTGGGAAACGCCGTCCATCACCATCACGGCCGCTGCTTCCAGCGCCCTTTCTGATGAAGCGACCGCAGAAGACAGCAACTACAGTGTTTTTGCCCAAACGTCACCGGGCATGATGGCTCAATTCGCCATTGCCGGTTTGATGGGAGCGGCCACCATTTTGGTGATTGAGAAAAAGACCCGCTCCGTGCAACGGCTGTTGACCACCAATCTCTCACGCGGCCAAATTTTATTGGGGCATTATCTGGCCATGTTTGTCATGATTTTTTTGCAACTGAGCGTTCTCATTCTGTTTGGTCAGATTTTTCTGGATTTACCTTACTTGAGCCAACCCATCGCTACACTGCTGGTAACGGTAGCGGCAGCCATGTTTAGCGCCAGCCTGGGATTGTTAATCGGGACTTTAGCCAAAACAGAGGAGCAGGTGATCATTTTTGCTCTGGTTCCTATGTTTGTCCTGGCAGCCCTGGGCGGGGCCTGGATGCCGTTGGAATTTACGCCGGAAACGTTTCAACGGGTAGCTTACCTGACACCCCTGGCCTGGATGATAGAGGGATACAAGGATATTTTGGTGCGCGGGCAAGGGGTGGCAGAAGTGATGTCGGCCGTGTTCGTTTTATTGGCTTATGCAGTCGTTATCTTCCTCATTGCCATCTGGCGTTTCCGTTTTGATTAGATAACTTCCTCAACCTTTCCTTGACCCAATCTTCACCATTTTTTGATAGTTCCCGGCCGTTTCCAACGGTATGCTATTGTCATCTTTTGCAGCCGCGGTTTCTTACCGCGTAGGCATAATCGTGGTAAGAAACCGCGGCTACGAGCAGGGAACCATATGAAACGAACCGCGCTATTAACAATATTCCTCATTCTGACTGGCAGCTTGCTGTTGGTTATGATGACTTTGACGAGTCTGCGGGTACAAGCAAAAACAGTTTTCAACGGCCAACCTCCCCAATCTTTTGGCGGCGGCGAATGGCAACCACCGGAAGACAACATATCTGAAAAACAACACACCGCCATCCAGGGCCAGATTGAACAAAATGAAGCCCAATTGATTGGTGAAGGAAAATTGTTACCGGCGCAGACAGAAGCGACCGTAACCTTATCCTGGCCCCTCTCCACGGCCGCCCATCTCAATGATTTTGGCGTTCATGGCACATCCAACTTTGTAGACCAAAATCCCGGCTTCCCCAATGCTCTGCTAGATTATGCTTGCGGCCGTCGCACATACGACACCTATACCGGCTACAACCATCCCGGAACCGACCTCTTTACCTGGCCCTTCCCCTGGAGCCGTATGGACAACGACGAGGTCAGTGTGGTTGCGGCCGCTCCTGGTATTATCGTTTACAAAGAAGACGGCTATTATGATCGCAATTGCGGTTTTAATACTTCCCCAGGCAACGCTGTTTACATCCGTCATGTAGATGGTTCTATCGCCTGGTACAATCATCTAAAAAATGGTTCTGTGACTACCAAACCTATTGGCAGCATGGTTGCCGTTGGCGAATATTTGGGTGTTGTTGGCAGTTCAGGTAGTTCTACTGCTCCTCATCTTCATCTGGAACTTTTTAGCAGCAGTGGCCAAATCTTAGACCCGTATGCAGGTCCGTGCAATGTTCTTAGTCACAACTCTTTATGGGTTGAGCAGCCACCTTACTATGACACGGCCGTTAACAAACTCACTACAGGAACCGCGCCGCCCGACATCACTTACTGCTCCACTCCGGAGACCAGCAACGAAGCTACCCAATTTGACCCCGGCGACACGGTGTACTTTACCGCCTATTATCGGGATCAACGGGACAACAACCCCACTCTCTACACTATCTACCGGCCAAACGGCTCCGTTTACCAAAGCTGGATGCACACGATTTCAACAACGTATTATGCATCTTCCTGGTGGTGGTGGTCATATGAATTGGAACCATACGCGCCTGAAGGGAATTGGGAATTTGAAGTCATCATCAACAGCCAGGTTTACACACAAACTTTTTTGGTAGGCACTCCGCCACCAGAACCGCTCCCGTCGCCAGCCGTCATTACCGTCACTTCCCCCAATGGAGGCGAAATCATCTCCCCCGCCGTCCAATTCTCTGTTACCTGGCAAACAGCTTTAACACGGCCGTTGCAGGTAGATGTGTACAGAGAAGGTATTTTTTCGCGTACATTGACAATCACACGGCCGATTTCTGGTAACGGCCGTTTCCTCTGGACAATCCCCCTTACAACCCCCACCTCCTCCGGCTACCGTATCCGCGTAAGCAATGTGATGAGCGCCACTATCTACGACGAAAGCAACAACGATTTCATTATCGGTATTTTAGATAAGCACACCTATTTGCCCATGATTCAGAGATCAATTGTGCCTGATGGGTAACGGTCGCACGCCACTTTTCCCACAAGATGACAACATCTACATAGGTGGTACACTACTGCGAGTGTACAGTGTGCAGTAACCGCTTCTCATAAGCAAATACCTAATTACCGAAAACTGAACACTGAACAGGAAACGAATCATGGCCATAATGACTAACTATCTCGCCCGCGGCACGGCCGTAGGCCAAAAACAAACGGTAAAAACCAAAAAATTTGTGTGGATACCGGTGGGCGAAGGTGAAGTAGTCGCCTGCTCAAATTCTGAAATTGGCGTCAAGGGTAAGATTGATGTGGTCATTTATAGGGGGGATCTCAACATTCATCTTAAACTACTAGATGAAAACAGCAGCGCCTCCATGGGTAAGTGTACGCTGCGCCTGAACAGTCATCAGGATGAAAATGCCCAATATCAAACAAAGGGACATGTGTTAACGGTTACGGCCGTGTTAGGCGGCAAACAACAAAATATCAGCATCTCTCCTTGCAACGGCGGCTCCCAAACAGAATGCAAACTCTTCGGTTGGATCAACGAAACAGTTCATTTAGAAAGAAAGTAAATTATTATGAGTTAGTTGTCATATATCAACAGAATGAAAATATGCTTCAGAATTTCGAAATAAATAAAATCCATCATATGAATTGCCTCGAGGGATTGCAGGCAATACCAGATAACTGTGTTGACATCGCCATAACCAGCCCCCCTTATTGGGGACAACGAGGCGATGTTGGTCTTGGCTTAGAGAAAGATCCCAGAGAATATGTTGCTAATCTAACAACCATTTTGCTTGAAGTAATGCGTGTACTTCAGCCAAAAGGAATTTTATGGCTGAATATAGGGGATGCCTACAACACACCTATTAATTGGCGGCCAAAAGATTACAACTATTCAACTCTTGGAGCAGATGGTAATGGTCTGGCGCCTACAAATTCAGCCTACATAAAAAATCGAGGGAAGCGCCGGGCTTTCATTGAAAAGGAAACTGGTTGGTTGCAATATGGCAATCTGCTTGCGCTTCCCTGGAGAGTAATCATCAATCTTTGTAATGCCGGTATGTATTTTCGTGGTGAAGTGATTTGGTTCAAACGGAAGGCTATGCCTGAAGGACGTTGTCGAAGACCACATCGAAAACACGAACCAATCTATATTATTTCTAAGAACGAAGATCATCATTTTCGTACGAAGCCACCGGTTCCTTCAGTTTGGGATTTGAAAGCCGACCCAGTACAAGACAAAAAACATACCAGCACATTTCCCCTTAGCTTCCCACTCACATGTCTCAATGCAAGCGGAATAGAAAAGGGTTTGGTTTTAGATCCTTTTATGGGAAGTGGCACAACTGCCATGGCCGCAGTTATTAAAGGCTTTGACTATATTGGATTCGAACTTGATGAAGAAAATGTAAAAACTGCATTGAAAAGAGCTAGATCTGTAACTCACCAATTTAGCCTGGGGATTTAGGAAAATAACCTACGCTAAATTTTTTCTATAATCATTCCACTTTTGAATAATATACGTTGGAAATATGTCATCTTCTCTGGTAAGGGAAGAAACATAGATTTTTTTACCGCTCTTCGTACCGTCCTTACTTGGAACGGTCCTCAGATTGTAAGAAAAGCACGCCTCAAAAGACCCATGGTCTTCAATATATTTTCTTTTGTCGGAAGGTTGACCAGGGCTTCCAAGTTCTCCCCGATTTATCAGATCACCTCGAGGAGGGGGAAAAGATTTCGAGTCGAAGGTATATAAAACACTCAACAATCCTCTGTGCATCATAGCTTCACTACAGGGGACATCATCAGAAACACGTTCTGCTAATGATGCTTTGCAATGAATTCCACCAAATATGATTTGTCTTCCTTGATGTTGTCCATACAAAGCAATGTCTAATTTGGAATTGCCCACTTGACCTGATAATCCCATCTCATCAAGTGCCAATGCTTTTGCATTTCTTGTTAAAAGCGCCCTAATCGTTATCTCATAAGGTCTAAACACATCAACGTAATGGCGCTCGATAAACAACTCGACTCCTTCACCACCCGCCCTTACCCAGCTTTGCTCTGCTTTTGAGCGTTTGTATTCTCTAATATACAAACGATAAATAACGTGTTGATAGATATCGCTGGGGTTTGTGCTAGGCAGTTCGGTTACGGCAAATTCTAAAGCTTCACAGATGGCTTCTCGATTCTTTAATTTTGGATTGGGTGCATTTAAAGATGAGAAAAGATTTGATATTTTCTCCTCAACGTACAGGTATTTCTTTTTTGTTACGTTCTCTAAAAACACCTCTGCAACATGATTTTTCCAGAGTAGTTGCTGTAAAATACCATTCTTTTTTTTGATAACTTGGCCTGGTAATGGTATCGGAATGGTAGATTTCCTTTCTTGAAACCAACCAATTTCCTGAAAAAATGATTGCATTTCATATCCAAGCACATTAAGCCAGTCCATGAGCTCAATGACATCCAGACGACGTTCTAGTCCTTCTACCTTTGCTATATAAGATTGTCTCTTTCCCAATGTTCTTGCTAAATCGTACTGGGTGATGCTTAATTTTATGCGAATATTCTTTAGCTCTTGTATGATATGAATGTATCTGGGGTCGCGTATCGTACTCATATCCGCTATTTGAACATAAGGATTGCTTTATCCCAAAACAGGATATTCATATGAGTTTTGGAATCTTGACACTGCCCCAGAGCTATTGTATAGTATGTCTCAAATGGAACCGGTTCCATGAGGTTCCATTTTCTATACATCGAACCACTAACCGCTGCTGCCCGCTTTCAAACAAACTAACTTCGTCGGGCATTTTGTACACCTTTTTGGAGAAGAAAGAGGACCCTCGTGGCAAGCGTAACCATTCGTGATGTGGCTCAAAAAGCTGGTGTTGGCGTGGGCACTGTCTCGCGGGTACTCAATAGCAGCACGGCCGTCTCCGAACCCACCCGCCAAAAAGTTCAACAAGCCATTCAAGAATTAAAATACACCCCCAGCCCCATTGCCCGCCGATTGTCACTAGGCCGTACCATGACCATCGGCGTCATCGCCCCCTTCTTCATTCGCCCCTCCTACGTAGAACGGCTGCGCGGCATAGATGCGGCATTGGCCGACAGTGAATACGACTTCATCATCTACAACGTGGAAACCGTTGCCCGGCGTGACATCTGCTTTCGTGAACTCCCCCGGCAAGAAAAAGTAGATGGTTTACTCATTATTACCTTACCTCCTACAGATAAAGAAGTAGATGATTTAATCCAACTCGGTATACCGACCGTTTTAGTAGACGGCATTCATCACCGCATTAGTCATGTCATGGTTGATGACATCGCCGGCGGCCATCAGGCTACCCAACATCTCATTGACCTGGGCCATCGCAAAATTGGCTACATCAGTGACTTCTTACAAGAAAGTCCCTTCGGCTTTCGCCCGGTAGCAGACCGCTTTCAAGGATATCGAAAGGCGCTCGAGGCCGCCAATATTTCTTTTCAACCCGACTATCATCGTCAGGGAGAGTTAAGCCGCCGCGAAGCCCGTCGTCTGGCCCATGAGCTATTAACGCTGCCAGACCCCCCCACAGCTATTTTTGCCTACAGCGATACGCAAGCATTTGGCGTTTTGCGTGCCGCCCAGGCATTGGGGCTGAAAGTACCAGAACAATTATCCGTTATCGGTTACGATGATCTTGAAATTTCTGAGCTGTTACACCTGACCACTATTCGTCAACATCTGTACCAATCCGGCGTACAAGGGGCTGAAATACTACTGAATGAAATCACCGCCCCTTCATTGCAGCCCAAAGAAATAGTTTTACCAACAGAGTTAGTGGTGCGAGAGACAACAGCGCCGCCTGTTTAGGCTTTTCCAGAATTTAAGTGATCCCGTTCGTTCTGGAAAAGCCTCTAGCCAATCCTGAAAATCCTCCTAAATTGGAATCATTATTTTTCAGGATTGGCCTTAATCATTAAATTATGAAATCGGAAAACGGCCGTTTTCCTTTCAAATCTATACTCAAAGGAGATGTCTATAAGATAAACAAATGAACCATTTTATCGAATTCAAAAACACGATTCGTTGCAAGAATAAATTTCCACGGAGGAAAAGAACCATGTTAAATCGTAAATTATTCAGAGTATTAGCTATGCTGCTGGTACTCGCCCTATTCCTGGCCGCTTGTGGTGGTGATACCCCAGAAGAAACGCCAGCCGAAGAACCAGCCACCGAAGAACAAACTGGCGAAGAACCGGCCGAAGAGTCAGCAGAAGAACCGGCCGAAGAAGAAGCGCCTGTACCCGAACAGTTACCAGTGCCGGAAGTCCCCTTTGCTGTCATGCCCGGCGGCTTTCTGGAACAAGCTATACTTGGTGATTATGATGGTACAGTCGTCACCGTAGATGGCCCATTTGCTGATGCAGATGTTGTCCGCTTTGATAAATCAATAGCGCCATTTGAAGATGCAACCGGCATAGATGTGCAGTACATTGGTGGTAAAGAATTTGAGACCACCATTTCAGTACGTGTAGAAGCAGGCGACCCACCTGACATCGCTGACTTCCCGCAGCCAGGTTTAATGGCCGGTTTTGTACG
>JAAEOP010001172.1 GCA_024223125.1 Chloroflexota bacterium
GCAATCACCCTGAATTAGCTGACCGGGTAAAACGATTGCGCAACCATGGCTACCGCAAAAAATATTACAACCAGGAGGTGGGCGGCAATTTTAGGCTCGATGCGCTTCAGGCAGCTGTACTGCGAGTAAAGCTGCCTCATTTGGATGAGTGGACAGCGGGTCGTCAGCACAATGCGGATGTCTATCGCGGGCTTTTTGAGGAGGCTGGCCTTTCCGACATTGTTTTACCAACTGCTTTACCAAATCGTCGCCATATTTACAACCAATTTGTAATTCGGTGCCGGCAACGTGATGAACTTATGGTATACTTAAAAGAATACCAAATTGGTTGCGAAGTTTATTATCCGGTTGCTTTGCACTTGCAGGAATGTTTTGAGGACTGGGGCGGCCAACCCGGCGATATGCCGGTCAGCGAACATGCTGCCGCGCAAACGCTGGCTTTACCCATTTATCCGGAATTGACTGATGAGATGCAATCCACAGTAGTTTATACCATTGCCGAATTTTTGGTGGTGTCCCTGAACAACGTGGATAGAC
>JAAEOP010001173.1 GCA_024223125.1 Chloroflexota bacterium
ATCGCCCCCGAAATGAAGACGTGCGGGTTACAGGTTGAACGTCCCCCTGTGGTAGAATGTGCGCCCTCCAGACCGGGCTGATTAAATCCCAAAGACAGACCCTGCCCGTCCCGGCTTAGTTCAACCCGAATTCATACGGCGGCTGGGTTGCAAGCTGCGTAGGCCCCTTTTTTTCTGCCGCGCCGCATGAATCCTTAACCGTTGTGCGGCATGAATAATGGCATCTTTTTTGAGGAATGCTATGAAAATAAAATCGGGATATCTGGTAAGTAAACAATTCTCAGAGCTATATCGAGATTATCAGAATCCATTACCAAAAGGGATTTCTATCTACTCTGTACCTAACCTCAACGGGAATCCCGAGAATATTGAAAAACATTATCATGGCATTGGCCGAGAAACACTTTTGCCTTGGCTGCCGATTTTTGATGTTCCTGCAAACAATTCAGATTCTTCCTACATCGAAAAAGAAGCAGGATTTGGCCTAAATGTTCTTGAAGAACTTGGAAGAGCAAAAGATAGTTTTATACATTCTTTGGAAGACGCGCTACAAGTCTATTCATTAATTGCAGAAAAAGAAAAGTGGGAAATAATTTGGGCAAAAATTTTGGATGAACAAAACTCTCCACCTGACGACTCATATTTACTTGGGTATGAACCATCCTGGTTTTTTGGAGATCATTTTTCCCCAATATGCGACACCATGTTTTTCCCTCTTTGGCATGGTACGGATATAGCTGGTGAAGCATTTAAGTCTTATCATGAAATACTAAATGAGCAAGGGCTTTTTGATACCCCAGAAAACGCGCAGAGTTTTTTAGAGCATTACTTATCATTCGAGTGGGCTGAAACTGGTGAATATGTGATTATTGAAGTGAGAACCATGCCAATCAAAGAGAACACCAATCTTTCTCCTGAATTCGCAAGAAACATAATTCAGTTACTGTGGTCTCAAGCAAAGGGAACGAAAGTTGTTGAAAAAGAGAAGCAAGGATTACGTACACAGCCATCTCAATTAGGAAAAATTGAATATAACGACGAGTGGGACTTAACTCCACCAAAAAAAGCAGCCATGGATCGTTTGACCGAATTGGGAGTAGATATCACGTATACATCAGGTAGAAGCAACTTTACTCTCTGGATACCTGGGTTACCAGATGAGCTAATCCCAGCCATTTATGTTGAAATTGGGTATCTAATGGCACAACTTGGCGATGAAAACTTCCCCGAAAAGTACAAGCTATTATCAGATGTACCCTCAAAATTCTTTAGTAGACGAAGCATAAATCCTCCGGTTGAATTTGCCGAGGCTTATCCGGGATCAATGAAATATCGTGTAAATCCAAGCAAGGCTGAATAGGCCATTAAAAAGTCTTAAAATGAGCCGCACAACCCCGCGTGCAACCGACCGCCTGCGGCGACGATGACCGGCGCGTTTTTCGCTAACTCGGTTCGGGTAAAAATATTGTCAAGAGCAAACCCGGCGGCGGCTGACGCCAATGTTAGCCAAACATTCGCAACAAAAAGCAAAAAGGCGGGCTTTTGCCCGCCTTTTTTCTTCTTTTCTTCTCGGTCAACTGCTCACGCCCCGCGTTCCCCCCGGATATACGGCTCACCCAACGCCGCAGGCGCGCCCAAACGCTTCTTCATAGCTGCCCGCGACCCCCACACCAACGCAATAATCGTCAAAACGAATGGCATCATTTGCAAAAAGAAACCGAAATTCGAATTGATGAAAAGCGGATTAGTCATCCCAAACAGCTTGGGCGGCCCCTGCAAATCCAAAATGAACCGGCGCAGCGCCCCAAACAAGTACCCTCCAAAAGCGGCCCGCAGCGGGTTCCACTGGGCGAAAATCACCAGCCCCACGGCAATCCAACCCTGCCCCGACGTGGTCTGGCTGCTGTACCAACCCGGCGATACCGACAGGCTAATCGTTGCCCCGGCCAACCCGGCCAGGCAGCCGCCCACAAAAGTGTAAAAATAGCGCACACCATACACATTAATGCCCATCGTATCGGCGGCGGCGGGTTTCTCGCCCACAGCCCGAAGATGCATCCCCGGCCGGGTCTTGTTAATGTAGTACCAGCACAGGGGCGCAAAAACGTAACCGACATACACGAGCACACTGTGGTCTGTAAAAAACACCGGGCCGATGAAAGGAATAGCGGACAGCAGCGGGATATCGATATCCGGCACCAGCGCGGGGTTCTGCCCGGTCAGGCCTTCCCCGAGTACCAACGCCAGCCCGGTACCCAAAAACGTCAGCGAAAGCCCGGACACCACCTGATCGGCCTGAAAGTGGATGGTCACAACACCATGCGCCAGGCTCAAAATGCCCGCGGCAATCATCGCGGCCAGCAGCCCCAGCCAGGGGTTGCCGAGCGTCAGCGCCGTACTGAACCCGGCCATCGCGCCCAGCAGCATCATGCCTTCCACCCCCAAGTTCAAAATCCCAGAGCGTTCCGCAAACAATTCCCCAATCCCCGCAAACAGCAAAATGGTTCCCGTTGCTAAACCAGCGTGAAGAATGATTTCAAGGTTCATGCGGCCTCCTGGCCTGTCCGCACCAGGCGAATTTTATACCGTAATAGCACATCACTGCTGATAACCATAAAAAGAATGATACCTTGCAGCAAGTATGCCAACCCCGAGGGCTGAATCTCGCGCCCGGCCACAATCAGCGCCCCAAACATAATCGCCACAACGATGACCGCAAAGGGGTTGAGCTTTGCCAGCCACGCCACAATGATGCCGGTAAACCCGTACCCCGGCGAGATGCGCTCCTGCAAACGATGTACCACCCCGCTGACTTCGGCCATCCCGGCTAACCCGGCCAGCGCACCCGAAAGCATCATGACCAGCACCATGTTGCGGGTGATATTAAGTCCGGCATAGCGGGCGGCCTGGGGGTTGTCGCCGATTAGCTTGATTTCATATCCCCAGCGGCTGCGCTCAAAAATCCACCACACCACCGCAGCAGCCACCACCCCAAACACCACGCCCAAATGCAGCGTAATGCCGGAAAAGATGGGATATTCCTTCGCGAGGTCCGCCAGACGGGGCAGCCAGGCCGATTTCTCGAACTGCGGGGTCATCTGAAAACCCGCATCACTCCATTTGTCGAAAATGAAGAAGTTGTTCCAATAAATGGCGATGTAATTGAGCATCAGCGTCGTAATAATCTCGTTGACCCTAAAACGAGCTTTCAGATAGCCGGGAATGAAACCCCAGAGCGCCCCCCCGATCATGCCCATAATAACCATCGCCCCGATGACGACTACTTTTGGGCTTTCGGGCGGCACCAGTGGGACAAGCACAACCAGGCTGGCAAAAAATGCCCCCAGATAGAACTGTCCTTCCGCGCCAATGTTCCAGAGTTTCATTTTGAAGGCTACGGCGCAGGCCAGCCCCACCATGATGAGCGGGGTCGCTTTAACCAAAGTATCTGAGATTACGGGCCAACTGCCAAAGGTGGCAGTGAAGAAAAACTTGAGTACTTTCAGCGGCTCGCCCCCAATAATTTTGAGGACAATACCACTGATGATGAAGGCCACAACGACCGAACCAATGGCGGTCGCAAAGGGCATCCACTTGGGGACATCTTCGGTACGCTTTTCAAAGCGAAGGGTGTAGGGCAGGTTCATGCGCCGCTCCTTTTTGTGCCGGTCATCATTATCCCGATCTCATTCGTATCTGCTTCATCGGCGGGGAGAATCCCCATAATTTCCCCTTCATAAATGACAGCAATCCGGTCACTCAACGAAAGCAATTCTTCCAACTCTTCCGAAATAAGCAAAATCGCGGTGCCCGTCTCCCGTTGTTCCAACAGCAGTTTTTGGATGGATTCTATCGCGCCCACGTCCAAGCCGCGCGTGGGCTGCATGGCAACCATCAATTCCGGCTCCGCAGAAATTTCGCGCGCCAGAATGACTTTTTGCAGATTGCCGCCGGAGAGTTTGCGAGCCAGAGTGGCAACGTTGGGAGCGAGAATGTCATATTTGTCTTTCAATTTGCGGGCATGTTTGCGGGCCGCCGTGAAACGAATACTCCACCCATTGCCAATCGGCTCCTGGGTGTAATTTTTCATAATCGTATTCTCGGTAATAGTCATATTCGGGGCGGTGCCA
>JAAEOP010001174.1 GCA_024223125.1 Chloroflexota bacterium
AACGCATGGCTATTAACAAGCAAAAGCTCAAAGTTGTAGACAATGTCACCGCTCAACCGATGAAGGATTTTTTTTTTGTTTTAGCGTGGGACAAACAGGATCATATCCGGCAACTGGCCTCTCATTTTCAGGAGACCGGCGGGTACGCCACGGCATTTAAGACCACCGTGGCCGCCAAAAAGCCGGCGTACAAATACCTCGGCAGCGAGGTCTTCTACCTGTGGCTGTTGCGCTGGTTATCCGGCGCTGTAGGCAAGATACTGGATGGGCGGCCCGGCCCGCTCTTGATTCTGGACGGTTCGTCGAAGATAGGAAAATCCCATTTTGTACGCTGGTTAGGCGGGGTTCTGCCCGACCATTTTATCGAGAGTCCGGCAGACCCTCAAGACAAAGACCACCGGCTCCTGCTGATGTCCAGCCTGGTCTGGGAGATACAACACCTGGCCACTGTCGCCGGCCGGTGGTCGTATTGCGAAGCGCTTCTGGAAAACTTCGTCAAAGCCTCGACGGTCACGGTCAAAAAGCCCCGCGCCCGATACATCACCTCCGGCCCGGCCACGGCCAGTTTAATCGGCCCGGTCAACCAAAGCGGGCAGGCTTTTCTGACCCGGCATCCGGGCTGCCAATGGCTTTTAATTTGCCAACTCAAAGATATCAATTGGGCCTACGCCGGCAAGATTGACCCCCACCAGGTCTGGGCGCAGGCGGTCGCCCTTTACCTGTCCGGCCAGATCCCTCCTCCGGAAGAAGGGGAACGCCGGCTGCAACAACTCATCACCGAGCAATACATTATTCAAGAACCGCAAAAAGACATCGAGGTCAGCGAGGTCGGCCACCTGAAAGGCAGACAC
>JAAEOP010001175.1 GCA_024223125.1 Chloroflexota bacterium
CCAAATTGGTCATCTCCTCACTTGAGTCAGCAAACAGGACTGCCCCACCGTACAGGGCAAATGTTGATTGCAGCAACCCGAGAATGAATTGCCCGGTAAAGGCTACAAACAAAATAAGCAATAGTGGAAGATTGCGAGCAACATCTCCCGGCCTCAAACCAGCCTTTTTAAAGTTACGGTTTGCTTCACGCTGCTCCGGCGAAAGCGTTTCGTCAAGAGTCAGCCAGGTCATAATAATGATGGCGGTGGCGGCCACAGCCGCAATGAGAAACGGAATTCGAGGTCCCAGCAAAGCCGACAGAATCCCCCCCAGGGCCGGCCCAATAATAAAACCCAGACCAAATACGGCAAAGATAAGGCCCAAGGACTGTGTTCGTTTTTCACGAGGAGTGATGTCAGTAATGTAAGCCTGAGCCACGATAATATTGCCACCGGTAATGCCATCCAATATGCGGGCAGCAAAAAGCATCTCGACATTTTGGGCCAGGCCCAGCATAACAAAACTAATGGCCGTGCCAATCTGGCTGACAATTAAGACCGGTACCCGG
>JAAEOP010001176.1 GCA_024223125.1 Chloroflexota bacterium
GCCGCTGCCGGGGCCAATACCGCCGGGACCGGAAACGTCCCCCCACCAATTGAAGCGGGCGTCTACGGCCGTGCCGCTGCTGTTCGTCAACCCGGAAACCCCGTTTTGTTCAAAGCTGCTGTTGTGGATGTTGATTTGGGGAGCGCTGCCGAACACATTGAGTCCGTGACGGCCGTTGTGGCTGAGAGTGGTGCATACGGCCGTGACGGTTCCTTCATCCACCGCAATGCCATCTGCACTAGCGCTGATGATGCGGCTGTTACTGATATTAAGTGAGTTGGTGATGGCGTTGGTCAGAGAGATGCCAGTGGCGGCGTGGCTGATTTCGGTGTATTCCAAGTGCGCTTCCCCTCCGTCCAGAAGAATGCCAGACCAGGTTGTGTTGGATACGGCCGTGGTGATTGTGACCGGTAACTGCGGTGTGCCTGATGTGTTTAATTGTCCTTCAACTTGCAACTCCCCGCTATCATTCAAAAAGAGGCGCGATCCGGCCGTCATTGTTAATGTCACTCCCGGAGGCACGATCAAATCCAGATTGTTAGGATGAGAGTATCCATCATAGACCTCATATCCTTCTAAACCTGGTTGTGGTATCAGGGTGACATCATTGCCCAAACTGTTTGTACCTGAGTGAATATCTATAAAAATGCGATTGGAAATGTTGTTGTTGAAAGCAACATTGTCCATTTGTAGACGGTGTAAATTATTGGGGGAAGTAACAATTGGTTTGTCAAAATTTTGCAGGGTACTGTTGCGGAGTATAGCTGGCTGGTTGCTAATGCCTTCTTGTATGTAAAAGCCAATATTATTAGATGAATTAGCTTCACCTGACAGGATGGCAAAATTTACATCCAAAGAGCCACTGGGGGTCACGTAGATGTCAAACTTGGGGGATGTGATAGAAACTGAGGCTGTAATAGTTCCTTCGACTGCTAGATGTCCAAATAAGTGCATGA
>JAAEOP010001177.1 GCA_024223125.1 Chloroflexota bacterium
GATTAGGCTCCCATACCGTTCTACGCTCAGATGATTTATGGCGCCCCCTGGTTTAATGGCCGGGCTTCCGCCTAAAGCCAGCATAACCCAGCCCCCCAGCGGGTTTTCCTCTGCATCATGTTTATAAAGCCAAAAGGACTGGCTGTCTGGATTTATCACAAACATATAGAGCTGATTATTCCCTGACCAATCAAAAAAAAGCCCAAAACGATTGTTCGTTTGCGTGACGCCTTCGGGATAAATGTATCGCACATCGGCCTCAACAATGTATGTTGACGGTACGGCCTTCAGCGGGGACGAACTCCGCACCACGCGGTTGTCCACCATATGAGACAGCGCGTATTCGCCGTCGATAATTTGCGCACTCGACTCATCTTCCAGCATTGGTTCCCATTCCAGCGCGCTGTCAAACGGATCGGAAAACAATCCCACCAACCGATTATCGACAAACACAACCGGTATCATCAGAGCGTACTCGTAGTCATCCATCGGGTGTGCGGGCGGGGCTGCGTAGCCCCCCTGGCGAACTGTGGCGCCAAATACAGC
>JAAEOP010001178.1 GCA_024223125.1 Chloroflexota bacterium
GGAGAGGCGTAGTTCTGTTGTTAGGAAGTGAGTAAGTGTGCAAGTAGGCAGGTCGCTTGCTTGGTTGCGTTTATGATTGAGATACTATCTGACAGCACAAAAAAGAATGAGCGTGGTGTAAAATTTGATGATTATGCCGCTTTGGTAGAACATCATCTTTAGTTTCAAAAATCAGATTTCTTCAAGTAGCCATAAATTTATTCGCTATTTTCTTCGTCATAGGGCAAATTTGGGCATAAGGGACGGTAGCTGGTCGCGGTCACTTCATCATCTATGGCAATGTATTGTTCCCACTCACTGCGGGTCAGGTTACGGGTAAGGCGGGAACAGGCTTCGTCAATCAGATCATCGGTGTGTAACAATTGGATGCCTTCAAAATCCCAAAGGGTGGCTAAGATATTGCTGGCGGTGGCTATGATACGGCCGTCGGGGTGTATGGCTACCGCAGCCAGTTGATCTGGGTGGGAAATACGGGCCAATTCAGTCCAGGTAGCTGTCTCCCAAAAACGCACATTGCCATCTAGGCTACTGGTAATCATCCAGTTGCCATCCGGGCTAAAAGTCAATGAATTGACCACATCACTATGAAACAGACGGGCTACTTCTTCGCCGGTAGCTAAATTCCATATGCGGGTTGTATCATCCCTGCTGCCAGAGGCCAGCAATGTGTCGTCTGGGCTGAACGCAACAGCCAGAGCGGCTTCATTATGGGCAAACCGGGCTGTCTCCTCACCCGTAGCCACATCAAAAAGGTGTACCAACCCATCATCGGCCGCAGCTACAAACTGTGTTCCATCGGGGCTAAAATCTACGGCCCATACCCGTACTTCTTGGGGCACAGTCAGCAATTCTTCGGCCGTGGCAACATCCCACAAGCGCAAGGCTGAACCGCTGGCGGCTGCGCCGCCTTGCTGCCCGGCAGTGACAAGTCCCGTCCCATCTGGGCTAAAGGCAAGATCGTGGATACGGCTGTCTTTGGCCAGATGCAGCAGCAGTTCCTGGGTTTGCAAGTCCCACAAATAAACACCCAAATCCTGGCTCGCGGCCGCGGCCACATCGCCACTGGGGTTGATAGCCACATGCTGCAACGGACTATCTATGTGGAACACGGCCGTCGCTTCTGCTACTGTTCTGTCTTCTTCCAATAAGGCCAATTCATTCCAGGCCACAATCTGCCCATCATTGCTGACTGTAACCAGCCGCTGACCATCAGGCGTAAAAGCCAGGTCCATGACAAAACCATTATGGGTGGCCCGACCCAATTCTGGGCTGTCTTTGGTTATGTCCCAGACGTCTATAACGCCATCTTGAGAGGCAGTTGCTAACAACTGTCCATTAGGACTGAAAGCAACTGACCATACTGGCGATTCTTGCACCATACGGCCGAGTTCCTGACCAGAAGCAATGTCCCACAAGCTAGACGTTTTATCATCGCTGGCTGTTACTAATTGCTTACCGTTGGGGCTGAAGAGTACGTCATTGACAAAGTCTACATGTTCAAATTCATCCAGTTCGCGGCCGCTTTCTGCTTCCCAGAGGCGGGCTGTACCGTCGGCGCTGGCGGTGGCTACGGTACGGCCGTCAGGACTAAATTCCGCATCAGATACCCAACCTTCATGTTGCAGCCGGGCTATTTCTCGTTTGGTAGCCCGGTTCCAAACACGGGCTGTATTGTCACCGCCAAAAGTCAGGATATGGGTTCCATCAGGGCTAAATCGGGCGTCCGTAATCGGGCCGTCGTGGGTTAAGGTAGCTATGATGACAGATGTGCCCACGTCCCATACCCAGGCACGGCCGTCTTTACTGGTCGTAATTAGCAGTTCGCCATCGGGACTATATTCCACGCCCCAGGCTATATCGCTGTGTTTTGTTTCAAATATGTTGACGCCGCTAACAAGGTCCCAGATACGGATAACGCCGTCATAGCTGGCAGCGGCCACTTGCTGACCGTCAGGACTGAAGGCAATGTCGTTTATCCAGTCATCATGCTGGAATTGAACCAGCTCTTCGCCACTGACTGCATCCCAAACATGCAAAGTATCAATGTCGCCGGTAGCGATTTTGTCTCCTTGCAGGCTGTACACGGCCGTCCACACCAACCCTTCATGAAGCAGTGTAAAAATGGGTTCTCCGGTGATTGCATCCCAGACAGCGGCCGTGCCATCATCGCTGGCTGAGAGCAGATGACGGCCGTCGGGGCTAAATACAACCACATTGACCCAATCTTCATGGTGTAGTTCATATTGAGCGGCCGGCAAACGAGCCAATAAATTACGCAGCAGATGCTCCCCTTCAATCGTGTGCAAACGTTGCAACGATTCAATAGCTACCAATGTACTCAGGGTTAGTTTTTCCTGTTGATTGAGCAGATCGCCAGTGATAGCCGTCCGTAAAGCTAGAGCTTCTTCTTTTAACTGGGTGGCAATATCTCGTTGGGTTTCCGCTTCCGCTTCGGCGGCTACGGCCAGATCACGCTGTTCTTCAGCAATAATCCGTTGATCTTCGGCATCGGCGCGGGCATCGCTGGCAATGTCTCGTTGAATTTCAGCGTTGTCTTTTTGCTGTTCAGCTTCGCGGGCGGCAGCGACGGCCGTAGCGCGTGCCGCCACCGCCACCTCCTTTTGTGTCACCGCTTCCTGCTCGCTGGTAACAGCCTGATCTCGCGCCTCAGTCGCCAATTGTCCCTGATATTTGGCCTCTCTAGCTTCCACATAAGAAAGAATCGCCAAGAAAGCAATGATGATCCCGACGACAATGGCAGCAACAGTTACCCGTTTGCGCCGGGTGGCGTCGCGGCGACTATCCTGAATGTATTGGATTTGCATATCGGTCGGCTGCGGCTCTTTACTTTCTAATCGGGCTTGCCACCATTCAGCATGTTGTAGATCGTCGCCACGGAGGAGGAAGCTGTTGTTACGGCCGTTTTTATCCCATTCCACAGCCCGCTGCAGCAGGCGGGTGTGGACTTTTACCCAGTCGAGATCGGTCTGGATGACCTCAACTGTATCAGGCATATTGTTAGCCAGTTCGGCTTCATCGCGCATAAATATCCAGTTATGGGATGAGATTTTGGGGTGGATGGGACCGTTGGTTTCTGGTTCACGGTAAAGGATGGGCACGAGGCGTTTGTTGTTTGTGACGGCCACGTCAATTTCATCGGCGCACACTTTTGAGGCCAATGAATCGGGACTGATGACAAAAGCAAACGCATCGGAGCCTTCAATGGCCTCTTCGATTTCGGCCCACCAATCGGCCGTTAAGGGAATCCCCTCCCAATCTACCCAGGTTTCTATACCAGCCTTAGCTAACTGAGCATGGATTTTTTGTACAAATGGTTTATCTTTACGGGAATATGAAATAAAAACACTTATCTGTTTTGTCTGTTCTTCGCTCACCATTACACCTTATTTTGTGTTTGGTTCATCTTAGAAAGGTTGCTGTAAGGCCAATTCCAGAAAATAATGATCCCGAATTGATGCCATTTCGGGAATTGGCTAGAGGCTTTTTCAAAACGGGTAGGATCATTTAATTTTTGAAAAAGCCTAACTAGAAGATCTAATCAGTTGCCTATACATATAAGGATACTACCAAAGTTATCTTTCAGACAATATCACGCCAGTTTTACCGGCTGCACGATTAGAAATCCGATTTCTCGGAGAAATCGGATTTCTTTGCTCAACTTGAAAATTTGCCGTTCTTAAAAGTCTTCTCCCCCGCCCGGATGGGGGCTGTAGCCCAATACTTGTCTCCATTTCAATCGTTGGTTCTGTGGTCGGAAACCGCTCCACGGCCGTTTCAAAAATCAGGCTCTTGTCCTCCTCATAATAAACTAAACCAGAAAAAGCGGCTCGTTAGGCTTCATCTAGTGGAGATTGGGGATGATGCCTCATAAACTCATCAACTTGTTGGCGGAATTGGGTTAATGCACTCATATGCACTCCTTTATCTTGCTCTTGTTCCAGCCATCAGCTAGAATTCTCTCATGCGATGGTGGCGTCCACTCCTATTTTTGATAATTATTCTACTATTAGCGGTAGCCAGTTTCATTTTTATCCGGCAGCGCTTACAGGCAGCTAATTATGGGCCGCAAACTGCCCTTTGCCCTGGCCCGGATTTTTATGGGTATGTCTGTGAAGGGGGTACGGCCGTCGCCTACATCAACGCCACCCAGGATACCCAACTGTACGAATTGGACGGAGTGACGGCCGTAAATCTTCCCTTCCCCTTCACCTTTTACGGCACAACCTACAATGAACTATTTGTCAGCAGCAACGGCAATCTACAATTCAGCAGTAACAATCCCAACTACACAAATGATTGTCTGGACAATGGCCCGGCGGCCGAGATGGGAGATATGATCGCCCCCTATTGGGATGATTTTGATTTACGCTTTGCCGGCTTTCTGGAAACGGAACTGGTGGGCGAAGAACCGAATCGGGTCTTTGTCATCGAATGGGACAGCGTACCCCGTTTTGACAGCGGCGAGCCAATGACCTTTGAAGCACAGTTGTTTGAAGGCAGCAATCATATTGTCTTTCTCTACCAAAATGTGCTGCAAAGTGTGGATGGCAACGGCCGCAGCGCCACCATTGGCCTGCAAAGCGAAGCCCAGAGATTAACGTTGCAATATGGCTGTAACCAGGCAGTTGTGGCCAATGCCAGCCAACTGCAATTTACCCACCCAGCCCGTCCCAATGGGAACGTAGGGTTGGCGCGGCCGGTAGCCGCGCCAAAGTTCACCGCCGCAGCCACCGCCAAAGGAGACACGGCCGAACTAATCCGCCAGTTAAACTTGCACGGGGAACTGGCTCTGGCTGACCTGCGCCAACAATGGTTAAGCCAGTCACCTCCCCTGACGGCCGACTGGGAACGGATGGATTTGAATGGAGACGGCCGTGCCGAACTCATCATCTTACGCCGCAGCGTAGCCCAACATCCTGAACGGACCCAACTCATCGTTCTCTCGCCAGACAAAAGCGGGCAAATGGGTTTGAGGTTGGATCACACTTTTTCTACCCGCCAACAGATGATACCCCAGGTTGAGGTGGAACATATTGGCGACCTGACGGCCGACGGCAGGCCTGACATATTGTTATTTGCGCCGAAGAGCAATCATCTGTTTGTGTTAACGGCCGACTCCAACACCATAACCCTCTTGCCCCTGCCCGACCAGTGCCAGGGTGGGTTGGCCATCATAGACGATCAGATTGTGCGCGATGGGTGTGCGGACGACGGCCGTGTCATTATTACTTGGGATGGCAACCAATTCACGAATATACCCTGATCCTATCAAGCCAATAACGTTGCATAATTGGGTAATTGAGTAATCGGACAATTATCCAATTACCCAATTACCAA
>JAAEOP010001179.1 GCA_024223125.1 Chloroflexota bacterium
GAAAACGTGACAAAACTGTTTCCTGGACGGGGCGGCGAGGGTGAGGTAACGGCCGTAGACAATATCTCCCTGAACATCGGCAAAGGAGAATTGGTGACACTGCTTGGACCCTCTGGCTGCGGCAAGACCACAACCTTACGCATGATTGCCGGTTTCGAGTTCCCCACCACAGGCGACATCTACCTGGACAGCCAGGAAATTAACAATTTGCCCCCGCACAAACGAGACATGTCTATGGTGTTCCAGAGCTACGCCATCTTCCCCCATTTGAGCGTCTACGAAAACGTGGCTTACGGTTTGAAAGTGGCTCGACTGCCCAAAAAAGAAATTCAGGAACGGGTCGCCAAAACGCTGACGTTAGTAGAATTGGATGGGTACGAAAAACGGGCGCCCAACCAGCTTTCTGGCGGACAGCAGCAGCGAGTGGCGCTGGCCCGCGCCCTCATCATGGAACCGAAAGTGCTACTCATGGACGAACCGCTCTCTAACCTGGACGCTAAGTTGCGGGAACAAATGCGTAACGAAATCCGGCGTATCCAGCAGGTCATCAACATCACCAGCGTCTACGTCACCCATGATCAGGTAGAAGCGATGACCATTTCTGACCGCATCGTGGTCATGAATGAAGGCCGCATTGAACAAATCGGTACGCCCATCGAAATTTACCGCCATCCGCAAAGCCGTTTTGTAGCTGATTTCATTGGCCGAGCCAACTTTATTCCCGGCGTGGTGCAGGCGCAGCAAGATGGACAACTTACTGTAGACCTCCTGGGGCGCACGTTGGCCGTGACGGCCGCTGAAGATGACTATACAGTGGGAACGGCCGTAACCGTCGTCGTGCGTCCAGAGATGATGGCTCTGAATCCGGCCGTGGGGGCACATGTAGATGGCATTGTGCGCCGTGCCTCTTATTTGGGGGATGTGGTGGAGTATGATGTAGCCGTGGGCGAGCAACTGCTATCCTTGGTAGAAACAGACCCCCGCCACCTGACCATTTATCCCGAAGGTGAAGCGGTGCAAATAGGTTTCCTGCAAGATTGCCTATACGTGCTGCCTCTAATAGATTGATCTATTTAATTTAGACAGTACCGCAATAGTCGTCAGGGAATCATATACACTGTTAGCCTGGATCAATCATGAACATCAATAAAAGCAGCAGACACGCAAAAATTACGGGCAACTTCGGCGAAGCATTAGTGCTGTATTGGCTGTCGAAGTATGGTTTTGAGTGTACTCTTGTTGATCATACCGGCATTGACATCATTGCCCGAAACCCTCACAATAATGAATTGATGGGAATTTCCGTAAAGAGTCGAAGCAGGAATGAGGGATCCGAAGAGACATATGTAAGTATCCCAAACAACAATTTCAAAAAAGTTGAGGTTGCGTGTCAAACCTTTGGCTGTGTACCTTACTTTGCAATTATAGTTGATGCTGACAACATTATTCGAGCCTTTTTGCTCTCCTTGAATCATCTCCTTGAAGTAAGCCCGATGAGAAAGACATCTGCTGGGTGGAGAATGACCAAAAAGTCAATTTCTACTTATGAACATGACGAAGATATAATGATTTTTGAAATGAAAACAGAAACAAAGAGATGGTGGAACAGGTAGCACTACGTTTAGCTACTATTCTGATGTTGCCCTATAACAACAAGTGAACATGATCATCAGCCTATTCAAGTACATGATTGTTGAAGACCACACGACCGCAAAGGTTCTGGTTTTTTCTCGTGCCCGATGAACAAAGCGTTAGGTTGCTTTCAATTATTCGTAAGCGAAACACAAACATACGTGCTAAAATTGGCAAATTTCTTACGAAGGATACATTGTATAATGGAACAAGGTTTATTCGCACAGACCAAAACGATTTCCTCAGAATTTAGAAATGATGCTGATATTGTCATTTTTAATGGGGATGTAAATGACTTTATCAGCAGTTTGCCTGATGCCTCTGTCAAACTAATAATCAGTTCACCTCCCTACAATTTGGGCAAAGAATATGAAGACAAAGTATCCATTGAAAAGTATTTAGCCTCACAGCAACAAACAATTAAGAATTTGTACCGTGTTCTGCGCCCTGATGGCAGCCTTTGCTGGCAGGTTGGGAACTATGTCCATAAAGGCGAAGTTTTTCCCCTCGACATTTATTACTATCCGATCTTCAAAGAGCAGGGGTATCAATTGCGTAACAGACTTATCTGGCATTTTGGTCATGGGCTGCACACAAAGAAACGTTTTTCAGGCAGATACGAAACGTTGCTATGGTTTACAAAATCCGCTGATTACACCTTCAATTTAGACCCTGTTCGGGTTCCCTCAAAATATCCTGGCAAACGGCATTATAAAGGCCCCAATAAAGGTAAGCCATCTGGGAACCCTAAAGGAAAAAATCCTTCCGATGTCTGGCAAAAGATATGTGAAGAATGGGAAGAAGGATTTTGGGAAATTCCAAATGTGAAATCAAACCATCCCGAAAAAACCATACACCCGTGCCAGTTTCCCATTGAATTGGTTGAAAGATGCGTTCTTGCCCTGACCAACGAAGGGGATAGCGTGTTTGATCCTTACGCGGGTGTCGGTTCGGCGTTGATAGCGGCCGTTAAACACGGCCGCAAAGCAATGGGCAGCGAGCAAGAATCAAATTATGTGGAAATAGCGCAACAAAGAATCGAATCATATTTAAGTGGCACACTGCGTATAAGGCCGCTTGGCAAACCCATTCATAAACCAACGGGAAAAGAAAAGGTGTCTAAACGGCCGCCTGAATGGGATTTAGCCATTCAAAAGAAATTATTGGAAACAAAAGAGGAATATAAATGATAATTGGTGGGTTATACTCGTTTAATCGAGGGCGAGAGGTAATTGAAGCTAATTATAGCGATCAACTATCAGAAATCATTGCAGTCATCGAATCCGTTGACTCTAACAGTCACAAAACGAAAGTTAGCGAAGAAAAAACGATGCCGGGCAAGCTTCTCTTCAAACCAAGTTCTCTGAACAAATCTTTCAAAAGGGAATTCGTGAAACGTGGATGGAATCCAAATAATCGTGTCCTTTGTAATTACCCTACTAACTTCTATACTCCAGAATATTCTCCACCATCTTCAACTCAAAACGCATACCGTGAAATGGACTTCCTCAAAAACCGGCTTGGGGTTGAGGTTCAATTCGGCAAATATGCCTTTATGGTTTACAACGTATGTGCCAAAATGACGATATTTCACAATGAGGGCTTCATTAATGTCGGCGTTGAGATTGTGCCACTAAAGGAACTCGCATCTGAAATGTCAACTGGCGTGTCTTATTTTGAGCAGTTTGTATGGGACTTGGAACATAGAGGGGTTTCAGATATTGATATTCCCGTGCTGATTATTGGTATCGCAGGGTAGATGTAATCAGATTCAGGCAAATTTTGCTCGACTGCCTAAATCGTTTTCCACCAGATGCCGGTACATTCGGGGAAGCGTGTATTTGATTGCGTCTGGGCTTGTTGGGCCATTTCGGGGCCAAAGAAAAAGTTTAACAATGCCACTGCCTCGGCTAAGTCCGCAAACTGATAATCGGTACGAATCCAGGTAGATTGAAAGTGATTTTCTGTTTCTAGCCAGGCGTAAAACGGCCGTAACCTTTCCGGCGCATGTGGTTGTGTAAAACCGGTTCCCAATGTCTCTAGCAAAATTATCGTGCCGCCAGGACGCAGCAATCGTTCCATTTCAGCCAGAGCCAGCCCCACTTCCTGCGGCCACGATTGGGGGAACCAGCCCACAAAATGGGCAAATGCCCACCCTTCAATAACCATGTCGGCACTGTTGTTTGGGCTGGGAATAACGCGATGATCAGCGACGGCCGTGCCCCAATTTACCCTATCGTTTGCCTGTAACTTCCGTCTAGCCACCGCCAACATTGCCGCTGACTCATCAAACGCCTGAATAGACTTCACCAGCGGCGCTAACAAACAAGTCAGCCGCCCTGTGCCAGCGCCAAATTCGATGATTGTGGATGAGGTTAATGGCCGTAGATCCCCCAGTGTCGCCAAAATATTCCCAGCTACATCTTCTCGTGCCACCAGCCGTTCATACGCTTCTGCCTGCGTGGCATAAATCGTCTTATAATCCATATATCATTCAGACCTGCGAGGTTTCAAGCAACCTTTGGTCGCCAACCTTGCAGGTCTTACTATTCGTCATGAACAACTTCATCTACGGCTGTCTGCCACGCATTTTCCCGATCCGCTTTGGCCGCTTGTTCTAGTGCTTCCAAATGCTCGTCACGGCCGACCACAACCAACACATCCCCCTCCTCCAAAGGCGTTGTGGAAGAGGTATCCATTCGCACCTGGGGCGTCCCTTGTTCATTCTGATATTCCATCAACCCGACCACATTCACCTGATAACGTTTGCGAAAATCGAGATCAACCAACGTTTGCCCCCACCAGGACGGTGGAACCTGTACCCGGCGCGAACTCATACCCGGTAGTATTTGCCGTTTGCCAGCCTTTTCCCGTTGGGTGCGGTAAATGGTGCGATCATGGGCCAGAATTGACGTAACCACCAGTGTCAGCAGCGCCGGAACCATGTAAGCCGAGCCAAACACTTCAATCGTAAACAAGATTGCGGCCAGGGGTACATTCACAATGGAAACAAGCGAGGCTGTCATGCCGGGAATAATGAGCAGCATCGGCTCATAACCAAAAACTGATGCAGCTACCGTGGCGACCATCGTGCCAAAAAAGAGGGAGGGAACCAACAGTCCGGCCGAGCCGCCAGATGTGACCGTAGCCAACGTTGCCGGCAGCTTGGCTAAAAGAGCAATCAGAGCCACAGCCAGCGTCAACTCGCCAGCCAGAGCGGCATTGACGACGCCTTCACCCGGCCCCAAAACCAGTTCTAATCCGTTTTCCCACAAGTCGAATTCATACGTAAACCAGGCCACCGCTACCGCAATTAACCCGGTAACGGCCGCTCCCAAAAAATGTCGCTGCCGGGGATTAGTAAAACGATGATGAAAAAAGCGGTCAGAATAGGTACGCAGTTTGCTAAAGATGATGCTGACCAGAGAAACGGCCGCCGCCACCAAAAGCACCACCCCGTAATAACGTAAATTAGACGGGGGCACAAAAAGTTGTTCTACTTCAAAAATAGCGGTGTGCCCATCTGATACTAAGTCCGTCAAAAAGAAGGCCACCAGCGCCGAGATTAAGGAGTAGAGCAGCTTTTCTACAATCGGCCGTTGGCGGTACATCACTTCAGTAGCAAAAAATGCGGCCGCAAAGGGAGCGCCTAATAAGACGGCCACGGCCGCGGCAATACCGCTCAGTTGGGCTGTCTGCAAATCATCGGGGTCGTCAGCCTGCCACCAACGCCAAAAATAGCCAAACAAGCTTACCTTTTCGCCGGCTTGCTTAATCGGCCGACGTGGCTTGAACAAACCGGCGGACACACTTTCGCCAATGAGAGTGACGCTGGCTTCCAAGCCGCCGCTGCCACCGCTGCCCAATGTGACCAAAGTGGCTACAAATTTGCGGATGGCCAGGGTGAAGGTGGGCATCTGCCAGCGCACATCTAACCCTTCTTGCCCCTGCAACACTTGCTCAAAGGCTGGTTCGGAAGCGTAGTACAGGGAAATAGCCCGTTCTAAACCATCCCCTTCCACATCGTTGAGTTCATGCAGTTTGCCCTCTCCATCTCGATAATGAATAACGGCCGCGCGATACCAGGCTACGGCCGCGACAATGAGCGCCCCGATTAGCAGCGGAACCAAAACGAGAAGCTGCTGCGGCCCATGCCCCAATTCCTCTAAATAATGGAGCGTGGTGTGAAATAACCAATGAACAGCTTCTTTTAAGGGATAGATAACCGCCCACACGACCACGCCAATGATGATAGACTGCACCACCAAACGACGTTCTTCTTCATCAAAGTAGTTGGGTAAATTGCGGAAGAAGTTGAGGAAATAGGTGGGGAGTGTTTTCATAGAGATTGGGAGATTGGGAGATTGGAGATTAGAGATTGGGGACAATCTCTCAATCTCCAATCTCCAATCTCTGTATTTCATAACTATTTGTTTCAGTTGTTTTCGTTAAATCAACGACTACTTTCTGGCCGCCAAAACCGTCTACCAGATCGTGGGCACGGACGGTAACGGTCGTAATCCCCTCTGGTATTTGCACATTATTTTGACTGCGGGTGAAGGGTTGTTCTGTTTCATGGGGGTGCAGCAGCAGACGGGTAAATGGGCTGTCGGGGTCGGGTTTAACGACCGTGCCATCCGGCAACACCACATCCCAACCATCGGCATAATCTTCCCAACCGGTGTCGGGATGGGCTACTGTTACGTTAAAGCGCCAGGTATTAACGGCCGTCTCCTCTACCCTCACAAACAGCACATCTGCATCCGCAGTAGCCGGTGTAGGAACTGAGATTTTTGTAGGTACAACTGTTGGCGGTACGGCCGTAGCCACCGCCCTACCTCCACACCCCACCAACAAAACCAAACCCAGTACAAACAACAACCTCATCCCCTCACTCCTCACTTCTCAGCGTCAACTCCGGCTCATATCGCCCCACCGTGCGGAATCGTTTCTGCAAATAAGTGTGACGTACCCGTTCAATATCTTCAAGCGTGACAGCGTTCAACTTATCCAACACCGTCTCATACCAGGCATAATCCTCCACAACCGCTTCGGCCATCCCCAAAATCTGCGCCTGCCCGGTGATGGATTCACCCGCCAGCACAAATTCTGCTTTGGCCCGTTTGAGCGCTTTATCCAACTCCCGCTGCGTCACCGGCTCCGTTTGCAGGCGGGCTAATTCGGCGTCTAAAGCAGCTTCAACTTCGTCCAAGCTACGGCCGTGATTCACCACCGCGCTAATCGTATACAAAAATGGGTCAACGGTTGGCGTCAGGCCCCCGTAAGCGCCGGCCGCCAGTTCTGTATCTACCAATGCTTTGTACAGCCGCGAACTTTTATTGCTGCCGCCGCCGCCAAACATACCCAGGCTACCGCCCCCGGCAAAAGCAGCGTTTAACAACGTCAGGGGAAAGAAATCGAGATGGGCTGCGGCCGGGGCACGATAAGCGGCCGTCAGATAAGCAGTATCGCCCGGCCCATGCACAACCACCCGCCGCTCTCCTTTTTGGATGGGTTCCTGACGGGTGATGGGGACGGCCGTTTCTCCCGGTTCAATCTCGCCAAACAACGCTTCTATTTTTGTTAGCATTTCGGCCGTTTGAAAATCACCCACCGCTACCACAATGGCCTGATTGGGCACATAATGGCGCCGGTAATACCCCACCAAATCGGCGGGCGTCATCGTCTGCAAATCAGCCAGATCGCCGATGACTTCATGATGGTAAGGGTGGATGCGGAATGCGGCTGCGGAAAGTTCCTCATTCAACTGAAAACGAGGATCATTTTCATACATCTGCCGCTCGGAAATGATGACCATGCGCTCCGATTCCACTTCATCTTCAGCCATAATCGCATTAATCATGCGGTCAGCTTCCAACTGCAAAGCCAGGTCAATCCGATTGGCGGGCATCGTCTCATAATAAGCTGTAAAGTCTAGCCAGGTGAAGGCATTCCACTGCCCCCCTTCGCGGGAAACCATTCGGTCCAGCATCCCATTGGGAAACTGGGGCGTGCCCTTAAACATCATATGCTCTACCCAATGGGAAACACCCGTATGCCCCGGTTTTTCATGACGGCTGCCTACCCGGTACCAGACCATAAAACTAATTACCGGCGCATGGCGCATCTCTTTCAGGACGACGGTCAGGCCGTTTTTCAACATTGTTTTGGTAACACTCATAGCTGCCTCTTTGCGCGATTTACTGTGGGAGATTATAGCGTGGGTGTGGGGTTTGGGGAAATGTCGCCTATTCGTAACGCACTTTGTAAGACCGCTTACATAGACTCACAATCGGGGTGTGTTTAAGCGTAAAATCCCCCATGTGTATCAAGTTCCGTATTGTTATTAGTTTCACATAGTAGTCCCATGTTTTATCGTTGTAGGGTGCAAGCCGAATAAGATAAAATGCCAGGGATGGCACAGTTAACCTGTGCCATCCCTTTTTTGTGTTGTTGCCGGCGTTGCCAGTCATGAAGAGGGAGAAATTAATCATGAAGCACAAGCAGTTTGGCGTATTGTTCGTTGTAAATATTGTATTGGCGCTGGCTTTGTTGTTGGGGCCGTTTGTACCGGTGGGGACGGCCGTGGCCACAACACCTCGCAAAACAGAGAACATTACTCCGCCCCCCTTACCAGATTTACCTGAATCATCGTTCACGTCACCGGAACCAAACTCTTTATCAACCCGGTTAACACCATCGTTTCCACAACAATTAAATAATGGCACGGTCGTTTCCCCCCAATTCCCCAATACCACCAATTCAATGTCGCCCAGGCAGCAGAACCAACTGAATGCCAATCCATTAGATATGTTTGCTGAAAGTGGGTTGATTGGCAACCTGCAAAATGGGGTGTTCATTCCTGGTGATCCTTTGGATACATTGTTGCCATTAGCGCGGGATGATTATGATCAACCTGATGGCGAGCTTGCTTTTGTTGCCAATGCGCCCACTCCCGCCAGAATGTATGAGCCAGTGCAATCAACGGCAACTTCTGTCAATCCGATTGCCAATTTGGCGCATGCTCCTACTCAAATTTACCTTCCACTTATTGCTTCCGTGGGTTCTAGCGCCATTATTACTCCTGAGGCGGGAGGACAGGTAGTTGCGCCTGGCAATGCAAGCATGGTTGTCCAGTTTGATTTTGCCGCTGGCGCGGTGGAACAACCTGCTACAGGTCAGTATTTGGAATCTCGCCCACATAATGCTCCACCTAGTTTGACCATTGTCGGTTCTGGTTTTGCTTTATCGGTCAAGGATATGGCAACGCAGGATGCTATTTCATATTTTCCGCCGCAGATTGTGACGGGAACGGCCGTTCCCGACCCCGAATTTGACCGTATAATTTATACCTACCTCATCACCCCAACGGTAAAGGTCACCATTAACTACGATGAATCTGACGTATGGGGTTTACAAGAAGAGCGTGTACGGCTCTACCAGCAAAACCCGCACACTGGCGCATGGGAAGGTTTGGTTTCAGCGGTGGATACATCGGCTAACATTGTTATGGCTGATATTTCGCAAGACGGCCATTATGTTCTCTTGGCTCCCCATAGTTTTACGCCAAATTTAAGCGTACCTGGGTTGTTAGTTGGCACTCAAGTATTAACGGCCACACAGCCTGTTGTTATTCTCGACCCAGATCATGGCGGCGGCGATCCTTACGGCGGGTATGTTAATTACCCACCTGCTTTTGCCGGTTATGAGGAAGAGTACAATTTACAAGTTGCCAACTTGGTAAAAGATCGACTGGTTGCTTGCGGTGTTGACGTTATCATGACCCGTAATGGAGATTACTATGTGACGCTACCAGCTCGTACCGACCAAATCAATAATACAAATCCAGATACGGCAATTACCTTAGCTTTCGACGCCGTGAATCACTTTATGGGCGACAACACTGTTACCGGTACAGGTGTTGCCGCCTGGGTTGATCTTGGAGAGCCTCTGCAAACTGCATTTGGCAATGCAGGCATGAGCCGCGTAAACGAATATACAGGTTTGCGTAATCGCGGTTTGAAAGACGGTTCCTGGATTTATGTTGTCGCCAATGTAAACAGCGATATTAACTATACTCACCTTGAACTCGCCTATATGGACAATTACTATGATCGCGCCATTATGGACGATCCGACAGGCATGGGGTCTATTGCTGATGGCGCGTTTGCGGCCATCACAGATATTTTGGGTGGGGAAAGCGTATGTACGAATCCTGGCTTTGAATTTCCCGAACCCTTATCTCAAGCAGAACGGGATCGCTTATGGCAATTGGGACATAAAAATTGGATGCGCTATCGTTGGGATCCAGTAAACACCACTACAGGCAACCCGATTCAACAGTTTACCGACCTTGCTGTGCCAGGATTAGGCGGCTTTGATTTGGTTGTTGAGCGATTCTACAATGGTTTTGATTTTCGACCCGGTGTTTTTGGTTACAACTGGTCGTCGTTTCTTGACATGAGTTTGCGTTTAGCCAGTGACGGCAGTGTAGACGCGCGCCTTGCCGATGGTTCTGGCATTTATTTTACTGGTGATGGCGCAACCTTCACCCCTGATCAGGATGGCGTGTTTATGGATTTGACGCGCAATGGGCCTGATTTTATGCTGACTACGCCGGATCAGGTCACATATCATTTTATTCAAAACGGCTACATGGCGTATTTGGTTGCGGTTAATGACCGTTGGGGCAATAGTATCACGATTGAACGGGACGGTAATGGTAATCCGACGCAAATTGTTGATTCGGCCGGTCGTATCTACACTATTGAACTGTTGAGCATTAACGAGAATGATGATTTTATCAGTCGCATTACCGACCCCATCGGGCGGGTTGTTGAATATACATATGATGAAGGGACGCAAGATTTAACGGCCGTTATCGACACCAACAGCGGCATACACCAATTCACCTATGATGGCGACCATAATCTGCTCACCATCACCGACCCCGACGGCATACTTTATTTGCAAAACTTCTATGACGGCGAAGGGCGCGTCATCGAGCAATTGGATGCCAGCGGTTCACAAGGCTTTGGCAGTTATGATGCCAGTTCGACAACGGTTATAGACAATCTAAACAACAACACGATTGACGAGTATGATTCTTTAGGGCGGGTTACAACTACGACCGATGCGCTGGGGAATACGGAACATTTTGCCTATGATAATGATTACAATGTGGTTTCCTACACCGATAAACGAGACCATACATGGACATACAGTTACGACGCGCAGGGCAATCTGCTCACCGAAACCGATCCGTTAGGCCATGTGACCAGCTATACATACGACAGTGACAATAATCTCACCGGCGTCACCGATGAAGGCGGGCCGAACGGCACGGCACGGACAACGACGTATGTTTATGATGCTGACGGCAATCTTACCCGTATCGAGAACCCGGATGGGACGGTGATTCGCGCCAATTATGATGCGTATGGGCAAATGACGCTGTTGATTGATGCCAAAGGGAATATGACCTTTTACGCTTATGACAGCGAAGGTAATTTGGAGCGGATTACCGATTCTTTAGGCAATGTGACCTTGTATGGGTATGATGCAATCGGCCGTCAAACAGGCATTACCGATGCCAATGGCAATACGGCGCAATTCATTTATGATGACAACGACAATATCGTACAGATTGTTGATCCCAAAGGCGCGTCTACTTACTTTGTGTATGATGACAACGATAATTTATTAGAAATGGTTGACCGGCGCGGCGGGACGACGACCTACACTTATGACGAAAACCTCAAATTGTTGAGCGAGACTGATCCTGAAGGGCATACGACAACGTACAGTTACGACGGGATGTATAACCGTGTCAGCATGACCGACCCGAACGGAAATGAAACGCTTTACCGGTATGATTCGTTGTATCAGCTCACGGAAGTGGAAAATGCGTTAGGTGCAATCACGGCCTTCAATTATGACGAAAACGGTAATGTAACCGTTGTAGTAGATGCGCTGCTGAACGGTACGAATTTTGCGTATGATGTGATGAATCGGTTGGAAAGCCAGACGGATTCCCTCAGTTATGTGACCAGTTATGCGTATGATGCGGTGGGACGGCAGGTCAGTATGAGTAATCCCATCGGCGCTGTCACACAGTATGAATATGATGTGATAGATCGCATGGTCAGGATGATTGACGGTCTGGGAGGCGAATGGACGACGGCGTATGATGCTAATGGCAATGTGACGGCGCAAACGGATGCCAATGGGCATAGCACGCAAATGGTTTATGATGCTGTAGACCGTCTGATCGGATTGATGGATGCGGGCGGACATGCGACGACCTTCAGTTATGACGGCGTGGGAAATCTGCTGACGGAAACAGATGCGCTGAGCCGGGTGACGACGTATACCTATGACGCGAATGATAATGTGGCAACGATTACCGATGCGCTGGATGGCGTAACCGCATTCATCTATGATGCAGAAGATAATCTAACCAGCGTTACCGATGCCAATGGGCATACGACTGAATTTGAATATGATTTGGATGGGTTGATGACGCTGTTGATTGAAGCGGGCGGGCAAGAGACGGCTTATGAATATGATGCCGCTCATAATCTGACCATCTTGACCAATGCAAAAGGAAATGCGTGGACGTACAGTTATGATGTCTTGAACCGACGTACCAGCGAAATTGATCCGTTAGATAACGTCACGCTTTATGCGTATGATTTGTTGAATCGTTTGACGAGTTTGACGGATGCAAATGGGGTGGCAACGGCGTATGAGTATGATCCATTGGACAGGTTAACGGCCGTTATCCAAAACCATCTCTCCGGCCAACCTGCCGATCATGAAAGCAACATCCGCACCAGCTACACCTACGACGGCGTGGGCAGTTTACTGACCATTACCGGTGGCAACGGGGAAACGACAACCTTTACCTATGATTTGTTGCGCCGCTTAACGGA
>JAAEOP010001180.1 GCA_024223125.1 Chloroflexota bacterium
CCCCCACATTCAGGAGTTAAAACGACATAACCTACGCTTTATTTTGGGAGTAAAGTCAGGAGACCACACTTATCTGTTTGAACATATACGCCAAGCAGATGAGACGGGACAGACCAATCGCTTTGAAATTGAAAAGGATGGTGTAATCCACCGTTTTTGTTTTATGAATGATGTTGGCCTTTACTGTTGACCAAGCACAACAACTGGCTTGTCGGCTTTTTCAAGCTGCTTGGGCAAAAGTGGGCAGTAAGCGGTCTCTCTGGGAAAAACTACGCGCTTTATTTAATGAGTTGCCGATGGATTCAATGACTATGATTTGGCGAGCCATTGCATTTGGTTTTCACGTGGAACGAGTGATAATTCATGACACCTGATTACCCCCGCATGCCCAGAATGAATACGCTGGCTCAGGTTTCCATACCTGCGGCAGTTGGCGCTTGCCTATGGCTGGAGGTAAGCTGATTTTGGCTTCATTTCATGACCTAGTTTTTCTCTTTTTGAGGTCAAAAATGGCGATCACCTACCCCCTCCTTTCTTTCGGGGGGACAAATTGATTAGCTACGGGAATTGCTGATTATTAAATGAGATCATGTTGCCCATTGCAATACAAACCCCAGCAAAGCTGCCAATAGTACAACCCAGAGTGAGCTGAGCTTGAAGCGGAAAATAGCCACGGCCGTCACCAACATGATGAGTATCGATTGCCAATCTACCAGTGTGCCACGAGCCAGTAAAAGTAAGACGGCCGTCATTAAACCGACACTGGCGACATTTACCGCATCCAAAAAGGCTGATAACCAATTAGACTGGCGCATTTTTGGTATTAAAGGATTAAGAATGAGCACAAATAAAAATGAAGGAAGGAAGATAGCTATTGTCGCGATGATAGCTCCTGGAAACCCGGCTACCAAATAGCCGACAAATGTAGCTGTTGTCAAAACAGGGCCGGGTGTAAACTGTCCAATCGCAATAGCGTCCAGTAGTTGAGTTTGGTTAAGCCAGCCGAGTTGTTCAACCAAACCACCCTGCAAATAGGCGACCAAAACATAACCGCTTCCATACAGGGTGACACCTACTTTTAAGAAAAAGAGAGCTAATTTCCAAAGAGATACTGTCGTATCATTTTGTAAACTAAAATCGAGTTGTAAGACCCCTGGCCACCATACCAACATTGACAAACCACGCCATTTGCGCCACAGTCCCCATATGAGCATCCCTAGCAGCCCTCCCATAAGTAGAGCTAACACTTCATCTATTCCTAGCATGACGGCCGTGAAAACGACTGCCCCCAAAACAGCTAACTGCCAACTCTTTATTGCCTTCCTGCCCAATTTCCAAAGTGCCGACAAGATAATGACCAAGACGGCGGGTTTGATACCCCATAATAATGGTTGCACCTGAGGCAGCTCACCATATTGTACATACAACCAGGCTAGAATTAGAGTGATGGTGGCTGCCGGAAAAATAAAGGCGCTGCCAGCCAGAAATAAACCACGCCAACCACCACGTTCAAAACCAACATGCATTGTCATTTCGGTGGAATTTGGGCCAGGTATCAGATTTGTGGCTCCCACTAAATCTAGAAAATGATCTCGTGATAACCATTTGCGTCGAGTAACAACTTCATCGTCCATCATACTGATGTGGGCGGCTGGGCCACCGAATGCAATGCAGCCCAATTTAAAAAACAAAAGGCCAATTTCTTTGAGTGAGCCTTGCTTTGATATTTCTTTTTCTATTTCCATAATGTGTAAAATTTCCTTAACTTCCGTGTCTCCGAAGATATTGGATCCTCATTTTCTAAAAAGTGTGTTTCTCCGCAATAAAGCGTGGTGTAGCCTAAAGATCACAGTCGAGCCAAATTGGGGTAGGAGATGAGGGTTGCGACTGGCAGGCAAGGACGTAACCGCGTTCTATATTGCGTTTTGACAGTGCCCGAGTGGAGTCCATTGTTACGTTGCCACTCCGAAGCCATGCCATGCAAGCGCCGCAACGTCCTTTAGTGCAAGAATTGGGTGCGTCAATTCCTGCTGCTAAAGTGGCTTGTAAGAGCGTCTCACCAGCTGCGATTGGCACGGTGTGGTTCTCGCCATCGAGGGTCAATCGAAAACTCTTGGCTAAGGCATTTACAGATGATTCTCTGCCGCGTGCGCTCTCCTTACTCTGACTCATTTCAGGTAAACTCGATCGCCTTTGTTGACCCGACCCCTTTGTAGAACCGCAGCAAACACTCCAGCATCGCCACCATGTTTTCTTCCAAGATGCTGCAAGATCTTAGGTGTTGCTACGGCCGTGTCGGGATCAAGCGTGATCATCGTACATCGCGGATCGCGCTCAACAATTATCACTTCCAACCAGTCGCCGATTTTTAACGTTTTGCCGACAAGCGATAATTCGTAAAAAGGATCGTCCTGATTATCCCAATCGACATAAAAGTTGGCCCTGAAACGGCGTTTGTCGATGTGCATCTCAAGTTCCTCGCCTAGCTTAGCAACAGCCGAAAGTGAAATAAGCGATACCGGACGGGCGTCAAATTGGCCCCTCTGGGTGAAGTGAACCCGGAGTGAGCGGTCGGTGAGTTTTTCAAGGTCTGCGATGAAGGCTGGGTTTTCGATGTCGTCATATGTCGTGCCCTCTGGGGTCTCTACGCTCACCTTGAACGCATCTGAATCGGGATAAATAGGATCGATACCGGGTGCCCATTCACTATATGTGGCATCCAGATTTTCTGGGAGCAGTATATCTTCGCCGGATTCATAGCTGGCTTTGTAAAGTACAAATGCTTCCTGGTCGCGTCCAGTATGCCACGGATGCCCAGGATCACCATCCGCTGCAACCATCCCATATATCCGGTCGCCCATCAATCCGGTAAAAGCAGTGTAGACGTGTGGAATCTCCTCACCGCGCATTCCTTTGACGGGATAACGCCAGATACTTTCGATTGTTCCTATTTGCATTTAAGTGTCTCCTTAATCTGTACTGTCAAAAACTTTATCGTGTTACCTCTGTCTCAGGTTCAGGACTCGCTCTCAAAGAGTTCGCCGAATAACTCTCGCACATTGCTCTTGGCATCAGCAAGTGCGGCGCGACCCAATGCGGTGATCGTGTAGAGACGCCGCGCGCGCTTGCCAGGCCCCTCCTGCCGGACCTGAAGATATCCTTTGCGTGCCAATCCGTGGAGCATTGGGTAAAGTGTTCCTGGACTAATTTTATAACCGTGCCCGCGAAGCTCCTCGATCATCCAGCTGCCGTAGATAGGCCTCTCAGCAGCGTGGTGCAGGACGTGTAGGCGGATGAACCCTGAATAGAGATATTTATCACTGTCACTCATGAATGTGTCCACCATCTGAGTATGTATAAACTAATTTGAATATCGAAATTCGATATCGATTTCCGATTAAATCACACTATATCAACCCGGTATCCTCTGCGCGGGCGAGTAGAAGAATCAAGGGGCGTTTTCGTGATACCCCATAACGTTCACGCGCTGCGTGCGCTACTGTGCGAGCCGTTTTGTGAAATCGACGTGGGTCACACGATGATCTTTTCTGAGGCCGGAGGGGAAGCTATTTTTAGCCCGGCAATTGCCACTCGTATGATGACCTTTTTTACGACGATGCGGCCGCGAGAACGGCCGTTAAACATCTTCCCAGAATGAAGCCTCCGCGAGCAAGAGGTACTAACCTTGCTGGCCCGCAATTACACCAATGCCGAAATTGCCACCGAACTGGTCATCAGTCCCAAGACGGTACGTAACTATGTTAGGCCAATTCCAGAAAATAATGATCCCGAATTGATGCCATTTCGGGAATTGGCTAGTACAGGTTGGCATAAATGCGTGTGCAATAAATAATGCAAACTGCCAACCTGTTTAAGTACAGCGCGAAACTATTTAGATGCACA
>JAAEOP010001181.1 GCA_024223125.1 Chloroflexota bacterium
CCTGATACCAGCTTACCCTCTCGCGGGGGTGGTTGGCATAAGGAAACTCTGGGTCTCTAAGTTCCCTTCTATCATCTGGCATCCCTTGCCACCATTCCGGTTCATCACGGTCAGGCGCATCCACAAAACATTGAAACTGTATGTTGGTGATGGGGTAGCGGGAAAGACGGTACGGTGTGGTAATTTGTGCTTTTGTCTCTTGATAAGGATACGTGCCCGCAGGCACCTCATTGCCCCACAAAATATCTGGCAGCAGCAGCCCATCCCGCTTAACCACGCCTACGCCGGGGCGGGGGTCGCCCAGGCGAGCCAATACTCGGCCTGCTTCCGCCCGCCGTGCAGCGGGCACAGTACGGTCATCTTGCATTACAGCCAGCAAGGCATCAATAACATTGTCCCGGCATTGGCGGGTCACGCCCCCAGGCCAGACGTCGGCTACTGCTTCTCCGGCCAGAATAGTCGCCGCCCCCGCCTCGCCCGGCGCCTGCTCGATCAGTTTTGCCAGCACATCCCCCGCCGCTTCATCCCGCTGCTGCACAATACCCATGTAGCCAATCGCCAGCAAGGTTACTTCGTGCCAGTTATCCTCTCCCAGGCGCATCGCCAGCGCATCCACCACCGGCTGCAAATCACTTTGCCCTTTTCGGGCCACGGCCACGGCCGCCAAATATTCCTGAAAGGTCAAATGGATAAAACCGTACATCCCCCGACCCCGTTCTACCAACAGCCCGGCATACTCGCGGGCGTCATCCAGCAGCGCCTGGGCCGCCTTTTCCGGTTCGGCTTCCCCCTGCGCCGCGTAAATCGCTTCCAGTTGACGCCGCACCGCTTCCCGTTTCACCAGACCCACACCAGGGCTGGTTTCGTGCATCCACAAGGCCAACGGAGCCAGCGCCTTCACCGTTTCGCCAACATCCAGTTCCAGGGCAACACGGCCGTCCAGCCCCCGCGCCAGATTCCAATGTTTGAGCAGCGTACGCACATATTGCTCGTACAACTCTACCCGGCGTTCCGGCAGCGTCACCCCCTGCCGCTTCATCAAAGCCAAAATCGTCAACAGCAGAGGATTAGCCGCCAGGCGGCGCACGCTGGGGTTGTGCTGCAGCGCATCTAACAAATCCTGGCGTTCCTGGGCCGCATCCAATTGGGCGGCAAGATTGTCCCCCGTGGCCGCTTTTTCTAACGCGCTCGTCCATTTGCCCACAAAAAGCGCTATTTCCTCATCGTCAAAATCCACCAGGGTACATTCGGCCAGAGCGGGCACATTCGGCCGCACTTCCCGGTAGCCTACAATGCGGCTGGTGAGAATAAATTTGTTATCCTGCTGCTGCTGAAAGGTAAAAAATGTCGTTACCCGCTCCACCACCAGATGGCGCATATTCAGGTCGCGCACCTCGTCCAGCCCATCCATCAGAAACAATGCCCGCCCCTGCTGTAACGCTTCGGCCAACATGTCCCCAATGGGTAAATCGCTGCCTAATTTACCGTAATAACTGTCAATGAAATGGTGCAGGGGCACATCCGCCTTTGCCAGCGCATTAGCGTAAGCGGAAAGCGGCAGCAGCACCGGCAACCGTTGGCCTAATCCCAACGCCTCTCCCTGCCCCAACGCCAACTGCAAGGCCAGGAACTTGAGAAAAGTGGTCTTCCCCGCACCCGGATCGCCCAGGATAATGAGACCCTTGTTTTGTTGCAGTAGTTTCAAAACAGGCATTGGCTCACTGACGCGGCGGCCCATTGCTTCAATTTCCGCTTCACTTGCTTCCCGCCCGGCCACTTTTAGCTGCCGCGCCCACGTTTCTCCTTCCGGCATCTCAATCCGCGCTCTCAAGGGGACGTACATTTCGTCCAAAGGCAGTTGCAGCGGGATGCGGTCAGAAACACCCATCCCTTTGAAATCCAGAAAGCGGTAGCGGTGGAGGATGTACTGCAAATACATGGCGGTGGCCGGGCGTAAATCCTGTTGGGGCGCGGGCTGCCGGCGCCAAAAATCTTCGGCCACCACCTGGGTGATGTGGGTGACATTAACCTGCGCCCCGGCCATGGCGACTACGCTGTTTGTTATGTCGCCGGTTGTTATTTTGTCGCCGCCAATCTGGTCGCCACCGATGAGTTGGGTCAATATGCCTGCCTCTTGATCGTGCAGCTTTGTTTTTCCCTCTGCCAACTTATCGTCAGACAAAACATCGGTCAGGTTGTCGAGAGAGCGGTGTTTTTCCTGTATTTCCGCCCACTCTGCGGCTAATGCGTTTACATCAGGCCAGGTAACGGCCGGGCGCAGTTTGCGGCATCGCTCACCCAACTCTGGCAGACGGCCGTGGCGCAGGCAATACTCAACCAGTGATTGCGCTTTACCGCTGCGGGTGTTGCCGGACAGGTTTTCGTATTCAATACCCAGGTCAAAACTAAGCTGATACAGTTCTTCCTGGTTGAAATGTTGGTTAAGCAGGTCGCGTAAATTAGGCAAGCTCATGGTAGGTAATCCCCTTGTCAACGATTGGAGAAATGATACCAGAAAAGGAATAGAGACGGAATGGTTTGAGGGTGTTTCATCTTCCACCCCTGAAACGATCGTACCAGCGCCCTTTATTAGTTGACCTTATTGGAAATAAGAAATTGGACAGGATTTACGGGATTATTTCATCCTGTAAATCTTGTTAATCCTCGTATAAAGTAATCCTATAAATCGTTCTCAACTAATTGAATAACAGATCAGCATCATAAGGGTACATCCCAACATCAGGTACAATGAATGACGATACAATGTCGGCGGCGAATAAATTCGCGCCTACGGTTGCAAAGTCGGCCTTCGCCGACTAGAACCCAGTCGGCGAAGGCCGACTTTGCAAATGTAGCAGCAGATTCATCTGCCGTGTTTCTTGAGTGACAAGATGTGGAAGGGAAAGATGGTACAACGGACGCAATTATTGAACCACATAGCCAGGGAAATATGCCTTTTGCCGAAAAATAAGATTGTTCGGGTAGCTGTTGATGGTGTAGATGGCGCAGGTAAAACCACGTTTGCTGATGAACTTTCCGAGGCTATCAACCCTGGTGATAGGCCGGTCATTCGGGCTTCTATTGATGGCTTCCATAATCCAGAATCAACTCGTTATCGTTTGGGCAAACGTTCTCCACGTGGATTTTTCCAAGACTCGTACAATTATCAAGACCTCTTTAATGTGTTGCTTGATCCGCTTGGTCCCGAAGGTAATGGTTGGTATCGGAGAGCCATTTTTGATCATCGATCAAATTCAAAAATGTGCAGTGAACTAGAATATGCTGAGATGGGAAGCATCCTCATTTTTGATGGCATATTTCTTCATCGGCCAGAGCTACGGCCGTATTGGGACTATTCTGTTTTCTTGGAAGTAACGTTCAAAATATCTATTCCCAGAACGGCGCAGCGAGGCGGAGGATCACCTGATCCAAGTTCGGAAAGTAATACCCGATATGTAGAGGGGCAAAAAATCTATCTTACGGAATGTCAACCGATTGAATACGCGACGATTGTGATCAATAACGAAAACCTCGCTCATCCATATATCGTTATTGATAGTTAACTTTCATTGGGGTAATGTGAGGTTGTAACCATTCAGGTGCCGGGCACCTGAATGGTTACCCATCTTACTGTAAATTTGGTTGACGTACCAGCGAATTGTATTCACCGACTTGAATGTGATAGTTACAAACGGTGTTCATCTTCATGACTTCAATCGGGGGAGACATCTTTCCCCAATCGGTACAGATCACGGCCAAGCAGTGGAAACCAAATCAAATAAAACACACCGCCAATCGACAAAACAGTAGTTGCCAATGCTGGCGCGAAAAGCATGATAAAAACATGAATAAGATCAAGCCCGTTTGACAAGATGCCTGTGTAAGCTGTGCCTTTGCTAAATTCTTTGCTCCGCAGCATGACAAAAGAGATAAATACAAAGCCTCCCTGCATGAAGATACCCGCCAGGAAACCCGCAGTCGAGTTCCACATATTTGAGGCAATCACCGCTTCTCCTGCTGCCAGAAATTGCTCTTGTTGGGCGGCCGTGGCCGCTGCTGCATAGAGATCGCTAAGGTACATTATGGAAAAAGCGGAATGGTTTGCCAGACCGAGTAATGTTCCCATAAGGATAAGAACCAACGCCAATAGAGCATAAGCTTGTTGGCTATATCTGAAGGCAGTGAAAAGAGCGACGGCGACAAAGGGAAAAAGAGCTAAGAGGATGAGCGTTGCAAAATCAAGGCGGAGAAGGCCTACAAATCCATCATCTTGCAACATTTTGTAAGTTGCTTCTGCTGTAGTGGGTTCTGCTCCCAGAATCGTGAGGGAAATGATGGTGAATAGTAAACAGCCTAATTGTATCCAGGCAACTATACCGCCCAGTTTGCATAATCGATTCCAATCAGAATTTGTCGTTTCGACATCACGAACTGGTGTAAGCGTTAATTGTGACATATTGTTCTCCTTACCTCAAAATAAGTGACGCTTTTTTCTGTTTGCGAAGTTGCATCAGCGTCAAAATGAAGATCGCCAATCCCAGTATGAATATGCCGTACTCGCCAATCGTGACGCCGACTTGGGTACGCCATATGTGTTAATGCTGCCATTTCAATCTCATCAGTTTTTTGAATATAGAGATTATTTTAGGTGAAAACGGCCGTACTCACAGCAGGCGGAAGTATAATTTTTTTAGAGAAAAGGGAGAATTGTATTACTCGAAAGTGTAATTTTTTACAGCAATTGCAGCTCACGCGCTTTAGCAACCGCTTGAGTACGGCTGCGGACGCCCATCTTGGCATAAATGTTGCTGCTATGCTTCTTCACGGTATGGAGCGTAATCACCAACCGCCCGGCAATTTCTTGATTTGTGTAGCCTTCGCCAATCAGTTGCAGAATTTCTAGTTCGCGTTTGCTCAAAGGATCGATTTGCGTGTCATGCAAACTGTCTGAATCGGAAGCGGGATTTGTTATGGATTGAAGACGCTCAGGAAAAGCAGCCAAAACTTTTCTAATGAAATGGGTATGGGTGGTTTCAGGCTGGTTATTGTTGAGTAATTGCGCCAGAATTTTAGCCACAGGCTCATCTTCTTCCAGAAAAATGGTAACAAACCCTTCCGGTTCGGCCAGCCTAATAGCGGCCGCCACATCTTCCCGACTAGCCCGATCATCGTCAAATACGGCCATCATTTGGGCGCGAATAAGGAGCGCTTCGATGACAATCGGGATGAATTGGCTTTTACGCGCTTCGGCGATCAAGTGCGTGGTCCATTTGATTCCTTGCTTCAAGTTTGCCTGTTGTCTTGGCATTTGTGCCTGATATAAAATGATACGCAAGGCGCTGGTGTAAAGAAGACCAGTTGAGCGATTGAGCGCTTGCTCTGACGAAAGCTCTGGCAAGGTCAATGGGTTTTGGAAAATGAACCCATGTGGATTGAGTAAAGCCTGCGCCGCCACGAGACGGTTTTTCGCCAGAGCAACACGCACTTGCTGAGCGATCAGTTCTTCTCGAACCGCAGTTGGCGCCTCGACTTGCATCAGGTCTACGGCCGTATTTATTTCCTGAACGGCCGTTTCCAAGTCACCTTCGATTTGGGCCAGACGTGAGCGGAAGACATGATAATAAATCTTAGCATCACTGAAACCACCCAATGTACTCACTTGAGCAGATCGGACAAAATAGCAGTTCGCCTTTTCAATTTGATGCCAATGATAATGGATGCTACCCAGCTCGCCATAAACGGCAGCGCTGATAGGCGGTAACGCCCCTGAACGCTCGACTCGCTCTATACCCTGCGTGGCAATTTCAAATGCAAACTGTAACTCACCTCGCTGTATAGCGTACAAAGCCAGACCAGTAATGCCCATCAATTCGGAAATGAGGCTGCCGGCCACACGGCCGTGTTGAATAAGCATCTGGTACGCATTTACCGCCTGGGTGCGATCATTCATCTGTATGTATGTGTTGGCCAATCCGCTGTAGATGAGACTACGCACGTAATCATCTTCTTCTGGCACAATGGCAAGCGCTAGATTAGCCAAAGTTAGACTCTTATCCAGTTGCCCTTGGGCGTTGAGCAGAGTGGCTTGGAGCGCCAACCATTCGGCTTTGACGGCCGGAGCATTCTCATCCAGCAGGGAACCAGAAAACATGCGCTGCAAGCGATCAATGTAGGGCAAGGCTTGCGTAAACTCGTTACTCAGCAGATGCATCCAGGCAAATGTCAGATTGGTTTTGGGGCTTTTGGCAGCCCATTCTGGGGGGATCAACCGCATCCAGCCTTTCACAGTTCTGGCGTGCCAGGCCAAAAGCAAATCCATGGCATATGTTTCGATGAGGGAAACGGCCGTTTCGTAATCTGCCGCATCCAAAGCATGTTGAATGGCTTCGCTGGACAACCCAGCTTCCACAAACCAATGGCTGGCACGCTGATGCAGCGCAGCCATTTCATCGCCATGCAATGCTTTTTGCCGATCCCGCAGTAGGTCAGCGAATAGTTGATGATAACGATACCATTGCTGTTCATCGTTGAGGGGGATTAGAAACAGGTTGTCGTTGTATAGTTGTTCTAATAGGAAACGGCCGTTTTGGCCACCGGTCACTGCATCACACAACTCGCCGTTCAGCTTGTCCAAAATTGAGGTTTGCAGCAGAAAGCTTTGAATCCCAGCCGGCTGCTGGTTCAAAACTTCTTCGGTCAGATAGCTCAATATATGCCGGTGACTACCGCTCAACTCAGCAATAAACTGGGAAGGATTTGCTCGATCTCGGATAGATAATCCTGCCAATTGTAATCCGACAATCCAACCTTCCGTCTTGTCTTCTAAAGCAGTAATGTCCGCAGGGGCAAGAGACACGCCCATCACTTCATTCAGGAAAACGGCCGTTTCCTGGCTGGAAAAGCGTAATTCTGCCGCTCGAATCTCGGTCATCCGGTTGTTGGCTCGCAGTCGAGCTAAAGGCAATGAAGGTTCCTCACGGGTAAGCAGTACCAGATGAAAC
>JAAEOP010001182.1 GCA_024223125.1 Chloroflexota bacterium
CAGCCTCATTGACCCCACCGGCGGCCAAGCAGATTTGCAACAAGGGATTATCCGGCATGTGCATAAGCAAACGCTGCTGGATGATCCAGTTCGCACATTGCGCGCCCTGCGTTTGGCAGTGAGCCTTGACTTCAAGTTAGCTCCGGAAACAGAAACGGCCGTGACCGAGGCCGCCCCCCATCTACCTCAATGCTCTAACGAACGCATTCGGGATGAACTGCTCAAAATGCTGCAAACAGCCCAGCCAGACACGGCCGTGCGCCGTCTGTCCCAGCTGAAATGCCTCCCCTTCATCCTGCCCCATATTGCTGATCTGGTTGGCGTGTCCCAATCTCCACCCCACCATGAAGATGTGTTCAGCCACACAATTTCTGTTTTGCATTGGTTAATATTGGTGGAAGCTGGTTTAACGGCCGCTGCCGAACCAGATTCCCCTGAAATTAAAATCATACGTACCCAACTTGACCCATATTTACCACAATTACAAACCCATTGGCAACAGGTGGTGGATGGGGGATTGGACGGCAGTATCCTCCTACGACTCGGCGCGATGTTCCATGATGTGGGCAAAAAGGAAACGCAGGCTGTAGAGGCTGACGGCCGTATCCGCTTCTTCAACCACGACAAAATTGGGGCTAAGATTACCGGCCAACAATTACGCCGTTTGGCCCTCAGCAATCAGGCAATCGGTCGCATACAAAAGATTGTCGCCGGACATATGCACCCCTTACATTTAGCCCACGCCCCACAATCCCTGACGCGCCGGGCCGTGTACCGTTACTTCAAAGCTACCGGTTTGGCCGGGCTAGATATTGCCATATTATCATTGGCAGACCATCTGGCTACTTATGCCGGTCCCGGAGACATAAACGAATGGGAGCGTTTATTGAGCGTCGTCTCCCAACTCTTTGAGCATTATTTCAACCATCACGAGGAAACTGTCGCCCCACCGCCATTAGTAAACGGTCGTGACCTCATGCAAGCCCTCCACCTGCAAGAAGGGCCTGAAATCGGCCGTTTGCTGCGCCTCATTCAAGAAGCGCAAGCGGCTGGCGAAATTCACACCCCAGCCGAAGCCCTCTCACTCGCCCATCGCATCTGCCAATATTAAGCATAACTTATTACCTTTTGCGCTTAAAAAAGGTATACTCATATGCAGTTACTTGTACACCTTAACAGGTCTTCAGGTTGGTCAAAACCAATTGAACCGACCAATAATTGATTATCCCATAAACCAACTAAACGGAGGTCACAATGAGTAAAAACACACTATCCATTACCGACAATCGCACCGGTCAAACGTATGAAATCCCTGTGGAACATGACACCATAGAAGCAATGCACCTACGCCAGATCAAAGTAAACGAAGATGATTTTGGCATGATGAGTTACGATCCCGGTTTCAAAAATACTGCATCCACCAAAAGTACCATCACCTATATTGATGGCGACAAAGGTATTCTGCGGTATCGTGGTTATCCCATCGAGCAACTGGCTAATAATTCAAATTACCTAGAAGTCGCTTATCTTACTCTTTTCGGCGAGCTGCCTACGCAAGAACAGTATGATCAGTGGGAATATGACATCTTGCATCACACCTTTGTTCACGAAAACATAAAGCAACTAATGCACGCCTTCCGTCATGATGCCCACCCGATGGGCATGTTTATTGCCACTGTGGCCGCCATGTCCACTTATTATCCCGAAGGGCGCAATATCCAAAATAAAGAAGAGCGTCTGAAACAGATTCAACGTCTCATCGCCAAGGTTCCCACCGTGGCCGCTTTCTCCTACCGACACAGCCGTGGACTGCCTTACGTCTACCCCGACAATAATTTGAGCTACCCCGGCAACTTCCTGAACATGTTGGATAAAATGACCGAGGTACGCTATGAACCAGACCCTGTTCTGGAAAAAGCGCTGGACGTGTTGTTCATCTTGCACGCTGACCATGAGCAAAATTGTGGCACGGCCACCATGCGCGTCATCGGTTCCAGCCATACAGACCCCTACACAGCGATGGCCGGCGCAGCCGCAGCCCTTTATGGCCCGTTACATGGCGGTGCGAACGAAGCTGTTTTGCGTATGCTGCTAGAAATTGGGGATATAAAAAATGTGCCCGATTTTGTAAAAGGTGTCAAAAACCGTGAGCGTCTGTTGATGGGTTTTGGGCATCGTGTGTACAAAAATTATGATCCTCGGGCACGTATCATTAAGAAGATTGCTGATGAAGTATTTGAAGTAACCGGCCGGAACCCACTGCTGGATATTGCTCTGGAATTGGAACGCATTGCGCTGGAAGATGATTTCTTTGTGAAGCGCAATCTGTATCCCAATGTAGACTTTTATTCGGGCATTATTTACCAGGCGATGCGCTTCCCCATTTCTATGTTCCCGGTACTATTTGCCATTCCGCGCACAGTGGGCTGGTTGTCCCAATGGGTAGAAATGTTAGAAGATAACACCCAAAAAATTGCCCGGCCGCGTCAGATTTATCTCGGCGAAGGGGAACGAGACTATGTGACCATGGCGGACCGAAAATAAAAGTTAGGCTTTTTCAGAAAAATAATGATCCAATTAAATCTGAAAAACCCTCGATCCAATTCCAAAAATACCGCTCATTTTGGATCATTTATTTTTGGAATTGGCCTTAACTGTCAACGAACCATTGTCGTTAACTTAAGACCTCGCAGGTTTCCAAAATGATCTACGCCCCTCTGAGGTTTTGCGTTAAAACCTGCGAGGTCTTCGCTTAAGTTAACACTTATGGTCAACGAACAATTGTCAATGGTCAACGGAAACGCCTCCATTGATCATTGACAATTAATAATTGATCATTTCACAGGGGGCGGCGGCCGTTAAACCCCGTATGTAGTTCATGATAAAATTCGATTTTGGATTCGCCGTAACGCCAACATAAGTAGACTTCACGGCCGTTACGCAGCGACAAAAAATCCAACAACCCCGTGTTAATATCCTTTACCACACAGCCATACGTCTGAATTTGACCCAGCAACCGTTCAATAGTCTCAAAATCTTGTGTCATTTCAGATGGCACTGTCCCTCCCACATTATTCCGATAATCCATCAGTAGCGGCCCCATCTCTGAGCTTAAGCGGGATATTTTCGCACGACGTTCCACCAATGCTGCCACCAATGGCTCAATTTTATGAATAGTTTGGTTCGCTTCAACAACAGAAAAATATTTAGTGGACATGAGACAACAAAAAAGCGGGGTATTTAACCCCGCTTTCTATCTTTGTTTAGGAGAACTTAACCGCAGCCGCAGCTGGCTCCGGTTTCAGCGGCCGGACTGCCAGTCGTCTTAAAGGAAGAGCCACAACCACAGGAAGAAACAGCATTCGGATTTTCAATCTTAAAGCCGCCGCCCATGATGCTGTCTTCATAATCAATAACTGCTCCGGTCAAATACATCATGCTGGTGGGGTCAATGAAGACTTTGACGCCGTCCGTTTCAATCACATGATCATACGGCCGTGACTCAGCTTCCAAAGCCATACCATATTGCATTCCAGAGCAGCCACCGCCAGCTACAAAGACACGCAGCCCGTGATTGGGCACCTCTTTTTGTTCCAACAGGCCTTTGACAGTGGTTACGGCCGTGTTTGTCAAACTAACTGTTTCTACTGATGTTTGTTCCATTAATTCCATACTATTTTATCCTTGAGTCACTCAGGTAACTCTATCAAATTAAAGTGAATATCTAAATTTTAACAACGAAACGGACTGGTGTCAACTTTCGTATATTTTAGCAAATACACTTCCCCAATGTTGAAGATATTATTTATGCCGCCCAGATTCAAAAACGATACCAGCTTTCCTTTTGGGACGCGATGATCATCCAGAGCGCGGGACAGTTGGGCTGCGCTATAGTGTGGTCGGAAGATATGAATGACGGGCAGTTTTATGGCAATGTTCAGGTGAAAAATCCATTGTAACCTAAACAAGTAAAATGATAACAGCAGAGTTTACAGACAACGCTGTCTACTAAACCATACCAAAAGCACAAACAACTCCAGTCCAAGATTGTACAGTTTCATGTGTGCATCCCTTCTAGCACAGTGATAAAATTCACGGAATCTATTGAAAAAAGGGAAGAGAATTATGCTAAAAACACATAACTGTGGTGAACTACGTCTGGCGCATGTCGGCCAGACCATTACTTTAGCCGGATGGGTCAACCGGCGACGCGACATGGGTGGCGTCATCTTCATTGACCTGCGTGACCGTAACGGCAAATGTCAAGTCGTCATCAATGCCGGCCGTACCCCGGCCGGCTTCCAGGTCGGTGAACAAGTGCGCGGTGAATACGTTCTACAGATAAAAGGAGAAGTATTGCCGCGCCCCGCCGGACAGGAAAACCCCAATCTAGCCACCGGAGATATTGAAGTGTTGGCCGATGAAGTAACAGTGCTAAACCCCTCCAAAACGCCTCCCTTCATGATTGATCGGGATGATAATGTAGATGAAAGCCTGCGTTTGAAATATCGCTATCTCGATTTACGTCGCCAACGCTTACAGCACAATCTGGGCATCCGTCATAAAGCCATCAAATTCATCCGTGACTTTCTGGATGAAAGAGATTTTCTGGAAGTAGAAACACCTATCCTTTTCAAAAGCACCCCGGAAGGAGCGCGTGACTATCTGGTTCCCAGCCGGGTACATCCAGGTCAATTTTATGCCTTGCCCCAAAGTCCGCAGCAGCTAAAACAACTTCTCATGGTAGCCGGATACGAACGGTACTTCCAAATTGCCCGCTGCTTCCGGGATGAAGATTTACGGGCTGACCGCCAACCAGAATTTACCCAGCTAGACCTGGAAATGAGTTTTGTAGAACGAGATGATATCCTCAATCTGATAGAAGAAATGACCATTGGCGTGGTCAAAACTGCCAGCATCGTTCCCCTGGCCTATGAAGAATTCCCCCGTTTGAGCTATCATGAAGTAAGGGAACGATTTGGCACTGATCGGCCGGATTTACGCTATGGTATGGAACTAACAGATGTCAGTGATATTGTGGTCGGCAGCGCCTTTCGCGTCTTTGCTGAAAATGTAGCTGCGGGCCGGCCGGTGAAAGGCATTTGCGCCCCTGGTTGCGGCACATACAGTCGCCGCCAAATAAATGAACTGGAAGATTTAGCCAAAAAGGCAGGCGCCAAAGGGTTGGCCTGGTTAGCCATCCATCCAGAAACAGAACAGATTCGCGGCCCCATTGTGAAGTTCTTCAAAGTGGAACAGTTGATTGCTATAACCGAACGCTTAGGCGCCGGTCCTGGGGACTTGATTTTATTGTCCAGCGATGAAAAACGGATTGTGTATGATGTGCTGGGCAGCCTGCGCGAGGAGATGGGCAAACGACTGAGTCTGAGAGACACAAATGAACTGGCTTTTTGTTGGGTGGTTGATTTCCCGCTGTTTGAAGAGGCGGTGGAAGATGGACATTACGCGCCCAGCCACCATATGTTTACCGCCCCCAAAAAGGAACACATTCCCCTGCTAGATAGTGACCCCGGCCAGGTTTTAAGCGAGCAGTATGATCTGGTTTGCAATGGGTTTGAGGTGGCAGGCGGCAGTATTCGTATTCACCAACGGCCGTTGCAGCGCAAAATTATGGAACTCATCGGCTTCTCCATTGAAGAAGCCAAAGAGCAATTTGGGCATATGTTGGAAGCGTTTGAATACGGCGCGCCCCCGCACGGCGGCATCGCCCCCGGCATTGACCGACTGATTGCGCTCATGGCTGGCGAACCCAACATCCGTGAAGTAATGGCCTTCCCCAAAACCGCCCAGGCCACCGATTTGATGTCCGACTCCCCTTCCACAGTGGCCCCGAAACAGTTGGATGAACTGCATATTACCCTGGCAATCCAGGAAGAGGCCTGAGAAGCAAACTTCCTGGTTCGTACAGTAGTACCTTTTGGCCTTGGGCAACACTTCGGAATCGGGCTTTGGGGCTGGGCTGTGTCCATTTTCGTCGATTTTATCTGCCTGCTCTTATGTCATGATGTTCCTCTTCGCCCTCGAATTCTACACTAAATTCTGAGTGTGAAGTGTCTCACCCTATATTGACACATTAGGCGTTATGAAAACCTATGAAAAAATCTACAAACGCGATAGATGAACGTCAACTCATAGAATGGCTCCTTGAAGGGGATATTTCGATTCAGTATCAGGTTTATCGTGATTTGTTAGCAACTGAAAAACCACACCTACGGGAGCGCATTGCGGCCGAAGGATGGGGTGCCCAATTTCTCAGTTATCGCCAGAATGAGGGGCATTGGGGGCAGCGTTTTTATCAACCGAAATGGATTTCAACGCATTACACAATTCTAGATTTAAAGAACCTTGCCATATCCCCAAAAAACAAAGAAATAAGGCAATCTATTTCACAGGTAATACAAAAACTCAAAGGTCCAGATGGAGGGATTTTCCCAATCGGAACAGAGAAGAAAAGCGATGTTTGCGTAAACGGAATGTTTCTAAATTATGCTGCATATTTCAAGATAAATGAAGACGATTTAAAATCAATCGTTGATTTCCTACTTTCGGAACATATGAAAGATGGTGGCTTCAATTGCAATTCCAATACAAAAGGGGCTACACATAGTTCACTACATTCAACAATTTCTGTTATCGAAGGAATTTTGGAGTATGCAAAGAATGGCTATGGGTATCGGCTAGAAGAGTTTCACGAAGCGGAAGACCAATCAAGAGAATTTTTATTACAACATAGGTTATTTCGATCTGATCGGACTGGAAATATCATCGATAAGAAAATGTTAATGCTTTCGTATCCGTCACGTTGGAAATACGATATATTACGAGTACTCGATTATTTTCAGTTTGCAGGGATCAACTACGATCCACGAATGCGGGATGCACTTGATATACTGAAGAAAAAACGACGGAAGGATAATAAATGGCCAATTCAGGCAAAACATCCGGGTAAGACTCATTTTGACATGGAAAAAACCGGAGGGCCAAGCCGCTGGAATACTTTGAGGGCAATGAGAGTTCTAAAACATTTCGGTGAAACTGAATGAGAAAAACTGCAAACTTATACTTCGAATTTGTCACAAAACCAGATGGCTTTCATAGCAGTTTGGTTCGATAAAAAACAAATGCCCTCAACAATAGAAACCCGGCAGAACCTGTTTAGTGAAACTCAACTCGTTACTCCAACTTGCAGCCAGCCCCCTCGCGCCCATATTCATCTTTGGCACTGTTTTCATTGTTGCCATTCTGTCTGTCTCACTTTGGAGCCGATTGATTCGCCGCTGGGGCATTAAGCAAACCTGGTTGTGGGCATCGGACTGATGACACTATCGGCCATTGTGATCGGACTGGCTTCTAATCTGGTAACGGCCGTTATCGGCGCTGCCGTCGCTGGAGCAGGTTTAGGAGGCATCAAAGTCTGTCGAGAAATGATTCTAGCTAACCTAATCGATCAAAGTTTGGCGCGCACAGGTCGCCGCCAAGAAGGGATATACTACAGTCTAAATCGCTTTGTTGGCCGACTTTCAAAGCTATTGGAAGCAGGTGCTTTGCTCCTCCTCGGAATTCTCTTTGGCTACGTCAGCGGAGAAAACCCCGGGCCAACTCCAGACGACGCCTTCCGCTTTCTCATGGGCGTTCTCCCTTTAATTTGTCTGTTGACGGCCTGGTTGCTGGCTCGCCAGCTTCGTATTGATGAAGATGTCGTTACGCTAAAATAACATCCAACAGTTCCCTATGCGACATGATGGTGGTACTATTGCCCATGTCCGACATGTTGTTAGCCACCAAGCTTTATCTGCCACCCATCCGACCAGAACTTGTCTCCCGTCCCCGTTTAGTTGAACAGATAAATTCAGGACTCCACCAGAAACTCACATTTATCTCTGCCCCAGCCGGATTTGGCAAGAGTACCTTGCTGAGTGAGTGGGCCATTGAGTCCCAGAGACCAGTAACTTGGTTAGCTTTAGATGCGGCCGACAACGACACGAATCGTTTCTTTTCTTACCTCGTCGCCGCCCTGCAATCAATTGATGAACGTATGAGCCACAACGTGCATACGCTTCTGCAGGCATCACCCGTACCACCAGTAAGATCGTTCGCCACAATCCTTATTAAGAATATTGCCGCAATATCAACCCCTTTTGCTCTCGTACTCGACGACTTTCACTTCCTGGCAAATGTTTCTTTACTCGAAGCTATTCGCTTTCTCATAGAACATCAGCCGCCCCACATGCACTTAGTGATCGCAACACGCAAAGACCCGCCATTGCTATTGGCTCGGTTACGGGCACGGGGACAAATGACTGAATTACGGGCAGACGATCTGCGATTTTCGCATGAGGAAGCAGTCCTCTTTCTAAACGATACGATGGGTCTGGCTCTCGCTGCTGACGATGCCGCAGCTTTGGAGACTTGCACCGAAGGCTGGGTGGCGGGCTTGCAACTGGCATCCCTTTCTCTGCACCGTTACAAGACACAAAACGGCCGTTCCAATTTCATCCAAAACTTTGCAGGAGACGACCGTCACATAATGGATTATCTAGTCGAGGAAATCTTCCACCAACAAACCGAAGAGGTGCAATCTTTTTTGCTTCGATCCTCTATCTTAGACCGTCTTTGCAATGGGTTGTGTGATGTTGTCGTATTTGGGCATGAATTAAACGGCCGTAGTCAACAGCTACTAGACTACCTCGACCAGGCAAACCTATTTACGGTGCCTCTCGATAATCGCAGACAGTGGTTCCGGTATCACCACCTCTTCGCCGACCTGCTCCGTCATCGTCTACAGCGTCTACAGCCTCAAACCGTGCCGCTGTTACATCTCAAGGCCAATGAATGGTACGAGCGTGAAGGCCATTTGGATGAGGCCATCCAGCACGCGCTGAAGGCGCAAGATTATGAGCGGGCGGCCATATTGATTGAGCCAGTGACTACGCAACTGGTGATTGAAGGGAATCTTTCTACCGCTCTGGGTTGGCTTTTGAAGCTGCCAACCGAGCTTATTCATGCTCGGCCACGGCTGGGCATCGCCTGCGCCCGAGCCACGCTTTTGTCTGGAAAGATAGACGATATCGAACCACTACTCCAGGCTGTCGAAAACCACATGGCCGATCTCCTGCCTGAGAACTTTGCCGAGTACCATCATATTCGTAGTCAGGTCTTTAGCATTCGTGCTTTCATGGCTCGCTGGCAAGGCGACTTACAGGGTTCACTTAACTTTTCACAGCAAGCATTCAAGCATTTACCAAAAGATAGTAACGCTCTACAGGCCTCCTTGTCGCTCAATCTTGGGAATGTTTATCGTACGCTTGGCAATCTATCTAAGGCTCAAACGTATTATGAAGATGTTGTCACCATTAATCGACAAACAGATTGTAATTATTATGGTGCGCTAACGGCTTTAATCAATTTGGCCTCCGTGCAAATCCAGATGGGGCATCTACACAAAGGGGCAAACATATTGCGTCAGGCGATTCAGCTAGGCACTGAGCGAGGTGGCGGTCAACCTTTACCAGCCACAGCAGATGCCTTTGTGGATATGGGAAGCCTTTTGTATGAGTGGAATCGTCTCGACGAAGCGGCCGTTTACGTCAATCAAGGTATTGAACTGGCTCAACAGGCCGGGAACCTCTTTGTCGTTATCCACGGCTATGTCGCCTTGTCGCTAATAAAACATGCCCAGAGCGACAGTGATGCTGCTACTCAATTATTAGAAAAGGCACGCAAGATTCGCTCAAAGGCAAATAGGCGAGAAGAAGACGGGTTGATATCTGGTGTGCAAGTGAAACTATGGTTGGCTCAAAATAATCTTGTCGCCGCTGCCCGCTGGGTTAAAGAAAAAGCCAATCTCTTGGATGATGATCTGAACCTACTCAATTGCCGCGATCAGCTCACATTGGTGCGGATTTTGATTGCTCAAGATCAGCCCGATGATGCGCTAAAACATTTAATTCGCCTGTTAGATTCAGCAGAGCTAGGAGACATCATTGAAGTTCTGACCTTGCTGGCAATCGCCTATCATATGAAGGGACAAGCTGAAGAGGCAATGAGTACCCTGGAACGGGCGCTCTTGCTTGCCGAGCCAGAAGGTTATATTCGTGTTTTCGTGGACGCGGATCAGGCACTGGCAAAATTACTCTATCAAGCAGCAGCGCGTGGAATTGTGCCAGACTACACGGGGCGGCTATTAGCAACATTTACTACAAGCCAGTCGATACCAACTGCACCACAAAAGCTGCAGGACGGCGAAAATGCGCTTATAGAACCGTTAAGTACACGCGAATTAGAAGTATTGCCGCTTGTTACATCTGGCGCTACCAACTCAGATATTGCCAGAACACTTGTAATTTCAATCAACACGGTCAAAAATCATTTGAAGAATATCTACGGCAAATTGCATATTCGAAGTCGAATGCAGGCTGCTACGCGTGCCAGGGAGTTGGAAATATTTTCGTAGTTGTCTGACCAAAAAAACGAAAAAGCCCTTTATGGATATGAAAATCAACCACCGAGAGTATCGAGGAGAAGAGAATAATCAACGTGTTCGAGAATTGTTAAGCCGCAACTTTGCTATTACTCGACACCCATATTACACAATTGATCCACCTAATTGGGAACGTATTAGAGCATTTTCAAAGTTAGATTCAAACAGACAAAGCATCCATTTGTGGGAGTTGACGGATCATCCGCTACAAATGCTGGTTGGCATAGTTTTGTATCAAAAGCATAAAAGTGAGTTTTCATGTCTTGTGGATCCAGATTATCGGGAAATTGAAAACATGCTGTATGACTGGGTGGAAAAAGAGCATGGGGCAACTAAAACAGCCCCGCATGAGAAGCAATTTCTCAACTGTTCAGTTTGTGAAGGAAACAAGGTGCAGAAAGCGATCCTTACTCGGCGAGGATATACCAAAGGCAAGTTGGAAACGGTTTTCCGCAAACGAACTCTGGATAGAGTTGGCTCGGAAACTGTTTTACCGAAAGGTTACACTATTCAAGAGGTGCAAACTTTATCTGAGGAGCAGTTTACAGAGCGTGCGATGGTTGAAAGTCAGATTTTTGGTGGAACAATTACGATTGCGTTTTTGCACGAGCTTCAGATTTCCCCGATTTACCGACCAGAGTTGGATTTGGTGATAATGGCGCCGAATGGAAGCATTGCCGCATTTTGTGTGATCTGGTTTGATGAACGACACTGTACAGGATATTTTGAGCCTATCGGGACAGTGGCGGTTCATCGTCGATTAGGTTTGGGAAAAATGCTGATGCTTGAAGGATTTCGACGATTGCACAAGATGGGTGCAACGACAGTCTATTTGGGAAATAGTGCTGACAACAGTGCTAGCAATCAACTGTATGAATTGGTTGGGATGTCGGTTTTTGATCAGGAGTGTTTGTGGCAGAAGGAAATTAGAATAAATTATTGAAGCTTTGGTTTGAGACAGTAGACCCCTTTCAAAAGAATGCCTGTGTCGGATCATTGGCGTGTAAACGGCCGTATCGAATGCAAACATCTGCGGGGGTTAAGGAGTTGGAAATATTCTCATAATCGTCTGATAAATGAAATTTGAATAGCCCTGTAATAGCCCTTTGGGATCATCACAGCTAAACCGATTGTTGGTAAGTTAAGGACGCTTGCAACAATCAGTTTTTTTGGCTCTTTGGGATCTCACGTGGTTGACAGAATATATGATTCTGTTGGCGAACGATTGTGAGAGCCTCGCTACGAAAAAATAGTATACTCAGGCGGTAAATCAAACAGAATTAAAATGGAGAAAATAATGTCATTCGACCGCCGTTATATCCTGGATATACCCGAAGAAACAGCAGAAATTGCCCAAGCCGCCTTCCCGAAAGGGAGTATTTACATGACAATGCGTGATGAATTAGGAGTAATGTATGAAGATAGCGAATTTGCGACGTTATTTGCCATTGATGGA
>JAAEOP010001183.1 GCA_024223125.1 Chloroflexota bacterium
TCGCTATTAATGCCGGATGGACAAATAGTGTTGTTGTAGATTGCCCAGCCATTAGGAAAGCGGCGTACCGGTTGCCCCGAATAAGGTCGCATTAGTGAAATCAGTCTGGAATGTCTGCGAATTTGCGACAACAGCGTTAGTCAGATCAGCTCCTGTCAAATTAGGCTATTTAGGATTGCGTCAGTTAAATTTGCGCCTACCAAAATAGCCCCAGACAAATCAAGACCGAAAACACTAACACCTGATTTATCGCAGCCGCTCCAGTCTACGCCTGGCCCCGCGGGGTCGCCACATGCGGCGGACACGGATGGAATGGCAAATACCTGCAATGCAATGAGTAATGCCACGAAGATAGCGATTAGATAGGGATGTTTTTTCATCGTAACTCCCCTCCCAGATACCGGGAATAATTCAATATCTCATTATTTTGGCGCTTGCGCCGCATATAGATGGTCGTACCAGCCAAAGTAGATGATACCATCCACAATAGCAGGGTCAAAAACAAACTCGGCCGTGTAGGATAGTTCACTGGTGGGATCATGCCTGACCATATAGTAGCGGCGTATCAATTTGCCGGTAACGGCGTCCA
>JAAEOP010001184.1 GCA_024223125.1 Chloroflexota bacterium
AGCCTGTTTACCCAAAACAGAGGCCATTTGTTGTGATAGTTCGCTGCTGTCGCCATTAAAGGGGGGAAGGCTGCCCGTATCACCCCATTGTTCACCCTGGCGAATTTGTTCAATCGCTGTCAACACATCCGCATTGCGGGGGTCTAATTGCAAAGCCAGACGGCACGCTTGCAGCGCTTTATTTTGTTCTCCCTGGGTATTCAAAATGCGAGCCACCGCCAGGTATTCGCGGATGGCGTTATGAACGGCGCCTTGTTTTTGATAAATAGTTGCCAGCCGTTGGTGCGCTTTAAGCAAGTCCGGTTCCAAACGGGCTGCCCGAACCCAATTATCCATAGCGTCATTCAAATGGCGGCGGCTGAGTTCCGCTTCGCCAATGGCCATGTAGGTTTTGCCGGCTTCGCTTAACATGCCAAGTCGTTCTTGCATATCGGCTACCTGACGCAGATAGATGATGTCGCCCCGTGAATAACGGGCCGCTTTTTTAAAATTTCCCAGGGCCTTTTCTAACTGGTTTAATTTACTGTAGGCAGTGCCTAAACCGTCATAGGGGGCTGGCTCATTGGGTATCAGTTTGGCAGCCGAGTCAAATTCTTTGATCGCTGCTTCCCATTTTTCATCCCATATATAGGAATGACCATTATTTAACGCTTCTTCGTAACGGGCACGATTGTTTGCCACGCTAGAGCCTCCAGTACAAAGTGTAAGTTATCGATGGACAGGTAAATCAGTTGAAAAAGTATACCACAGGGAAAAACGGAGGAAAAGCATTAAACATAAAACTTGACGGGGCTTTATGTTATGGTAAGATATTTGCAGCAGAGGGGATGTACATAATGTTAACTATTACATCCCGTTAAGGGGACATTATAAGGTAGGTGCCGCATGGATTTTATTAAAAAGAATATTCCTGTAATTTTAGCGTTTATCATTGGCTGGATTGTTGGGCTGGTTGTTTTTGGCTGGTGGTTATGGCCTGTTCAATGGACGGATGCGCCGCCTGACGCACTGTCTCCACAATACAAAGCAACGTATATTAATACAACGGCCGTTTCATATGCCCAAACACAAAACCCACAAGTTGTTACAAACGCTTTTGTCGGTTGGAGCGATCCTTATACTGACATTTGCACAGTAGCAACAACTACGCCTGATCCTAATATTCAGCCTGTCGTTTACAACGAAATGGCGAAGGTTGTGAGTGGAGGACAGGATTGTACGGCCGCGGCCGTGCCGCCCACAGAGGGAGGCGATGCAGCCCAACCGGCTGAAGATACCGGTGGGGCCAACACCACGGTTGTATTATTCTTGATTCTGATTCTGGTTGCGTTGGCTATTGCTATTGTGTACGTGCTACGCAAACGCCAATCGGTGACGGATGATGAGGAACCGAGTACATATTATGACATGCCGGAAACAACCCCGGTGAGTGATGATGAAACGGCCGCTATTCCGTTAGCCCGTTTTCCCAGTAATTACAGCTACGGCCGTGATAACTTCGACGATTCGCACAGCATAGAAAATAACGCTGGCGACTTCATGGGTGAATGTGGCATTGGTATCTCCGAATCCATTGGAACCGACACGCCCAAAAATGTAACCGCCTTTGAAGTCTGGCTTTTCGACAAGAACGATATCCGCACCGTTACCAAAGTGATTATGAGCGACCATGCCTTCTTTGACGACGCCCTCAAAGCCAAGTTAGCTCCCAAAGGGGAACCGGTGCTGGCACGTGAAAATGAAGTCATTGTTCTGGAAACAGCTTCCCTCATCGTCAATGCTGAAATCAAGCAAATGCAATATGGTGAAAGTGGCAGCCTACCCCCGCAAAGCTTCTTTGAACGCTTCGAGATTGAGCTTTCTGCCTGGGCAAAAGATGCCGAGTTTAGCGAGCCAGATGTACAAGATCAGGTAGATGACCTGCTAGATTATTAAGCCTCTTTGTTAAAGGATTCCCATAAAGATCAAAAAAGCCCCAGCAAATCGCCGGGGCTTTTTTTATTTGTATATGCCTGACAAAGTGAAAAAATGTTGCTTGCAAACTTGCCACTCTCTTTTACGCATGTTCATAAGGGGTAAATAATTTTTCCCATTCCTCTAAAGCGTACCGGTCTGTCATACCAGCAATATAATCGGTGACGACACGATGGTGTGAACTATGTTCGAGTCGTTTTTGGGTGCCGGTGGGCAGCATTTTGGGTTCTTTGATGTAGGCTGTAAACATTTCGGTAATAAAGTGTTCGGCTTTTGTTTGCATCCGAATAAGCCGGTAATGGCGATACATATGCTCCAATAGAAATTTTTTGAGCTGTTTCACTTTGACGGCGAAGTCGGGGACATAATCTACCAGGTTGTGGGGATGGGTTTGCACTTTTTCGGGGGAATCAATCTGGTGTTGGCGTAGGCTTGCGGCCGTGTGCTGCAACACATTTGTCACTGATAAGCCGATCAATTCTCGAATGATCTCGTGGCGTACCATTGGCGTAAACGGTTCCCAGGTTTGCCAGCCAGCTACCGCCTTCAATTCCTGCCACAGTGTCAACTCATCCAACATTGTTAAATCGAACATGCCGGCTCGCAAACCATCATCCAGATCATGGGCATTGTAGGCAATCTCATCGGCCAGATTAGCGATTTGCGCTTCCAGCGAGGCGCGTCTTTCAGGAGCATACGCCGACACATCCGATTTATCGTAATCTGTTTCATGTTTCAACATCCCCTCGCGGGTTTCATATGTCAGGTTCAGCCCCATAAACCCAGGGTAGCGATTCTCTAATTTGGTGACGATGCGATAACTTTGGGTGTTGTGGTTAAAACCGCCGTGTTCTTGCATCAGTCCGTTCAGAGCATATTCTCCCGCATGACCAAAAGGGGGATGACCCAAATCATGGGCCAGACAAATTGCTTCTGTTAAATCCTGGTTACAGCCTAATCCTCGCGCCAGTGAACGGCCGAGTTGGGCCACTTCTAATGTATGCGTCAACCGGGTACGGTAATGATCCCCTTCGTAGTAGACAAAGACCTGCGTTTTGTATTCCAGGCGGCGGAAGGCGGTTGTATGAATGATGCGGTCACGATCACGGCCGAAAGCAGTGCGGGTTTCTGATTCTGATTCAGGATGAATGCGTCCCTGAGACTCGGCGCTTTTTAGGGCATGGGGGGCCAGGGTAATGGCTTCTACCTCTTCTAGTTTGGCGCGTTTGTAAAGCATGACTATCTCCTCGTTTTTTCAGCAAGTTTTCAGTTTTTACTGTGCAGCGTTTAGTTTTCAGTGTACGAGGTAACGGGGTATTTGTCATCTTTTGTTACGGCCGTGTTAAGAAAACATGATCATGTAGGCGTAAACAAATAGGGAAGACAGAACCCCAAGAGTGGATTACTCCAGGCAAAAGTCTGCCCGATCAGCAACTCCCGCAGCGGGCTGAGTTGTAAAGAACGGCTCAACGCATCTAGGCTGCGAAACCAAAGGGTGAGGCTGGTTTTTTCGGTTTGTCCCACACCAAAATCACCGCCGACTGGAGACATGGACACATGTCAGCTTGCACCTACCTGACCGCGGGCGATGAAGTTCACGGCCGTGTTCAAATCCCCCCTCGCTCCGGCCAGTAAGAAGAGGCCATCAGGCAAAAGGCGCGGGTAAGTTGGCGCTGCCATAATGTTGGTGCGTAATGATGCCACAACGGCGGCTCTCCAATCGCATTGCTGAGTTGGGCCGCATGAACGAGACCGGGATGGGCTGCCTGTGCCCCCAACAATGAGGTGGTTTTTTGTTTCCCCCCCTGCTACTGATCAAATGGAGAATCTACCTGCGGCGGTAAAATCACATCTTGCTGTTTAGCCTGTTCTAGAAAATTGGCCGGGATGTCAGGATTAAATGTTGTGGAATTACAGACTTGGTCTGGGGGGGGCGAGGTTTCCCCTTCGGCTACCTCGGTCGGGGGTGCATATTGTCCTACCTTATAATAGGCAGCCATAATATTGCAGGCGACTGGCGCTGCCCACGCTGACCCTTCGCCGCCATGATACATAAATACGGAGACAACAATTTCTGGGTCTTCGGCCGAGGCATAGCCCACATACCAGGAATGAGTGGGCAGAATTTGCCGGTTTATAATATCATCGTAGCTGCACCACCCTTTTTCAATGGCAATGTTATCGCAAAATTCGGCCGTTCCCGTTTTCCCGGCCGTGCTAATGCCCACATTATCTAACCAATCTACATAGGTTGCCCCGGTAAAGAATTCTTCGGGGCTGATGTAAGTGTTTACTAACTGCATTGCATCGGCAATGATTCTGATATATTCGCGGCCCACATCCAGCGCATCAATAACAACGGGTTGGTAAATAGGATTTCCGGCCGTATCAAATTCAATATTAAACGTGGGATCGTCCAATGGGTTACCGGCTGCGTCGGTTAGAGTTGTTTCGCCGTTTGGGCCGGGATGAGCGCGGGCCAATATCTGGCTGTTTTCATCCACAAATACCACATTGTCATCTTCATCAGTCATATGATGCACGATGGAGGGCTGGTACAAAAAGCCGCCATTGGCAATAACGGCCGCCATCTGAGCCACCTGCATAGGTGTCGCCAACATAAACCCCTGACCAATACCCAAGTTATAATCATCCCCCGTTGACCACGGTTCACCAAATACACGAGCTTTCCAGGAACGATCTGGGGGTAGATTACCATCTGCCTCTAATGGTAGTTCAATACCTTGAATACGGCCGAAACCAAACTGCTCACCATATTTGGCAATCCCCTCCACACTCAACCCCTCCACAAACTCACCATCCTGAGCAAAACCGCCGCTGATCTTATAAAAATAAATATCACAAGAGTTTGCTAACCCGGAGGTAACATCCATTACTCCGTGCTCCCCTTTGGGAGTATTCAACACCCAGCAGACAAACGTTTGGGCGCGGCCGGGATCGTTAGGTGCATACCGGTTGGGAATTGTTATTTCGCCGGGCGCTCGCAGTAGACGATTGGGCGACACGACTCCTTCTTGCAACGCTCCGGCCGCCGGTACCAGCTTAAAAGTAGAACCAGGTGGATATTCGCTGCTGATGGCGTGGTTGACCAGGGGTGTATATTCATTGCGAGCCAGACCTAGATAGTAATCCACCGGCACTTCCGATTGAAAACGGTTGTTATCAAAGGAGGGCAGGCTAACCATGGCTAGAATTTCGCCGGTTTTGGGGTTCATGGCTACGGCCGTGGCCTGACCTACTTCCACAAATGATTCTTGCCCGGTGATAAAGTCACGGTCAGGCACAGCTTCGCGGGCTTCCATCGCCTGCCGCAAAATTTCTGTGGCCAAAATCTGCAAATCCAAATCAAGGGTAAGGTGCATATTTAGCCCGGCTTGCGGTTCTGTTTCCAGTCCGATCTGGCGCAGTTCACGGCCGGTCCAATCCACTTCAATTTGCCGCTGCCCTTTAATGCCCGCTAATTCTAATTCCATTGAAGATTCCAGCCCCGACCAACCAACCCGATCATCTCGTTCGTAACCGAGTGTAGTAATCCAGTTTTCATTGGGAATTGGCCCCATGTAGCCGAGAATAGGCGCTATATATTCGCCGCTGGGATAGTAACGCAGCGGTTCTGGTATCACGCGCACACCGGGCAAAAAGATGCTTTCTTGTTCAATTTGGTAAGCCTGGGTGATGGGTACATTGGCGGTGATAACGGCCGGAATGTATTGGGCAAAACTGTGTTCCTGGACAATGGCTTCAATGCTGTCGGGTAGCTGCTGAACGACGTCGGCATTGTCTAATGTTTCTTCAACGGAGGCGCCAAATGCTTGGGCTAAACGGGAGTATGTTTGCACCAATTCAGGGTTGGCCGATTCAATTAGATTTTGTTGTTGGACTGTGTTTGTCACCGGGACACCGGTCAATAAGGCTAAACGTTCGTAAATAGCTTGTTGGGCAGCCTCCCCGTCTGGCAAAAAAGCGGGGGTGATAGTGACATTGAAGCTGGGCAGATTGACCGCTAGAGGCAACCCGTTGCGATCAAAGATGACACCGCGCGATGCGTCAGTTTCCAGGATAGCGAACTGATTTTCCTGGGCTTGTATGGTTAGTTCCTCCCCGCGAGATTGTTGAATCCAGTAAACACGGTAGAGGAGTAGGCCAAATATGATGATGATAAAGATACGAAAAAAGTATAGACGGCCGCGTACACCAACATCTTCAGCGGCCGCTTCTTGTTCTTCAGTATGTTCCCAACCAATGCGAGACATGGTTTTCTCCGTTCAGGTGCGACGCACTTTGAAAGTGTGTCGCACCTCAGCACAGCCGTTATAGTTCAACACGATGGGGTGAAGTGGCTCGATCCAGACCAACCATCAGCCAATAGACAGGCAGCATAATGATGGCGTTGGCCAGGATGAGAGGTAAGAGGGTCACGGCCGTGTCAAAATCCGATAAGATGCCTAGAAGTCGCAAAAAGATGAGAGTCACAATCAGGTAAATAATGGTTGCCAGACCGGCCAACAATAGGGGGAGTATAAAACGGCCGGCCGAGATTGCTTGTTGTATCCACAACACGGCCGCAATCGCTATCATGTACGATAAAGCTGTCAGTCCCAAGGGGGAAATAGAGAATAAATCCAACAGCAACCCGCCGATAAATCCCCAAATAATGCCTTCATTGACACCGCGCAGCAGCCCCCATGACAAAGCGATCAACAGTGGTAGTTGGGGCGCCAGACCAAAAATAGTGAAATAGGGCCACACGGCCGTTTGCAAAATCGCCAACACAGCCATCACCGGAATCGCCACATAGACAGACGAACTCATGAGTATACTTTACTCCATGACAATACAGATGCCAGGCACTTTACACACAAGGTAGTGAGGCAATATTTGAGATCATAAGTGTCTGGCATCTCTGTTACTCCAGCGGACTATCAAAAATAGTCGTATCAATCGGCTGAAAATCCGTAATGATAAACAGCGTTTCTAACGTATCAAAATCTGTGCCCGGTTGGATAATCGCCTGCTGGAATAATTCTGCTTCACTGCGATTCACCTCAATCACCCGGCCAATAACAATATCCTGGGGAAAGTTGCCGCCCAGTCCAGAAGTCAGCACCACTTCGCCAACCTGCACATCAAACTTCAAATCTACCCAATCCATTGTGAGCGGCCCGCCCAACCCACTGCCGCTCAGTACGCCAGTAGCGCGAGAGTTACCCAATCGGGACGGAATAGCGCTGGCGTTATCGGTAATCAAAGCTACCTGGGCGGAGTTGGGTGCGGTACGGAAAATACGGCCGACTAACCCGCGCGAACTTTCCACAGGCATCCCCACCACAATACCATCTTCAGCGCCTTTGTCTATGATGATGCTGCGTACAGCGGGGCTGGTATCGTAGCCGATGACGGCCGCGGTCTGGCGAGTGAGTTCCGGCGACTGCCGGGCACGGTTAAACAGGTCTTGTAAAATTTGCCACTCCCCTTGAATTTCCCGCAGCTCCTCGTTTTCTCGTTCTAGTTGGTCAATTTGGGCTTGCAGTTGGCTGATTTCAGCCCGGGCGCTTTGTAAATCGCGGGGACCTTCTAAAGCGCCAGAAACGGTATCTGCCTGGGATGAGGTGATACTGATGACGGCCGACAATGGATCCCGCACCACACTTAAAGCATTCCCCAAATTACCACTGCTATCCAGCAGTGTCAGCAAAATAGCAATTCCGGCTAAAACAGCAAACGTTACCCAACGAATCCGCTTTTGTGCATCACCCAGGTTCATCGTGTTCTGTGTTCCGTGTTCCGTGTTCCGTATTCGGTTAACGGATTACGGAACACAGTATACCGTATACGGATTACGAAACTAATGATGTGTACTACCGCGATGCAGACCGGCCAGAGACCGTTCCCAGATTTCAATGTTTTCCAGTACCCGACCTGCCCCACGCGCCACACAGGTCATTGAATCTTCAGCTACCCACACCCTCATCTTAATATTATCTTCCAAACGTTCGGCCAACCCACGAATTTGTGCCCCGCCTCCGGCCAGGCAAACACCGACTTCCATCAAATCGGCTACCAGTTCCGGCGGTGTTTCATCCAAAGCGTCACGTACAGTATCCACGATGATGTTGACGGAAGGGGCCATCGCTTCTCGCAGTTCAATGCTGCTAATTTCCACCGCTTGCGGCAAACCGTTAATCAGATTACGGCCGCGCAAAGTCATCGTCCGCTCCTCCGGCAAAGGAAAAGCGGAGCCAATGCCGATTTTGACCCGTTCTGCCATCCGTTCACCGATGAGTAAATTGTATTTGCTGCGAGCATACTGCACGATATCCTCATCCATCTCATCCCCGGCCACGCGGATGGAACGGCTGACAACGATGCCGCCCATGGCGAAAATAGCCACCTCCGTTGTGCCGCCGCCAATGTCTACAATCATACTACCGCGTGTTTCATTGACAGGTAACCCGGCGCCAATAGCGGCCGCCGTCGGTTCTTCGATGAGATGGGCTACTCTGGCGCCGGCGGAAATGGCTGCATCGTACACGGCTCGTTTTTCTACTTCGGTTACACCGCTGGGAATACCGACCACGACACGCGGCCGGGGAAAGGGGACAATCATTTGCTCATGCGCCTTGTCTATGAAATATTTGAGCATTGCTTCGGTGATTTCAAATTCCGAAATGACGCCATCGCGCAGCGGCCGTATAGCAATAATATCAGCCGGAGTACGCCCCACCATTTCACGGGCTTCAGCCCCAATTGCTAATGGCTGCTTAGTACGACGGTTGATGGCTACCCAGGATGGCTCATTGATCACAATACCCTTATCACGAATGTAAACAAGCGTATTGGCCGTACCCAGGTCAATGCCGATGTCTAATGATAATAGGCCCAACAGCCAGTCTAATGGTCTAAACAATGTAAGTACCCTTCTTCCCAGTTTCTAAGGCTTTTTCAAAAATTAAATGATCCTACCCGTTTTGAAAAAGCCTCCAGCCAATTCCGAAATAGCATCAATTCAGGATCATTATTTTCTGGAATTGGCCTAAATGAAGATTGGAAATTTGAGATTGGAGATTTAATATTAGGTTATCAGCTCCAGCTTTTGGTTTCCAATTTTCCCTGCTCGTTATACAAAACAAGCGTGGAATTATAACCAACCCTGAGAACCTCTCCAATTTTGCTCATATAAATGCCCAATTTTGCCCCTAAAACGAGTATAATTTCTTAATGATGGATAAAGTTGCTAGTGGCTATTGGTTTGTACAAACTACCAGCCACTAACCACCAACCTATTGAAGCACATAATCTTCATTTGAGGTAATATGAAAAAGAAAGCAGGTAAATATGGCAAGACAAGCATTATTTGAAGGATTAGTTTACGATGAAGCGGAACGGTTGGTGGAAACGGCCGTTGTCGGCGATGAAACCAATTATGTTATAGATGATAATGGCTTTCTGCGGCACATCAGTTCAGAAATGGTAGACCGGCAAATATTAGCCGTCTTTCTGGACCAGCTTAACAACAACCGTGATGTGGCTGTAGAGCAAACGCTTAAGATGATGGGCAAAGATGATTTTATGACCAAAGCGGCCGTAGACGCTTCTTTGCGTAACATTGACATGGACCAGATCATTGCCCAGGGCATCCCCCTGCAAGCCCGCGATATGCTAGGCATGATGGGCTTCCGCGTCACCATCAATTTCCATGGAGATGTAGTGGGTATTGATCAACCGGCTGCGGAAGAATAGCAAGTGTGCAAGTGGCAAGTATACAACGCTTGCTCCAGTGGGTGCGAGAAGAACCCAACTTCTTTCCTGCCGAGATCACTTCAATCACTACATCCTAAAATAGCGAATCGGCTCCAGTCTCGCACTCCGCTGAAAGCTTTGTCAGATCGCCTCGCCTCTATCTTTTGATTCATCCCAAATGGGTAATTCAAACTCAATCACTGTTTCTTGGCTCACGTTGAAGACTCTTAGTTCCTTGTCATGTTGTTGTATGATTAATTGTGCTACAGATTGGGGCGACCCTGGATAAAAGAATCTTTCTTGCATACTTACAAACTTCCCCTAATATGCCCCCTTACCTGACAACGCATGAGGAATTGTTTGCAGCAAAATGCGGATGTCCAGACCAAGCGACCAGTTTTCGATGTAGTAAATATCCAACAGGCATAGCTCATCGAATGTTAAATCAGAACGGCCGCTGACCTGCCACAAACCCGTAATCCCCCCAATTTCAGAAAGACGCTGCATATGCCACGGTTTATATTCGGCCACTTCTTCTGGCAGCGGCGGGCGCGGTCCCACCAAACTCATCTGTCCCCATAACACATTGAGCAATTGTGGCAGTTCATCCAAACTTAAACGGCGGATAAAGCGGCCTACCCACGTCAGGCGGGGGTCATCTTTTATTTTGAAAATGGGGCCATCGGCTTGATTGTATGCCTGCAGCGCCTCCTTTTGAGCATCAGCATCTACAACCATAGAGCGAAATTTGTACATTTTGAACGGCCGTCCATCCTTCCCTATTCGTATTCCTGAATACAAGATCGGGCCGGGAGAATCCAATTTAATGGCCAGGGCGATGACGGCCGTGACCAGCAGCGTGGGAATTGCCAGCAGCAAAATGATCGAGTAATCTAGCAAACGTTTGGTCAATAATTGACCCCGGCTAATGCCCACATCCCGCACTCGCAGCGTGGGAATACCGGCCATATTATTCATCTCTACCCGGTTCATACTCAATTGCAATAAATCAGGAACCACCTGCGCTCGCACCCCATGTTGCTGGCAAACTTGCAACGATTGTGAAATAGCCGCATGCCTGTCGCCCGGTACAGCAATAAAAACGGTATGCAGATGCGGCTGTTTCTGCAAAATATCGGCTAAATCTGTAAACGTACCCATATTGGGAATGCGCCCCAGCCCAATGTTGTTTTCTCTGTGCCCATCATGCAAATAGCCAATCGTATGAAAACCCAAATCTGGCCGGGCTAGTAATGTGCGAATCACACTGCGCCCCACTTCATTGGCTCCCAAAACCAACACCCGGTCATTCAAAATACCACGCCGGTAAAGTCGGGATAGAATCAAGCGGCGCAGCAAACGAAACAAGCTGACCAAAAAAATAATAACCATAAAAGCCCAAGCAAAAAGAAGACGAGAAAATGGAGTTGGCTGCACAAAAAAGGTAATCCCAATCAGCAGCCCGATGCCAGCGGCCGTGGCATAAATAATGCGCGACACTTCATCCAGCCAAAATTCGCCCCGCTTCCGCTGCCAGACACCCGCCTGAGAATAGGTAAATATCAGCAACAAACTCAACACAATTTGCTGCTGAATATAATCTGTATAAGGTTCGTAGAATACAATGGGACGCAGCCATTGCCACTCATACCGAATCAGGTAGGCAAGCGCAAATCCTACATTAAAGAGAAGAATATCCCCAAAAATGGTGATGTTGCGTATTTTTCGTTTGCTCATCCTTCTTCCAACGCCCGGCGGTAGGTTTGAGTTGTTTCTCGCCCGGCTTGTTCCCATGAAAATTGTTTAGCATGAAGGTAGCCATCCGCCCGCATTTTAGCTGATAAATTGGAATCGTGTAACACAACCGTTATGCACTCCACCAACTCCGCCACATTTTGCGGATCAAACAATAGTCCCGCCGATCCCACCGCTTCTGGAATGGAGGAACTATTCGACGCCACCACTGCCGTACCGCAAGCCATCGCTTCTACCACTGGCATCCCAAACCCCTCATACACTGAGGGAAAGACAAACACATCAGCGGCCGCATACCATAATGGCAGTTCCGCATCGGGCACATATCCGGGGAACCGTACTCGTTTTTCCAGTCCCAATACTTGTACGCGGGCAAAAATCTCATCAAACAGCCATCCTTTGCCGCCAATAAGCGCCAGTTGCAAATCTGGTTCATTCAGGCGGGCAAATGCTTCTAGCAGCAAGGGGATATTTTTACGCGGCTGCAATGTGCCTACGTGCAGTAAATAACGACCGATACCCTGCCGTTGCCGGAACGCATTCAATTCTTCTTCGGGAAACGGCCGGTACATTTCATCCACGCCGGGCACAACCACATCAATCCGGTTCAGGGGCACGTCAAATAAAGTATGTACATCCTGGCGGCTGGATTCGGAGATGGTAATGACGCGGCGGGCACGGCGGCAAGAACGGCGTGTCTGGCTTGCCAGATACCACCTTTGCTGGGGCGGGAAGCGGTCTGGAAAATGGATAAAGCTCAAATCATAAATAGTGACGACGGCCGGGCAAGGAGCCAGCCAGGGCGTGACAAAAGCCATGCTGTGCAGCAAATCTATTTTCTGCCGCCAAGCGTGCCAGGGCCAGGCCGTTTGCTCCCAGGCAATACGAGCCAGTCGTTTTTCGGTGGGCCAGGGGGTGGATACGGCCGTTAACCCACTACTATTCAAAAAATCTGCTTGATGCCGGGTGTATATGAAGTAATCGGCCGTACATTCATCCTGGGGCAGATGGCGCAAAATCTGGGTAATGTATTGGTGGATACCAGCGCGACGATAGCCTGCTTCTCCAGATAACAGATGGGCGTTAATTCCTATTCGTTTCCTACTTCTCTTTCCAGAATACATGAAGCCGAAATTATAACGGAACCCCAAATCCCCTGCGAAAGCGCCTACTTGACGCTCATATTGGCCTATGGTAGACTGCGTTATGTTTACTCAGGTTTGACATAATTGTGTATTATCTAACGATTATTCTCAAGAAGCACCTCATCTGTCATGACAAAATCATTTTGCAAAATAAATTGAGGAGAACCTTATGAAGATTCCATCTATTCAAATAACCTGGAAAGTAATAGGCTTATTGATGTTACTGATAGTTTTGGCAGCGTGTGAGCGTCCAGTGCCAGAGCCAGATTTGCCACCCTCGCCAACGCCTGCAGACCCGGCCACATTACCAACGGCCGTGCCCACCCTACCTCCCATTGCCCCCACTCAAGCCCCTGAAGATGTTCAACCCACACCTGTCCCTCCTGAAGATCAACCGACACCCGTCCCCCCTGATCCAGGTGGCGGAGACAGCGGCCAGCAGGGTGAAACCACCCACGCCGTTGCGCCAGGTGACACCCTTTACAACATCAGCGATCAGTATGGCGTACCGATGGAAGACATCATGGCCGCCAACCCCGAAATTACCGATCCCAATAATCTGACCGTTGGCGAACAAATAATCATTCCGGCGCCCGGTTCAGGTGAAACAACACCGCCATCTGGCGGCACAGATATTGTTTACACCGTAAAACCCGGTGATAATTTGTTCCGCATTGGTCTGCAATATGGCTGTGCCGTGGATCAGGTTGCCGGTTACAATGGCATCCCCGCGCCTTACACAATTTACCCCGGTGACCAGATAAAAATTCCGCCGGATTGTTAAAGGTTTGTCTAAAATCAACTTCGCATTTTAGGTGATTAGAGATTGGTGTGTGGAAAACCTCCAATCTCTAATCAACAGTCCCCTCATGAAAGTTGTACATTCTGATGTTGTGTGGCAGGGGTCTTCCTGGCGACTACGGGTAGATTCGTTGCAAATGCCAGATGGCACGGCCGTCACTCGCGGCATTATTGAACATCCTGGTTCGGTGGTGTTGGTTCCGCTGCGGCCGTCAGCCAACGGCCCCGAAATCCTCATGCTGCGCCAATACCGGCTGGCTTTCGATGATACCATCCTGGAACTGCCCGCCGGCACACGCGGCTGGGATGAAGATTGGCTGATTTGCGCCCAGCGCGAACTGCGCGAAGAAACTGGTTTCCGCGCCGCCCAGTTCACTTCCCTGGGCGAAGTGTGGCCCGCTCCCGGCCTTTCCGATGAACGAATGCACATCTACCTGGCCCAAGAATTAACCCTCGATCCCCTCCCCAGCGACGCCGATGAAATGATTGAACTAGCCCCCATGCTTTTGTCTGATCTGCTGCTGATGGCTCAGGACGGCCGTTTGCAGGATGCTAAAAGTGTGGTGGCGGTGTGGCGGGCGGCTGTAGCCTTGAAAGCGTAGTTTTCAGTGTGCAGTAAACTGAATACTGAACACAGGTAAAACGGCGCATAGTAGCCAACTTTCCACTTTTGCAATAAGCTACCATAAGAACGGAGCCGTGCTGTCTTATTCATGCTGAGACACGGCCGTCCGCAGGGACATTTATGAGCAAAAGTGATGAACTGAGAGAACAAATCCTGACCCTGGTACAACAATTTTACGAAGCTGAACATGGGCAACATGTCTTTATTCCTGGTGAAACAGAAGTGCCCGTTTCCGGCCGTGTTTTTAACGCCGCCGAGATGATCAATCTAGTAGACTCCTCATTGGATTTCTGGTTAACCACCGGTCGTTACGCGGAACAATTTGAAAAAGAATTTGCCCGATCTTTGGGGGTGCGTCATGCGTTGTTGTGCAATTCCGGCTCCTCGGCCAATTTGCTGGCTCTGTCGGCGCTTACGTCGCCAAAATTAGGCGAACGACGTCTTCAACCTGGCGATGAAGTGATTACCGTTGCGGCCGGCTTTCCCACTACCGTCAATCCCATTGTGCAAAATCAGTTTGTTCCCGTGTTTCTGGATATTGATCTGGGTACGTATAACGTTTCTGTAGACTGTTTAGAAGAAGCAATTTCGTCACGCACACGGGTCATTATGATTGCCCATACGTTGGGCAACCCGTTTAATCTGGATGCAGTGACAGAAGTTGCCCGGCAGCATGATTTATGGCTAATTGAGGATAATTGTGATGCGGTTGGGTCGTTGTACAACGGCCGTACTACCGGCTCCTTCGGTCATTTAGCCACTGTCAGCTTTTACCCTGCCCACCACATTACCATGGGCGAAGGGGGCTGCATCCTCACCAAAAGCCCCATCCTCAAAAAGATTGTGGAATCGTTTCGGGATTGGGGGCGAGACTGCTGGTGCGCCCCCGGCGTAGCTAACACTTGTGGCAAACGGTTTGATTGGCAGTTGGGTGATCTACCCTGTGGTTATGATCACAAATACATTTATTCTCACATTGGCTATAACTTGAAGATGACTGATATGCAGGCGGCCGTGGGTGTGGCTCAATTACAAAAGTTGGCAGAGTTTACGGCCGTGCGCCAACGCAACTGGCAGTATTTATATGATGGTCTAAAACAGTATGAAGAGTACCTGATTCTGCCGCAAGCGACTCCCAACAGCGTTCCCAGTTGGTTTGGCTTTTTGCTCACTGTCAAACCGGAAGCGCCCTTTACCCGCAATGATCTCGTTCGTTATCTGGAAGATTGTCACATCGCTACCCGGCTGTTATTTGGTGGCAATCTCACCCGCCAGCCGGCTTATGAACATGTTGATTATCGTGTTGTCGGCCGCCTTACAAACACCGACATGGTTATGAACAACACCTTCTGGATTGGCGTCTACCCCAAACTAACCATTCCTATGTTAGACTATGTGCTAACCGTATTTTCTGACTTTATACAGCAGTTTAGCTAATAGCTAGAGAGTATTTATGTTGCATGCTTATTTCTCTACTGAATCTGTACCATCTTCATCGTCATCCCCAAAATCTTTTAGGCCTTGAGCCAGTTGTAGCAGGTGAGTTTGAACCAGATGATGAACTGTGCCTTCAGGATAACGGCCGTCGTCCCCCCGCACACCAGCCGGGAAATCCATCAATAACTCAATCCCTTCGTCAATTGTTGTCACCGGCCAGATGTGGAATTTGTTTTGGGACACGGCCGTGATCACATCCTCATGCAGCATCAAATTATCCATATTACTGGCAGGGATCATTACGCCTTGTTTGCCTGTTAAGCCCCGCGCCTGACAGAGACGGAAAAAGCCTTCAATCTTCTCATTCACCCCGCCAATGGGCTGCACCTCGCCCCGTTGGTTCACCGACCCGGTGACAGCGATGCCTTGTTTGATCGGCCGTCTACTCAGACTGGACAGCAGCGCGTACAACTCCGTAGATGAAGCGCTGTCCCCATCTACGCCACTGTAATTTTGCTCAAAGGTGATGCTGGCGTTTAACGATAGGGGTTGATTCTGCGCGTAAGTTCCGCCCAGATACCCTTGCAGTGTCAGGACGCCTTTTTCATGAATAGGGCCAGACATTTCTGTTTCCCGTTCAATGTGGGTAATGCCGTCGTCACCCATGTAGGTACGCACGGTAATGCGCCCCGGTTGACCAAAGGCATAATCGCCCATATTCAAAACTGACAGCCCGTTGACCTGGCCTACCACACGGCCGTCTGTAGCCACAAAAATCGTCTCATCCAGAAAATATTCAAAGATTTCTGACTCCGCGCGGTTGACCCGGAAGATGCGTTCTTCCAGAGCTTGTTGTACATCGGCGGCCGAAACTGTGTCCCGGTCGTTATCTCCGGCCCAATAACTCGCTTCCCGTACCAGATCAGCAATCTCACCAAAACGAGTGCTTAACTTGCGTTGGTCATTAGCCAGACGGGAACCATGTTCGACGATTTTGGCTACGGCCGTGTGATCAAAATGGTGCAGGTCCTCTTCCTGGCAACGCCCGGCTATAAAATTGGCATAAGCCCACATTCCATCTTCCTCGCGGGGCATAGAGGTGTTAAAGTCAGCCCGTACCTTAAACAGGCTGGCAAAATCTTCATCCTGTGCATACAACATATAGTAAAGTGACAGGCTGCCTGTTAGAATAATTTTTACCGACAAAGGGATCGGTTCCGGATCCAACGATTTAGCCATAACCTGACCCTGTTCTAACAGGGCTGGCGGTTGCGCGTAAATTTTCTGTTCTTTCAGCGCTCGCTTTAAGGCTGGCCATGCGGCCGGATTTTTGAACAAATCATGCCCATTGATAATGAGATACCCTCCATTAGCCCAATGCAGACTGCCACATTTAATATTGGTGAAATGGGTAAAGACATGACCGGAAGCCATTTCATACTCAATGCGGCCGAACAACCCATGAAACGTGGGGTTTGATTCCCGGATAACCGGCATTCCTTTGGCGTCTACATTGTTGACCAGCAAATTGACCTCATAACGGCGCAGGTCAATCTCCTCGGTGGTGTTTTGCGTATCTACCGGCGGGGCAAAATCGCTAATCTGGGTCAACACATCTTTATGAACTTCTTCCAAATATTCCATCACTTCATCGTAATCTTTATAAGCTTCTTTGATGTCGTCGAAATGGCGCTGCACGGCCGCCGTTGCCACCTCATGGTCAACCTCTTTCATCTGCTGCTGGGCTGTTAAATCCATCTCATGAAGCTGTTCCCCAATTGCATTCAACTCTTCCATTAGCCCCTGGAGGGTTTCTTGCAAGGCTGCTTGTTGATCGGGCGGCATTTGCTGCAGCATTTGGTTAAGTTCTTGCGGTGAGAGTTGACGGCCGTCAACTGTTGGCGCAATCATAAACCCTGATGGCGTCTGCGTGAGGGCAAACCCCTGCTCTTGAGCTTTCTTGCTTAACTGTCCCAGTAGTGTGTTTTGTTGCTCCTCCATTTCTTTGCTGACTGCGGCAATCGTTTCCTGGTACGTTTCAGAATCAAACGCCTGGGGTAACTCGCGGCGTAAATCCTGAATGAGTTTTCTCATGCGTGTCTGGAACTTTTCCCCATCACCGGCCGACAATGAAATAGCTCGCGGCTGATGCGGTATTGCAAAATGATGCACATACAACCAATCATCGGGTATGGGTTTATCCTTAGCCTGCTTTCGTAAAAAATGAGCAATGGCAGTAGTTCGTCCTGTACCTGTAGCCCCCACAGCAAAAATATTGTATCCCTCACTCTGAATCTCCACGCCAAAGGCAATGGCCCTTGTCCCCCGTGGCTGTCCAATAATGCGGGTATTTACCTCTAACTCGGCCGTGGATTCAAAATCAAATAATGTTACGTTGCAGACGAAGCGCAGCTTTTCTGGGGCAAGGGGCTGTAAGTGTGAAACTGTTTCAGACATGGACATCTCCAAAGTAGGGTTTATGTTATGGCGAAGATTATACTTGACAAGGTGACAAAGTAGCACGGTGACAAGGTGATAAATATCTAGCCGATCAATTGTCTAAAGTGGGCGCCGCCAGGTTAAAGACGGTTTGGGCGTAAGCAAGTAGACGATCTTCCGCTTGGGTGTCTCCTACCAATTCGGCGTAGGGGAAGATTGTGCCTTCCCAGCCCTCGGTATGCCAGCTTGTGCCTGGTGGCAGGAGATTATCTAACAATGCCTCGGCCGCAAACGGCCAGGGGTTGGAGAAGAAGTATGGCTCTACACTATCGCTGCCAGGGTAAAAGCCCAGGTTTATTTGGGATTGGGCTGTTTGCGTTTGGCCGTGTTCTTCATGGGTTAGGGTGTGGGTTCCAAACCATTCAAAAGCCATATCAAAACCATGCGGCCATATTTGGGTTGGCCCTGCGGGGCGGGGCAAGGTGGCTTTATGTTTGTTGAAGATGCGCTCAACGTGAACCAATATCTGGAAGTAGTGGGCGGCCATTTCAGGGTTGTACTCACGGCCGTCGTCGTTCTCAAACTTTTCACGGGCATACGCACCTTCCAAACCAAATTCAGCCGCCGCAGCAATGATCTGATTGCCCATCTGTGTACTAGTTAATCCGCTGGTCATATCAAATTCACAGTCGTCGCCACCGCTACTGAACATGACAATTTTATGGTGAAGGAGATCCATACGTAAGGCTAGGGTACGGCCGTTGGGCAAAGGCACATTGTCCGTCACTAACCCATCCGGACGCAGCTTCAAACCAAGATGCCACCAGTTTGGATGCTGAATGGCATGTGTGCGGGGAATAGTTCCCATTGCCTGACTATACGTGTGTAATGTTGTGCGCGTGGGGTTAAACTCGGTCAAAGAAGAAAAAATCGTCATACAACCTCCATTTATAATTAAATGATCCATTCCATCATAACGTAAAGATGGAAGATGGTACACTCATTCTATGGTTGTGAATAACAAGAATATGTGAGTTGCAGAACAAAAGGAGGGGGAGAGGTGATGAACCCTTCTGCCGGGCGACCCCGGCAGAAGGAATATGTTTTTATCTAATGGGCACAGACGTGCCCTATCTTTTCATTGAATTATCCTATTTTGGTTACGTTCGCAGCGGCAAGACCTTTTTTGCCCTGTTCTATGGTGAATTCCACCCGCTGGCCTTCGAGGAGGGTTTTGAAACCGGCTCCTTGAATGGCTGAATGATGGACAAACACATCTTCACCATTGTCTGGCGCAATGAAGCCATACCCTTTCTTTTCATTGAACCATTTGACTATCCCTTGTTGATACTCGCTCATCTAACATGCTCCTTATTTAAGTTAGCTGTTTTTTTATAGTGCAGTTGCCAATAAAAAAAGCCGCCTGACTTTTGAGTTCATGCGGCTCGTACACTATCTGATGCTAACTCAACAAATCTTACCTCCAAGCGTAGCTAATTGTCGGCAAAACGTCAATAGTGAATTGAAAATTGAGGCGTTCTCATTGGTAAGTCCCCGGCGCGTCTCTCAAATTTCAGATATAGCTAAGCGCCGGGGACTTTCGAGACATCAACAAAACTTCCGCGCACCCTTGTAGGTTGGCATGATTCAAAAAGCTATAACGCGGATATTAGAAAGGAGCGGATAAAGAAATTGTGGCCTGTCGAAATTGTTAATATTCACGGCCGTGTTAGAATAGAAGATTGCTTTACAAACTACTAAAAGTTTATCAACTTGCATACCTGCATACGTGCAACTTGCATAAGTGTTAACTTAAGCGAAGACCTCGCAGGTTTTAACGCAAAACCTCAGAGGGGCGTAGATCATTTTGGAAACCTGCGAGGTCTTAAGTTAACGACAATGGTGCAACTTGTAACTTGCAACCAAAAAAAATCCATGTCCTTAGACAAAATCATTGTACGCGGCGCTCGCGCCCATAATCTCAAAAATATAGATGTTGAAATTCCCCGCGATAAATTGGTAGTCATCACCGGGCTGTCCGGCTCCGGTAAATCATCCCTCGCTTTTGACACTATCTTTGCCGAAGGCCAACGGCGTTATGTTGAGTCTTTGTCTGCTTATGCTCGCCAATTTTTGGGGCAGATGGAAAAACCGGATGTAGACCAGATTGAAGGTCTCAGCCCGGCTGTTTCCATTGACCAGAAAGGCGTCAGCCACAACCCCCGTTCCACGGTGGGTACGGTGACTGAAATTTACGATTATCTGCGTCTGCTCTATGCTCGTGTGGGCACACCTCATTGTCCCCAATGCGGCCGTCCGGTCATGCCCCAATCGGCCGAGCAAATTGTAGATGATGTCGCCGCCATGCCCCTGAACAGCCGCATTCAAGTTTTGGCCCCCCTGATTAAAGATCGTAAGGGGCATCATCTAGGCGTGTTTGATGACGTTCGTAAGGCCGGCTTTGTGCGTGTGCGCGTCAATGGGGAAGTGCGTGCGGTAGATGAGACAATCGAACTGGATCGGTACAAAAACCATACGATTGAAGCTGTGGTAGATCGGCTGGTTATTCGTCACAACCCAGACGACGGCAGTGAAGACGCCCAGGCCGCCAAGTCCCGCCTGACAGATTCCATCGAAACAGCCCTGACGTTGGGCAACGGTATCGTCATCATCAACGACGTCACTGACCGGAAACAGGAAAAAGATCATCTCTATTCAGAGCATCTTTACTGTCCGTATGATGGAACCAGTATTTCAGAAATTGAACCGCGTACTTTCAGTTTCAACAGTCCGCATGGAGCCTGCCCGGCCTGCCAGGGTTTGGGCACAACCAAACAAATTGACGCCAATTTTATTGTGCCCAATAAAGAGCTGTCTCTGGAAAATGGGGCCATTGTGGGCTGGCCGACGGAAGATAAGCAAGGGTATTATTGGCAGTTGTTACAGGCTACGGCCGTGCATTTCAACATTGACATCAATACCCCCGTTAAGAATCTGACAGAGGCGCAGATGCGAATTTTGTTGTATGGTAGCGGACAAGAAGATGTGGTTGTTACCTATAAAAACCGCAACGGAGATACACGCCATTACAAGACAAAGTATGAAGGTGTCATCAATAATTTGTGGCGGCGGTATAATGAATCTACCTCTGATTATGTGCGTGATAAGTTAGAAGCGTATATGTTGGATCAACCCTGTGAAACTTGTAACGGTTCTCGCTTAAACCCAGTTGCCCGTTCGGTAGATATTGATGGTCAGACGATTAGTGAGGTGACAGCAACGGCCGTGCTGCGCCTCCTGCCCTGGGTAAATTCCCTCCGGGATGACGGCAACACGCCTCTGACACCCCGCCAGCAAATGATCGCCCGTTCCATCCTCAAAGAAATTTATGATCGGGTACAGTTCATGGTGAATGTGGGGCTGAATTACCTGACGCTGGATCGTAGGGCCAGCTCCCTCAGCGGCGGCGAAGCGCAGCGGATTCGTCTGGCAACCCAGATTGGTAGTCAGTTGATGGGGGTGTTGTACGTGCTGGATGAACCCAGTATTGGCCTGCACCAACGCGACAATGCCCGTCTGATTCGTACCTTGAAAGGGATGCGCGACCTGGGTAACACCGTTCTGGTGGTGGAGCATGATGAAGACACAATGCGAGCGGCCGATTGGCTAATTGACCTGGGACCAGGCGCGGGATTGCATGGGGGTGAAGTGGTCGCTGAAGGGACGCCGGATTTCATTACCGATCATGAAGAATCACTTACAGGGGCTTATTTGAGCGGCCGTCAAACCATACCCTGGCCTAAGAAACGTCGCCAGGGAACTGGCGAATGTCTAAACATTATCGGCGCCAAAGAGAATAATCTGAAAGATGTAGATATATGTGTGCCCTTGGGACAGTTTGTGTGTGTAACCGGGGTCAGTGGCAGTGGTAAAAGTTCCTTTCTCATTGAGATTTTGGGCAAGAAGTTAAACCAGTATTTTTACAAATCCAAAGCGCTGCCGGGTAAACATAAACTGATTGAGGGGCTGGAACATCTGGATAAGGTAATTGAGATTGACCAATCCCCCATCGGCCGTACACCCCGCTCTAATCCGGCTACCTATACTAATCTGTTTAATCCCATCCGGGAGCTATTTGCCAATTTGCCGGAGAGTAAGGTGCGTGGTTATAAGCCGGGTCGTTTTAGTTTTAATGTGAAAGGCGGCCGTTGCGAAGCATGTCAGGGTCAAGGGCAAAACCGGATTGAGATGCAATTTCTGCCCGATATTTATGTGCCTTGTGATGTGTGCCACGGCCAACGGTATAACCGGGAAACATTGCAAGTTCACTATAAGGAAAAAAATATCGCTGATGTGTTGGAATTGAGCGTAGAGGAAGCGATAGACTTTTTTGAAAACATCCCCCGTATCAAACGGAAACTGAAAACGATGATGGATGTGGGGCTGGGCTACATTACGTTGGGCCAGCCGGCGCCTACCCTCAGCGGCGGCGAGGCACAGCGCATTAAATTGAGCCGGGAGCTTTCTAAAATTGCTACCGGCCGCACAATTTATATTTTGGATGAACCCAGCGTGGGTCTACATTCCCATGATGTGGCTAAATTGATTTTGGCCTTAAACCGGCTGGTGGACAAGGGCAATACAGTTATCATCATTGAGCATAATCTGGATATTATCAAGGTGGCGGACACGATTATTGATTTGGGGCCAGAAGGGGGCGACCAGGGTGGCGATATTGTCGCTTTTGGTTCACCGGAAGAGGTAGCGCAGGTTGAGGAGTCGTATACGGGTCAATTTTTGAAGCAACATTTGAACGGCCGTGTTTGACAGTCGTTACTCACAAACTTGCACACTTGCCACGTGCAAACATATAATCTCATACATTCAAAACGTTCTGAATGCAGGGGATTACAATGCACGAAAATCTGGTTGATGTAAATAACAGTACAGTTGCTGGTCTGGGAAGATTGGCTCGTTTTTTTGGCTTTAGCGATGTTATGGGCCGCTTATTTGGCACACTGCTCCTCAGCCCTGGCCCTCTCTCGCTGGATGATCTGGCCAATGAACTTAAAATCAGCAAAGGGTCTGTTAGCATGAATATGCGCGACCTGGAACGTTGGGGCATGGCAGTAGAGGTTTGGGTAAAGGGAGAACGCAAAAAATATTACCAGGCTGAATCTGATTTATGGCGGGTGATTCGCAGTGTGCTGCAAAGCCGTGAACGGCGTGAAGTGCAAGTCGCTCTCCAGGTACTCAGCGACAGTGTAGAACAATTGCAGTCAGCGCGTGATGAGTTAACCCCTGAAGAACGTGAGCTGGCTGAATATTATCTGGAACGTATCGCCGAACTGCAATCCTTCTTTCAGGTAGCACAGATGGCTTTGGAAACAGTGCTGGGCACACAAGAAACCCTCGATTTTGAAGCGGTGACGAAGATAGAGATTAGGTGATTGGAGATTGGAGATTGAGGGTCGCAGTTGGTTCGCTTAATCCGATAAAGGTCACGGCCGTAACCACCACATTTATCCGTATCTGGTCTGATATTGACGTGGTTCCCGTCTCTGTGCCCAGTGGCGTCAGCGCTATGCCGATGAGTGATGAGGAAACAATGTTAGGGGCGCGTAATCGGGCAACGGCCGCTCGTGAAGCAGTTGCGGCCGATTTTGGCGTAGGGCTGGAAGGTGGCGTACAAAGGGAATCATTTGGTCTGGCGTTGATGGGTTGGGTGGTGGTTGTGGATGGTAACGGCCGTTACGGCATTGGCGGTTGTGCCCGCCTTCAACTCCCTGATCAGATTGCCCAACGTGTCTTAAGTGGTGAAGAACTTGGCGCCGTCATGGATGATCTTTTGCAAGATCACAACAGTAAACAAAAAGGGGGCGCTGTGGGAGCCTTAACTAACAATCTGGTACTGCGAGGGGAATCGTTTGCTACGGCCGCAGCATATGCCCTGGCCCCCTTTATCTCCTCTAACTTTTACCACAACCCTTAAACGGCAACGGATCTCAACAGTTTGCTGATATGTGTCCCCAAAAACGCATCGGAACCAAAACGGATTTGCAGCGTCTCCAGCAATATTTCCCGTATTCCTCACATTCCTTGCTCCATACCGCGTCGCATAGCTATCCACTCAATACTGGTTATGTAAGATCATTTCTTTCTCTTCATATGCCCCTACATCATTCATAAACTGTTTCTCAATTTCCGAGGGTAAGGCCATCACCCAGTCAATAAACCGGAATAATTCTGAGTTTCGATTGTGGCAGAGGTTTTCAGGCAAATTTTGGCCGCGTTTCATTCATATTACCGGGGGTCGCTCATCTGTGCTAAACTTGATTGTAATAAAAGTGTGATAATGATAGGTTATTTTGATATGCGTATAGATAGGCAGTTCGATGCCGCCTTTGCCGATGAACTAGCAATGTTTGAATCGTATAATAAACATTTATATCGGCCGAATTCCTATCTGCATAAATGGTGGGCGCGGCGCTGCGGTACAACGTTTCGCACGATTCTGAAACATCTAGTTACAGATGAGACGAAACAAGATTACTATTCGGCCGCAGGCTTAGAAGACACCATTATCCTTGATCCGATGATGGGTGGGGGAACCACATTGCATGAGGCAATTCGGCTTGGCGCTAACGTTATTGGAGCCGATATTGATCCCATTCCTGTGTTACAAGCCAGGGCAACCCTTTCAACTGTGCCGCTGGCCGAGTTAGAAAAAGCCTTCCACCATTTTTACAAGACATTACATGCCGAATTTTCACATCTCTATCAGACGCCCTGCCCCTATTGTGGACGGCTTCATGAATGGCGCTTTATGCTTTATGGTTTGCAACGACATTGTGATTGCCGTCAGGTGTTATCAGTAGATTCGTTCATTCTTCGCTACCACAATGATGGGTCCGTCATCCATATTGACCCTAGCTCTCATTCCATTTTGCAGAACGACCAATGTGTGGTTGAACCTGAACTAAATGAACCCCGAGTGCCATTGGTTGAAAAATCGGACAAGCTATGCGCAACGTGCCAACGGCCGTATCGAGACAATTTACACATCCCTTATTACCAACGTTATATACCCATCACAACAGCCGGGAAATGCCCTGAACATGGCTTGTTCTTTAATGCCATTCACCATATTGAGCGAGACACCATAACACAGGCTAATAAACAACGCGCAAATTTAACTTTTTCAGCAGCCGATTTCCATATTGTTCCAGGGCCAAAATCCAGAAGTTTATTAGACCGGCAAATCAACAGTTACCTGGATGTTTACAGCAGTCGTCAACTGTTACTACTGCATAAGGCAATTGAGATTTTACCCCAATTTGATCCCCTCATTCGTTTGAATCTAGCCTTATTAGTTTCCACGTCGCTTGAATTTAATTCGCTTCTTTGCGGTTATAAGGGGACAAAAAAGAAGCGTCCTGGCGCTATCCGGCATACATTTGCCCATCATGCTTATTCTTTTCCACACACGGCCGCTGAAAACAACCCCCTTTATCCCAAAAGAGCCTCCGGGAATTTAAAGAATCTTTTTCATAGTCGTATTGCGCGCGGCCGTAAATGGGCTACACAGCCTGAAGAACGGCGTATTGTAGAGGGAAAGGCAGAAAAGGTGCTGATTGAGGGAGAAACTGATTCTGGCACGGAGGTGTTTGATTTTGCTAACTTAGCCGACGGCCGTCGCCGCTTCATGCTCATTCAAGGCTCTTCGTCTAATCTGAATTTACCTGATAACTGTGTAGATTTTATCGTAACTGATCCTCCCTATTTTGACAGCGTACAGTACAGCGATTTAGCCGCTTTTTTCCGGGCCTGGCTACAAAAATTACTGCCCCAAGATGTGGATTGGCATTATGAATTAGATGACGCCGCCGTAGACCAATACGCCAATAATAATGGTCAATATGATCATGTATTAGGACAAATTTTTTTAGAATGTCACCGGGTTTTGAAGAGTAACGGCCGTCTCATCTTCACCTTTCACCATTGGAACCCTAACGGTTGGTCGGCATTAACAAAATCCTTAAAACGAGCCGATTTTATTTTAGTGAATCGTCATGTCGTTCATGCAGAGAATCCATCATCAGTCCACATTGTGAACCAAAAGGCGCTGCTCCATGATGTCATTTTGGTACTGGCTCCAGCCGAATCCATCATTACGCCTGAATGGAAACTTCCTTATACTATAGACACGAAAGGCAGTCAGGCATTTTGTCGAGATTGCGCTACGGCGATGGGTTGGTTGCTGAATGAGAATTTACCTGATGAAGAAGTTGACGCTCATTGGATGAGGTTGTTACCTAAATGACGCTTGAATATGAAAAATTATTCCCTCAAATTAACAGTATGGTGACAGCGGCCGTCTCCCGGCAGCGGCAGTTAGCTACACAACAAGGCGAGATCAGCCAAAAGTTAAACGCTCACGCGGCCGACCGAGACACCATCAACAAAAGCTTAGACCTGGCATTAACCCGTACAGACAATAAATTGTACGCCGCCCGGCCGCATAACAAGTATGATCATGAACTGTTAAATGCGGGGGTGGATGCGTCGGTTGTGCCGGACACTGCCGTTATCATCGGCGCAGACGGTTCCCAAATCATGCCAGACCGGCACGCCCCTTTTTTGTATTCCCTCATCAACATCGGCATTATCATCTATTACCACGGCGTCGCCAAAGCGCCTGACACGTTGACCAAACCCACCCTCAAGTTTCCCGACGGCGAACTGCGAGCAAATGAAACCTTGTTTACCTCGGCCGATGTCAGTATAGCCCGTGACCTGGCTGAAATTGCCACCCTCAGCCAGACGGTTTGCGAACAAAGCCGCCAGACAGAAGACCTCGTTTTAGGGTTGTTGGACCAACGGCTTTTGTACCGGGGTGAAGCGGCCGTATTGCGAGATTGGTTGGAATCATTACAACAAGTAGAGGCATGTTATGAGGAAAACGGCCGTGCCTACCTCACCGGCTTTATCAGTAACCCTGGCACCAGCGCCGTCGTCAACATGTTGCGTGCCCTCGATATTGACCGCATTGATACGGAAACGGGCGAGTTTTTGTTGGAGCCAGAAACACTCATCAAAAGCAATGTGGGGCTGACGGATGCGGATATTTTTGGCGATATTTTGCAACCGGGCCAGCGCAGTACCGTCTTCATCAATATTTCTGATCTCAACACCCAATTTGGCAAACGGGGGCAGGAGATTTGCTTTTTTTATTTGAATGTGGCTAATAACGGCCGTCACATTTCACGAGTAGATTTTCCAAAGTGGCTGGCAGATGATGTGACGGCCGTAAACCGCATCCACGCTCTCGCCATCAACCAATGCAAATTTGAATACCCCTACGTCCTCACCCGCGCCGATGAAATTGCCGTCATCCTGTCTGAAGACCGCGACGCTTTTGAAAACATGATTGCCATGCGTATGGGGCCACAGTTTGCGCTGCGCCGCCACAGCCCCAAACAAAGTGGCAAATACGATACTCGCAGCAGCCGAACGCGATTTCAGGACCGTAAGGGTAGTAAATGAAACTGATTATTCATGGTAAAATGGCGAAAGTTACTGTTTGGAGGTTTTCATGGCAAACAAAAAGATAGCTTTTGGCTGGTATGGAGGCAAGTACAGTCACCTCAATTGGTTGTTGCCCCTGCTGCCCTATACAACTCATTACTGTGAGCCATTTGGCGGTTCCGCGGCCGTTATCATCAACAGAAACCCATCCCCCGTAGAAACATACAATG